>SMXS01000073.1 GCA_004356955.1 Alphaproteobacteria bacterium | reverse complement strand
TGCTTTCAGGTCTTCATTTTCTCGACGTAGGCGTGCATTTTCAGTTGCGACTTCGACAAGGTGAAGCAAGTGATCTGACTTGAAGGGCTTTTCAATGAAATTGTCGGCACCGCGCTTAACGGCTGAAACAGCCGTTTCAATATTGCCGTGACCACTGATCATAATGACGGGGACGTCAGGGTGTTCCAGCTTTATAAAGTCCAGCAGTTCCAAGCCGTCGAGGCGGCTGCCTTGCAGCCAGATGTCCAACACGACCAAGCTGGGTGGACGAGATTCGATAGCTGACAAAGCGCTGTCACTGTCTCCGGCGATACGGGTATGATAGCCCTCATCTTCCAGAAGACCCGCAATCAACTCGCGGATATCAGCTTCATCGTCAACGATTAGGATGTCTAGCGCCATATTTTATTCTACCGAAACAAGTATCTGAGGGGTGTCAGTTGAGGCATTTTTTTCGCCATCCTGGCCAAGGTCTTTCAGTTGTGCATGAGAGAATACCAGACTGACGACGGCACCCTTTTCGCCGTCACGACTTTCCAGGACTATTTCGCCGCCGTGATCAGCCATGATCTTGTGGACAATGGCCAGCCCCAGGCCTGTCCCTTTAGCGCGGGTCGTGACATAGGGTTCCGTGAGGCGTTCGCCCAGCTCTATCGGAAGGCCCGCGCCGTTGTCACGAACACGGATTGTTGTGTATTGTTCATTGGTTAGCAACGAAATCGACACTTCGCCATCAAAGCCTGATTGATCGTCATCAGTTTCTCTCCGCGTCGTGATCGCCTCTACGGCGTTCTTTACAATATTAGTCAACGCTTGTGCCACGAGACGACCATCACAATACAACTCGACAGGTTGGTCAGGGAAATCCAGATCGAAGGCAACATTGGGAGAAGACACCTCGAGAAACAGAATTGTCTGCCGAGTCAGTTCGGTGACGTCTTCCTGTGCGAAGGTCGGTGCAGGCATTCGGGCAAAGCCAGAAAACTCGTCGACCATGCGGCGTATATCACCCACCTGGCGAATAATCGTTTCCGTACAACGCGCGAACACTTCCGGATCGCTGGTTATTTCATGCAGATATTTCCTGTGCAGGCGTTCCGCTGAAAGCTGGATCGGCGTCAGGGGGTTTTTTATTTCGTGGGCGATGCGCCGCGCGACATCGGCCCAGGCCGCAGTGCGCTCTGCCGAAACCAGCTTTGTAATATCATCGATCGTGACCACAAAGCCTTCAGTATTGCCACCAGCTCGTTCTGAAGAGATGCGGACCTGCAAACTTTTGAATACGCCCTGGCGCGTGATGTTGATCTGTTCCTCGATAAATTGGTCTGGTTTGGCCAATGCAGCCCCGACCAGATTCAGCAGTTCTGGAATGACGTCAGGCAAAAACTGTCCGGCAATTTCGTCTTCGGAAATCTCGAAGATGGATAAAGCTGTTTTGTTGGGTAGATCAACCTCAGCTTTGGCGTTCAGGCCGATCACGCCAACTGAAACACCGCCCAGGACGGCCTCCGTAAAGCGGCTGCGCTGATCCAATTCGTTGTAGGTATCAATCAGTTCGGTTCGTTGCGTTTGCAGCTGGTCGGTCATGCTGTTGAACGCGCGGGACAGCACCCCGATTTCATCATCATTGTCCGGTTCTTCAACCCGCACGGCCAAATTGCCCTTGCGCACTTCATCAGCGGCATCAACTAGCCGGCTGATCGGGGCCACTATCTGGTTTGCCAACCATAGCCCACTCAGGATGGCCAGCAATAGGATGACCAGCGAAATTGCCAGGAAAATCAACGTAAATTCAAACTGGACATTCGCCCGCTCAAGTTCCAACTGCTCAAACTGCGATGCATGTTCGCGTGTCAAATTCAGCTTGTCTATGACCCGTGCATTAATTGTTCGGCTGGCATACATGTATCGATCGAGGAAACTATCCAGCTTCATAAATATGCGGACGACGTTGTCATTGTCGCTGAGGATCGACACGATAATGCCGGGTTTGGCATCTTCGAATGCTCGGCTGGGCAAAGTTTCGATGCGTGAGAAATTCGCATCCCCTGCCCCACCAAAATTGTAACGAGCAAAAACTTCGCCTGTGCTGGACGTAATGATCACTTCGCTGAGCGCATGCAGATAGCCGAGGTCTTCGACCTCTTTGGTCAGCCTCGCACGATCCAGCTGCAAATAGGGTGCATTCCGGTTAAGGGCATTGGCGACTTCAGCCATATCGCGTTGCAACGTTTTGCGATGCTCTTCAAAATAGTCCTCCGCAATGGAAACAGAGTTGTTGACCGTATTGCGGATCTCGGCACTGAACCAATTTTCTAGCCCCAGCTCTAAAAACACGGCTGTGAAAATGGCGACAAACAGGGTTGGAACAACGGCAATCAAAGCAAACAGGACGACCAGTCGATTATGGAGGCGCGATCCCGTCATGCCTGTGCGCCGGGCCCGCCAAAGGCGCGACAATGGACGGAGAATAACAGCGCACAGAGTGAAGAGCACAGCGAAAGCAGCCAAGATGATGACGGACTGTACTGATGGTTCTTGCTCGGTCCCATCGCCTGACAGCATGAAATAGGCGATGACCATACAGATCAGTGCTGCAGTGCCGAACAAAAATTGCAGCAAACGACCACCGGAGGCAGCCAGTAATAGTTCTGCGGTGTGTGATCCCAGATTGGATGCTTGTTTCTGTAAATTTGTCAGCGATGACATCCAGGTGTGCTTTCCTTTCGGGCAGCGTCCGGAGACTTAGCTATTTACCTAGCAAACCGGGCACTTAGAGGCGGAACAATAACACATTGTTGCAATAATGCATCACTTAACGCCACGGGTTACCTGAATATCTAATTCGCGGATTTTCTTACGCAAGGTATTGCGGTTTAGGCCCAATAATTCCGAGGCTTTAATCTGATTTCCCCGCGTTGCCGCCAGGGTATGAGAGACCAGCGGGCGCTCAACTTCTCGCATTATTCTGGCGTATAGATCTGCAGGCGGTAATTCTCCGCCAAATGACGAAAAATAGCGCTCCAGATACATATCGACGGCTGTTTCTAAATTATCGACCTCAATTGCCATGGTGCTGGCATGAGCAGGCCCTGCATCTGACAATTCCGCGTCGATGACGGCGACACCAATAACTTCTTCTGAATACAACGCGACCACGCGCCTCGTCAGGTTCTCAAGTTCACGGACATTGCCAGGCCATGAATATTTCTTCATTCGGTCCAGGGCGGCGCTATCGAGCACCTTTTGCGGCAGACCTTCGTCGATGACTTGGGACAGGAAGTGCCGAACCAGATCGGGAATATCTTCCAGCCGTTCGCGCAACGGAGGCAGGCGCATAGGGACAACATTCAATCTGTAAAAGAGGTCTTCGCGAAACAGACCCTGACTGATGGCCTGACGCAGGTTGCGATTGGTTGCGGCAATAATACGAACATCGGTGGAAATAGGCGTGCGTCCGCCTACCGTTGTGTATTCGCCTTCTTGCAACACCCGCAGCAGACGCGTCTGGGCCTCTAGTGGCATGTCGCCGATTTCATCGAGGAAAAGTGTACCGCCTTGGGCTTGTTCGAACCGGCCGCTATGGCGCGCATTGGCCCCAGTAAAGGCGCCTTTTTCGTGCCCGAACAGCTCGCTCTCGATCAGCTCTTTGGGGATTGCAGCCATATTGATGGCAATAAAAGGCCCTTTGCGGCGTTTGCCAAAGTCGTGCAATGCCCGGGCGACCAGTTCTTTGCCTGTGCCGGATTCGCCAACGATCATCACGGTTAGATCCGTCGGCATCAATTTGGCCAGAACACGATAGATATTCTGCATGGCCGGAGACCGGCCAACGAGGGGCATTCCGTCGTCGTCGTCCAGAACATTGGTATCGATGATCGCCGTAGGACGGGCCAAGGCGCGTTTAACCACGTTTGTCAGCTCGGACAGGTCGAACGGCTTTGCCAGATAGTCATAGGCGCCGCGTTCGGTCGCTTTCAGGGCGGTGCTTAGGGTGTTGTGGGCGCTCATTACAATGATCGGCAGATCGCTGCGTATCTTTCGAATGCGTGGTAACAGATCCAGACCGTTTTCATCGGGCATCAATACGTCGGTAATGACAATGTCACCTTCGCCAGCAGAAACCCAACTCCACAGGGTTGCCGCATTTCCGGTCGTGCGGACGTCAAAGCCTTCGCGTCCCAGGGACTGGCTTAGCACCGTACGGATGGCGCGATCATCATCGGCGATTAGGACCGTTCCTTCGCTCATTATTCACCCTCTATGTTGTCAGGCCCAGTATAGATGGGCAGCATGATCCGGAAGATCGTGCGTCTTGTTTCAGATTCACATTCAATAATTCCGCCGTGATCACCGATGATTTTGGCAACCAGGGCCAAACCCAGGCCTGTACCGCCCGACTTGGTTGTCACAAACGGGTCGAACAGATAGGGCCGCAGATCCTCGGCAATGCCACTGCCATTATCGATGATGCATATTTCGAGCGGCAGGTTCATGCGTTCGCGAGTGCCGGGCATGGTTATGCGAACCCCATGGCGGTAGGCCGTTGTCAGGGTAATCTCGCCGCCCTTTGAGGAGACAGCTTCTGCCGCGTTTTTGATCAGGTTGATAAATACCTGGATCAATTGGTCGCGATCACCTGGCACAGGCGGAATGGAGGGGTCGTAATTCTCTTTGAAAACTACATGTTTGGCAAAGCCGTTTTCGGCCACTCTCATGGCGTGATTCAACACCTGATGAACATTGACCGGGTGGCGTTCAAGCGGCCGTGGATCAGAAAAGACTTCCATTCGGTCTACAAGGGCACAGATGCGATCTGTTTCCTCGCAAATCAGGCGGGTCAGAGCCCGACCTTCACTATCGAGACCTGTTTCGATCAACTGGGCGGCCCCACGAATGCCCGATAGTGGGTTTTTGATTTCATGGGCCAAAACACTGGCCATACTGGTGACGGACCTGGCAGCCCCTCGGTGGATCAGCTGATGATCGATTTTACTCGCGATGCCCCGTTCACGCAGCGTGATTATGATATAGCCCGGGTCATCGATGATGGATGAAATCTGGACATCGACGTTTTGCGGTCGCGTGCGCGGGCCGTCCAAAACCAGCCCATATTCTGAAACCCAACTGGACTGACGCCGCACCTGTCCCACCAACGCCATCAGCGGGCTGTCGAAGGGAATGATTTCATTAAGGCCCCGCCCCTGGATGGCATTGGCACCCAATTGAAAAAAGCTTTCAGCAGCATGATTGACGAAGGCGACCCGGTCATGCGGGTCGACAACGATCAGTGGGTCAGGAATGGCATTTGCCAGAGTATGTCCATCCCATGAAGGTGGTAGCGACGAATTGTCAATTGATCTTGTCGGTGATGTTGCCATTACGCGGCCATCCGTTCGATCAGCGGATCATAGAAGTCGCGCACGGCTTGGCGAACTTCTTCGGGATCGTACAGGCGCATAATCTTGGCTCGGAATTGGGTAGAGCCATGCAGGCCCTTGGAATACCAGGCCAGGTGCTTGCGGGCGTTGCGAATGCCTGAGTGCAAGCCGTAATGGTCCAGCATAGAATCATAATGTTCCAACAAGGTGTCGCGTTGCACTTCAATTGACGGGTCAGCCAGGCGCTGTCCAGTCCTTAGGAAGTGGCCAACCTGATTGGGGAACCAAGGTTTTCCATAACAACCGCGACCGACCATCACGCCATCGGCACCTGACTGGGCCAGGGCCTCCGTCGCGTCATCAAGTTCATTGATGTCACCATTAACGATCACCGGCAGGTCGACAGCGTCCTTGACCTCGCGAACAAATTCCCAGTCTGAATGGCCGCGATACATCTGGCATCGGGTGCGACCATGCACGGTCAGCATCTGGATGCCACAATCTTCTGCGATTTTTGCCAGCTCGGGGGCATTGCGGCATTCATCATCCCAGCCTGTCCGCATCTTCAGGGTAACCGGCAGTGACACGGCTTTGACCGTGGCCTCGATAATACCCCTGGCCAGGCTTAGATCCTTCATCAGGGCGGAGCCCGCATAGCCGTTCACGACCTTTTTTGCCGGGCAACCCATATTGATGTCGATAATGGCCGCGCCTCTGTCTTCGTTCAGACGGGCAGCATCCGCCATAATTTTTGGGTCACGACCTGCCAGTTGGACTGACATGGGGAATTCTTCAGCACAGTTGGACGCCATCTTCATGGTCCGGTCATTGGCGCGCACCATGGCTTCGCTGGCGATCATCTCGGAAATCACCAAACCAGCGCCGAACCCTTTCACCAGGCGACGAAACGGCATATCTGTGACCCCTGACATGGGGGCCAACAGCACTGGATCTTCAATCTCTACGGGACCGATTTTAAGGGTCATAGTCTGTGCACACATTAAAATTGCCTAATTGATGGGCAATCTAGGCGACCGGGGCAATAATCTCAAGCAGATAACCAAATCTGTAGTAAACAAAGGCGGATTTACCGCACACTGCGCTGAACTGAAAAAAGACATCGAATGACCATCACAGCCCTCATTGTGGCCGCAGGCCGAGGCACCCGCTCGGGCGAGGACTTGCCAAAGCAATATGTGCCTTATAAAGGCCGGGCGATTTTGGCGCATACGGTGCAGTGTTTTCTGCAGCACAAAGATATCGACAATGTCGTCGTTGTAATCAACTCAAAAGACGAAGCCCTCTATACCGACGCCATGGTAGGGCTTGGCGCGCCAGACTTTGTGCATGGTGGCGAAACTCGGCAGGCCTCGGTGCTGACGGGATTGGAATGCCTGGCGGAAGGCCGTGCCCCAGACAAAGTGTTGATCCACGATGCTGCGCGTCCCTTTATTTCAAAAG
>SMXS01000072.1 GCA_004356955.1 Alphaproteobacteria bacterium | reverse complement strand
GGGCGGGTTTGGGTGTATGAGGCGTTAGGGCCACGACATGAATAAATTGGTGGCAACATCTAATTCGGGGACAGTTTACTAATTAGAATGAGGACGTTCTCTACAATCAGTTTCTTAGATATCTAATTAGTAAACTGTCCCCGAATTAGCAAGGGTAGTGAGGGCAAATGCCAGCAACCCTTCCCCTCCATCACGTGGCCCGAAACAAACCGTACTCTGTAGAAAGGGTCATCATGACGACGCAAAATCTAACCACAATTACGCCGGACAATCTGCAATCTGCGCTCGCCTATATTGATCAGCACGGCCGCCCCATCGAGCGCGCCCTCGCCCAGTACCATTTTGGCGATGGCACCCTGGACCAGGCACGCAAGGCTTTGCAACAATACCAGAACGACGCCAGCGGCCTAATCAATGGCGGCGGTTTTGGCCATGGGTTGGAGCCTGACTTTTTGTTGCCTGCCTCATCGGCCACGGCCACCAGCATCGGCCTGCAATATGCGGTTGAACTGGATCTGCAGGCGGACGATCCCATTGTCACAAGCGCACTGGACTATCTGGCGGCAAACCGTGACCCGGCGTTAAACACCTGGCCTGCAACACCCGCAACCGTCAACGATTTCCCCCACGCGCCCTGGTGGCATCACGATCCAGACAAAGTTTCTGCCGATGCCCTGATCCTGAACCCGGGAGCCGAACTGGTGGGGTATTTCTATCGCTGGGGCCAGGGCGACAAGGCGAGCGGCTGGCTGGACCAGACAATTGCCTGCTTGCAAGCCCGCACAGAGCTGGAAGCCCATGAATTGCTGTGCTGTGTGCGCCTGGCAGATGCGCCGAACTTACCGCCGGACAGCCGCTATGCCATTATCAACGCGGTCCTGCGTCATGTGGATGCGGCCATCGAAACCAACCCGGATGAATGGGACGGCTATTGCGTCAAACCCCTGACAGCGGCCCCGCACCCGACCGGGGCCCTGGGCGCTGGCCTGACCGATATCATCCGCCTGCAATTGCCCTATGAGCTGGCCCGCCAGAGCGATGATGGCGCATGGCGACCACATTGGAGCTGGTTTGGCAATTACCCCAAAGACTGGGACGCCGCCGTCCCCGGCATCGCCGGCATGATCACCTATGGGATGCTGATGGCCCTGCGCAATTGGGGGGCTGTCGCCCCATAATGGAAGCGTGAAAGGCACCGGGGGGCCCCCTTCGACAAGCTCAGGACAGGCTTCGATACAATTTGCGCCACTGTCTCTATTTGCGTGCCGCAAAAGGTGGCACAAATCACTCAGGGCGAACGGATAAGGAAAAAGCGTTCGTGCTGAGTGATCCTGACCAAAGGGAAGGATTGTATCGAAGTATGAAAGCGGGCTACAGAGGCATACATGACCGGTAAACTCATCATCCCAGACCTACAGACCGACCGCCTTATGCTGACGGCCCTGTCGCCCGTGCATGAGGCGGGCATGTTTGCCCTGTGGTCCAACCCGGACGTCTGCCGCCATTCAGGACCTATCACCGACTATGACGGCAAGGCGATCCCATCACCCATGCGCACCATCGACGACAGCAACCGGCTGATCGACTTTTGGCTGCGGGCCGCCGACGCTGGCTGGGGGTTTCGCTGGGCTCTGATATCACGAGAAACCGGCGCCTTCATGGGCGCGACCGGCTTCAACGCCCTGGGGCCGTGTTCGGGATATGCCTGCCATTTGCACCCGGACTATTGGGGCCAGGGATTGATGTCTGAGGCGTCCCTAGCCGCCATCGATTGGCGATTACAGCCCGGCAGCTGTGCGGACATCTGCACCAGCCTCGACGCCGAAATCGCCCCCGACAACACCGCCTCGATCAAACTGGCCGAACGCCTGGGCCTGCGCGCCACCGACGAATACATAGATGGCCACCGACGATATGTGCGGATGATCGGCGATTAATACTCTCCACCTCCTCCGCCGAAACTTTCAGACAAAACCGTTCGTGCCGAGTGATTTCGACCGTAGGGAGAAATTGTATCGAGGTAGGAACGCGCCAATGTAGGTCAGCACTGCCAGCCCTGAGCCCGCACCTCGATACAATTTGCTACGCAAATCACTCGGCACGAACGGGAATGAATGGAGGTCCTAATTAGTAAACTGTCCCCGAATTAGCCTAACTAAATGTCACCCCTGATGCGGGAATAGATGTAATCGTCGGACGGGTTGTCGGGGTCGAACCCCGCGCTGCGCAGGATGCCTTCGCGTTGGAAGCCGCAATGTTCGGCCACGTACCATGAGGCGACGTTGTCGACGTCGATGGTTAGTTGATGCCGGTGGAATTGCGGTCGTGCCTCAAACAGATGGTCAGACAACAAACGGGCGGCCTGGCTGGCATAGGATTTGCCTCGGTCGTCTTCGCGGTGGATGATATAGCCGATTTCCAGCCCATGAATGCACGGACCAGGCCGATAGAACTGCGCGGTCCCCACCAGGCGGCCCGATGCGGTCTCGACGATGGCAACAGCGCCGGATTCCTCGCGCCAGAAACCCGCCTCGGCAAACAGCTCTGTCAGCCGGCCCAGGTCGCCCTGCGGTTCATCAATCGAGACCGTATATTCATGATGCGATATCGCCGCCAGATCATCTGCCTCGACCTTGCGGATATGGGTGGATTGCCCAGATGCGATCATGGTTGCAATGGGATCGGTCATAATTTTTTCTCTCTTTAGCGGGACACCCTAATACCGCAACGCGGCATCTGTGCGCAATCGATCGGCGGCAAAGTCGACAAAGGCGCGGACTTTGGCCGAGACCATGCGGCCTTCGCGGTGCAGGATGTGGACCGGTAAGGCCGGGGGCTCATAATCTTCCAACAAAGGCACGAGGCGACCATCAGCATTTTGGGCAAAGATGTGCGGGGCGATCTGGTAGGACAACAGCCGGGAGATGCCCCAACCCGACAGGGCCATATCGATGACCGCATCATTGGTGTTCATCCGCAACGGCGCGTCAAAGCGGATGGTGATCTGTTTGCCATCGCCCTGGAAATGCCACTCTGGCACGGAATTAACGGCCAGCGGGTGGATGATGCGGTGCTTTGCCCGATCACTCAGGTCACTTGGGTGCTGCGGGGTGCCGTGGGCCGCCAGATATTCGGGGGATGCAAACAATGTCTGGCGCACCGACCCTACTTTTACCGCCACCAGGGAAGAATCTGGCAGCTCGCCAATCCGCACGGCGATGTCCTGCCCTTCATCCATCATATTAACGACGCGGTCGAGGAACAACGCCTGGCAGGTGACCTGGGGATATTCATCGAGAAAATCACCAATCAGCGGCGCGATATATAGCCGCCCGAACAAGGCCGGTGCGGTAACGCGCAGGTCGCCCCTGGGGGCCTGGTGGATGCCGACGGCCGCGGCCTCGGCTTCCTCCAGATCGGCAATCAACCGCCTTGCGTCGACCAAAAATCGTGTGCCGCTTTCGGTCAGGCACAGCGACCGCGTGGTGCGGATAAACAACCGCGTGCCCATGTGATCTTCCAGCATGGAAATGGTCCGGGTGATCGATGGCGGCGACATCGCCAGACCGCGGGCTGCGGCCGCAAAGCTGCCTTCGTCGGCAACGCGCACAAACACCTGAAAGGCGTGAAAACGGTCCATCTTATTATTCCATATTACTGAATGGTTAGTTTCCTATTATTCATATTAAACCATTTTAGTAAATGATTATCTTGTTCCCGGTCACCAGATGACACCCAGTTACAAACTCCAAACAAGAAAGCATCCCTATCATGAGCCGCATTAACACCATCACACGCGACACCGCAAATACCGACCAACTGGCCCTGCTGGATAGCATCCAGGGCAGCCTTGGCATGGTCCCTAACTTCCTGGCCGTCCTGGCGCATTCTCCCGACGCGCTCAAGGCGTTTCTCGGGCTTCACGAAATTGCCGGCAACGGCAGCCTCGACCCACAGACACGTGAACGCATCGCGCTGATCGTCGCCCAGGACAATGCCTGCGAATATTGTGTCTCGGCCCACACAGCCATTGGTCGCAAGGCCGGGCTCGACACCGCCGAAATAGAAGCCAACCGCGCAGGTCGATCAAACGATACCCGGGCGCATGCCGCCGTGGTTTTTGCCCAGGCACTAAACGCCAATCTGGGTGATGTGACCGGCGCAGAGTTCAGCGCCGTTCGCCTGGCCGGATATAACGACGCCGAGATTGTCGAAATTATCGTTCATGTCGGGATGAATATCCTGACTAATTTAATCGGCAAGGCGTCCCAGGTGGACATCGACTTCCCCAAGATATCCCTGCAGCAGGCAGCCTAGGAACGCTCCCCCACCATCCGATGGTCGCCAGATCATCGGATGGTCCCCAAAAAAAACCTTTTGAAGGACCAAGCCATGACCCGTCCGCCCGTCCCACCCTTTACCGATGCAAGCGCAAAGCAAAAAGTCCGTCTGGCAGAAGATGCCTGGAACAGTCGCGATCCCGACCGTGTGGCGCTGGCCTATACCGTCGACAGCCAATGGCGCAACCGGGCGACATTTACCAAAGGCCGCACACAAATTGTCAAATTCCTGGGCCAAAAATGGCAGCGCGAGCACGACTATCGCCTGATCAAAGAACTTTGGGCCCATGGCGAAAACCGCATCGCCGTGCGGTTCGCCTATGAATGGCGCGATGCGGAAGGGCAATGGTTCCGGTCCTATGGCAATGAAAACTGGCGGTTCGATGCCGACGGGCTGATGGCGCAACGTTTTGCCAGCATCAACGACTTGCCCATTGACGCGCAAGACCGCGCATTTCACTGGCCTTTGGGCCCCAGGCCCGCCAACCACCCGGGCCTGTCCGAGCTTGGCCTGTAACACCCCTTTGAGAGGACAAAACCATGGGACACAAATTTGCCGAACTGGCGTTCACCCAACAGGTAAAAACCCTGCAGACAGAGGCAGGCAGCCGCAAGTCATATGCGCGCATGGAAAGTGGTGATGACAGCACCAATCTGCTGGGTCCCGCCGAAGCTGAATTCATCGCGGCCCGTGACAGCTTTTATATGGCAACGGTCAGCGAGACCGGCTGGCCCTATGTGCAGCACCGGGGCGGGCCCAAGGGGTTTTTGCGGGTGCTGGACGACCAGACAATTGGCTTTGCCGATTTCCGCGGCAACAAACAATATGTTTCCACCGGTAATCTGATGAATGACGACCGGGTGTCGTTGATATTGATGGACTACCCCAACAAGCGCCGCCTTAAACTATTGGGGCACGTTAGTCTGATTGAACCCACTGATACTGAGCTGCTCGAGAAACTGGAACTGCCCGATTATCGCGCCCGGGTTGAACGGGGCATGGTGATCAAGGTGGAAGCCTTCGACTGGAACTGCCCGCAACACATTACGCCTCGGTTCACACTGGAAGAGGCCGAGGCGTTGATGGGCTGATGGGGGGGATTAATTTGGGAGCCGTTTACAATTAGTCACAAGCCCTTCCGTTCGTGCCGAGTGATTTGGACCGAAGGGAGAAATTGTATCGAGGTATGAACACGCCAATGTAGATCAACACCGCCGTCCCTGTGCCCGCACCTCGATACAATTTGACGCTGACGCGACAAATCACTCGGCACGAACGGGGTTAGATTAAGACATTACGGTGCATTACGGTGGCATTACGGTGACAGTTTACTTAATTCCCTTTTCAAAGCTTGCGATAACAATTCGATCTAATTAGTAAACTGTCACCGTAATCCGTCACCGTAATCCCACCATAATCCCGAATGCAACGGTCGCGTTAAACGGCGCTCACGCCTCACTTTCGTCGTCAACGACATCGTAACAGCGCTGCACTTGTGCCGCATGAAAACGCCAGGCATCTTCACCGTCTACACTTCCTTGGTACAACCCAAGTTCGTTCAGTAAAATAAAATAGCCTGGCGCCGGCAATCCCGCCCGAGCGCGGCCGACTACAAGACTGGCGAGCTGAGCCGCCCCGGCTTGCGCGTGGATGCGCATGAGCGCTTCTAGCAATTCAGCAGTCTGTTGGATGACATGTGGTGGTGAAAGCTCTAAAGCCTGCGCAACCTGCCGATAGGTCAGCAGGGTTTTTTGCCGCGCCGCCTTCATCAATAATGCGTCCAGTTTATCCCGCATCATCCCGACCACTGTTCAAGCCTGACAGGCGCCATTCCAAAACATCCATTCTAGTGGTGTTGTCAGCGCAAACTAGCGCAATGCCAAAGGCTCTGAGGCCAGCTTATCCTATGCCGCCAGTTGACACCACTGCGCCAAGGCAGCAACGCGCGCCTAAGGTCCGCTTCTAGCCATAAGCAGACATTAGGCACTGCCCATTAATCTGGGCTATCCTCTCCCTTCAAATTGGGGGAGGGAATGATGAGCCTATACGAATTGATGTACCTGATGAGTGAGTTAGAGCAGACGATTGCGGAAAGGTTTT
>SMXS01000071.1 GCA_004356955.1 Alphaproteobacteria bacterium | reverse complement strand
GCAGTGTCGCGGTTTTGCCAACTTTCGCGCCCTCTGCATCGCTGGCGATGTTTTGATCGATTGCCAGCATGCGAATGTTAAGTAGGATTGTTTCAGCAACGCGGCGCTGATAGTCCTTGCCGTTTTCGTCTTCTACCTTAAAGCGATGGCTCATAATGACGTCCACGTGGTCGCCGGGTAAAATCAGGCCGGCACTACTACTGGTCGCCGTAATGGAGATGGACATAGCGCGATAGCCTGGCTCTAGGATTGCAGCCAGGAAGCCGCGATCACCGGGGCTGACAACGGCGCCAGATACTAAAGGCTGGCCAGCAGGGATGCCAAACCGAACCACAGATCCAACCAGGCTTTCTTCGTGCTTGTCCGCAACTTCGTCTTCTTCATCTTCGGGGTAAAAGCTGTAATAGCTTTTGGAGACGCCGTCTTCGGGCCATTCTTGCCATTCAAAATGTTGTTTTTGCAGGAGGAGACCTGGATTCAAGTCCCCAGATGCCACGAGCACCTCAGCTTCGTGAGATCGTTCAGATTGTGTTGCTACCGCAGCGACTGTTTCGGCTTCGGGATCGAACATCCACATGCGCAATGCCATGATGGTCGCGCCGACCAATATGACGTTTACGACAATCAGAACTATGATTCTTGTACTCATGTTATATCACCCCCAGATACGCAAGTTGCCATATCCAAATCGTTATCAACCCTCCCGCCGCAATCGCTACCCCATAAGGTAGAACGATGGCTTGGGCGTCCAGATCCGCTGGTTCGGTATCAATCAAGACCCGGCTTTCATGCCATCGTCTGACTATAAAGAAGATCGCAAGCATGCCGCCTGCAAGAGAAGTCACTAAGCAAAAGGCGAGGATACCCTGTTGTCCCACCCATAGAGCAATTGCGGTCATCAATTTCGCGTCGCCACCACCCATAAAGCCATAATGAAACAAAGCAAGAGCAGGGAAAAAGATGATCAGGCCTCCGATGAGGCCATCAGCCCAATTGGCAAATCCTGCCAGGCAATAAAGTACAAAAAGAATAAATAGGGAAATAACGGCAGAGTTTGGAATGGTGCGGCTGCGAATATCCTCGAATGCGCTCCAGATCAGGACGCTGCTGTAGCCTGAGACAAGCGCTATTTGTATCCATGGATACGCGCTCATGCATCAATGTCCAAAGGGTACTCTATAAACTCACACTCTACATTTGTTGGCCCAAGCTGGACGATGGCCTGGGCCATCGTCCGCCCTGTTCATGCGTCGTGAACAGGGAATTTGGGCTAACCGAGCTCATCTGTGACGTTGTTGAACATGTCGCCCAGACCGGTACCAAGGGCCGTCAAGGCAACGATCAGGACAACTGCAACCAGTGCAGCGATCAAGCCGTATTCAATCATGGTCGCGCCACGAGTGTCGCTTAGGTAAGTTTTGATATATGCCAACATTGTAGTCTCCAATACAGGTTTACGTGTCGTCCCGGGTGCGATTCTCCGTGAAAAGCACTCCGAAGTCCACATGTAATGCCGAAGTCGGAAAATATGCAAAAAAATTCTTTCTAATAAAATTCGAAATATATTTATATATAAGTATAAAATTTGAAACGTATAAGTAAATGTGAGTAAATAAATATGATGTAATTTGTCTATTACTGTATATTTCTACAAATAGATATTAGCACTCAAGATATCCATTGATTTTTTGAATCAATAGTTGATTCGAATAATAAATAAAAAAATTATCAATACATGCAGTGATTCAGGTGAGATTCATCTTTATTAGGTGAATAGAGTCGGGTTCTCGCAAAAACAATTGGATATTTTCTTAAATAAGGTCGCCTTTTCTTGGCGGAGAATGGACCAAGTAAATTTGTTTCCAACCTGCAGGCGGCCGTTTTTCCAAAATAACCAAGTGATTTGAATCATTTACTGAATCCGACTCAAGTTCAGAAAAACCGGCGGGATTCCGGCGAAAACGACCGAAAACGACATGTTTTAGGATGCGAATGCGTAATTAGCCGGCCAGGACCTCTTGGGGCGACGGTTCAGGCCTTGGGGAGCGAGTGCCGGGCTGAGGACCAAAACCCCTCGAGGCGCGATAGGGCATCTTTGCTGGCTTCCAGCTCTTCGGAGGAGATCAGGCCGTTTTCCAGTTGCTCGCTATGCCAATTGAACAAAATTTCGAGGCGGTTGCATATCTCAAGGCCCTTGTCAGAGCTTTTCACATACAATGAACGCTTGTCATAGGGAGATGGCTTCTGAGTGACATACTCGTTTTCGACCATCTTTTTGACATTGTACGAAACATTGGAGCCCAAATAGTACCCGCGTTCGATCAATTCACCCATTGGCAGTTCTTTGTCGCCAATATTGAACAAGATCATCGCTTGTGCTGCGTTCAGGTCTCGGATCTCCAGGCGATCAATTTCGGCCTTGATGACGTCAAGGCAACGCCGGTGAAGGCGTTCGATCAAGCCTATCATTTCAGAATAAGCGTCACTCACAAACTAGCTTCCTTTTAATATTTGTTCTGCGCCTAGCTTAGACAATTGTGATCAAGAGAACAATTGGCGAGATGAAGGTCCACCAGAATCGTCGTCTTCTTGGGATGGCCGCCACAAATTAAAGACGCCAGCCTCGCTGACCAAGCGGTGTTTGCCGTGCTTTTTGGCGGTATAGAGGTATGAATCAGCCAGTCTCAACGTGTCTGCCACTGTGCTTTGCGGCGATATGCTGACGACCCCGCCGCAAAAAGAGACCGCAATATCGTGTTGGCCGTTGTCGATCTCTATACTTCTGAGGCGCGACGCGACGCGGGAGATGGGTTCCAACGTCTGATGGGTTGGGGTTTCTGGCAACAGCAGCGCAAACTCATCCCCACCAATGCGCGCGATCACATCAATGTCGCGCAGGGCACCACGTAGCTTGTTGACGAAGATTTGTAGCACTTCATTGCCAACCATGTGGCCATAGGTATCATTGACTTCTTTGAACTCGTCCAGGTCAATCAGGGCAATCGAGGTGCTGCGGCCGGATCGCGCACAACGCCGGATTTCGTTTTGCAGTAATTCTTCAAAGCGACGTAATTTGAATACACCGGTTAATTCATCTGTTTCGGCCAGGTGGCGCCATTCTGCCTCTGCCGTCTTGTAGTCCGTGATATCGACCAATATGCCAAATACTTCCCAAACGATGCCTTCGGCATTGGAGAAGGGTTTGCCCGCAAATTTGACATAGCGCATCGACCCGTCCGGTCGCACGATGCGCACTTCTACTTTGAATTCACGACCATGGTTGAGGGCACCGTCAACGCAATCACGCACCAGCACCCGATCATTAGGGTGGAACATCTGCATAACGCCTTCAGTGTCGATTGTCGCCTCATAGGGCTTCATGCCGGCAATCTTGTATACCTGACCCGACCAGGAGTGTTTGTCCCGCCTGGGGTCAAAACGCCAAAAGCCCACCTGACCAAATTCTTCGGTCATTTCCATGAACATCGCGGTGATGTGCAGGTCCGCTGCTTCTAGGACTTTGGATAGCTTATCTGTAAGCAACATACCTATGGCTGGCCCCCCGGACTATTTTTCTGTGTTAATTGCTTTCATCGAATATTCCCACAGTCCTGTATGGAAATTACTTCGAGAAAGGAGTCTGTGGCCAGTAAAAACGTCATGCCGATATTATTCGCCTCTCACGCACCGCTTCATAAGCACATAAAACGTGACGCCATTATTGTGTCGCCGAGCCCCAATTGCCGATCTTCTCGTGCCCTGCAACGACACTTTACAAGGCTTTTAGAGACAAAAAATAGCAAATATAGTGGCGCTGCCAACTGAATTAATTTACATAAAATTCGAAACATTGGAGTCCGAGAATAGAACTCATCTTGTTCACTGGACGCCATCGCCAAGTCGGGTATAAGGTTTTGCGCAGGCGATGGTTGCCGTCATTCATCTTCATTGGAATAGAACGTTTTGAGTAATAGTCCAAAAAAGCTCGTTGTTATTGACGACGATGATCTTATTACCGAATTGGTGATCGAGGCTGCCCAACAGGTTGGATTCATGGGGGCGGCTGCCAATGATTTCGAGACCTTTAAGGAAATATTGGGTCGGATCCAGCCAGACCTTATCCTGATCGATTTGGTGATGCCGCAGGTGGATGGGATTCAAGTGCTGCGCTACCTTGCCAGCCAGAACTGTACTTCAAACATCCTGTTGATGAGCGGATTTGATCCAAAGGTCGTCCAGACTGCCCAACGCCTGGGCCTATCCCTGGGGTTGAATGTCGAAGGGATTTTGTCGAAACCAGTCTCTATCTCGGTACTCAAGGCAGAAATAAAGCGGGCCGCCTCGACTGGCGACGTGGTTTCTGAAGATGATCTACGAGACGTGGTGGCGGCCCGGGGTGTCGATGTGCACATGCAGCCAAAAGTGCGTATATCGCCAACACCACAAGTCGGTGACCGTATTGCCAATGGTCAGATCGGCGTGCAGGTGGAAGAAATACAATATGAAGTTGTGGGATTTGAGGCCCTGGCGCGGTGGAAGCTCGCAGACGGCAGTTTTGTGCCACCATCAATTTTCATTCCCATGGCCGAAGAAAACGATCTGATCCAGAATTTGACCTTCTCTGTATATAGAAGCGTTGTTCAGGTTCTTGGTGAGTGGAATCGAAGGGGTCATCGGCTGAATGCATCGATTAATATTTCCCCGCGTCTGATGGGAAATTTGGACCTGCCAGATATTTTGGTTGATGAAGCGGCCGCGCAGGACGTATCGACCGATCAGATTATTCTCGAGCTGACGGAATCAGCGACGATGGCAGATGCGGCCCATATCATGGAAGTGCTGACGCGTTTTCGTCTCAAGGGGTTTGGCCTGTCTCTTGATGATTTTGGCACTGGGTACTCTTCTTTGATCCAATTGTACCGTATGCCTTTCACCGAGTTGAAGGTCGACAGATCGTTTGTCAGCGAAATGGAATCCAGTGAGGAAGCCTTCACTATTGTGCGGTCCATTATCAGTCTGGGACATAATTTGGGCATGGAAATATGTGCAGAGGGGGTCGAAGACCTTTCAACCAGTCATGCCCTTAGCGCCCTGGGTTGCGATTTTGGGCAGGGCTATTATTACAGTCGACCCCAGCCATCAGAGGAGCTGGAAAAAACACTAAATCTGGTGTAAATTGACAAATTAGTAACCACCTACGGTATGTATTGGCTTCTTTTCGCTTCTGAATTGACAGCAATATTGATACCGTCTGATCTGATAAACCTGGCATGAAAAGGACTTCGAGGCTGTGAGCAACACAAGCTTCTTGAAGGCTGTGCCGCTCTTTTCGTCAAAACAGGCGCGGGCGGATGCGGCAGAAGAGGCGAACGCCGCATATACCCTTTTGCGACTCTTCACCGAGAACGCCCCCATAGCCATGGCTGTTTTCGACACCAAGGCCCGCTTTATTGGTGTCAGTGATCGCTGGCGCAAAGACTATGGTCTTGTGGATACGGAAATTTTGGGAGTCAGCTTATATGAAGTGATGCCCGAGGCCGCGCGTCGTTGGCAAGGCTTGTTCGACAGCTGCATGCGTGACAATCGGGCGATGGAATCGCGCGATACATTCGTGCGCCGCGATGGCCGTCATCAGCAGCTGCAATGGACCCTGAAGCCTTGGCAATCAGACGAAGGTGATGTTGGCGGGGTCGTCCTGACCACCGAAATTGTCTCGGACCCCGAAGAACAGTTGGAAAAAGCCAGGCTGCAAAATGCGGCTTTGAAGTCGGCGCTGAACCCGATGGGACTGATCGACTTTAATGGTAGGCTCAGTTTCGGAAATGCTTCGCTGGCAGAATTGTTGGGATATCCAAATGCGAATGGTCTGGTCGGCATGCGGGTCATGTCGGTATTGGCAGACCGCAGCAAAATGCGTGCGTCCCTAGAATCACTGGAGGCGACGGACCAGTGGATCGACATTATCGAGATATTGAGGGCCGACGGCTTGCGGCGGGTGGTCCAGGTATCGGCCAATGTTGTACGGGACGACCGGGGTACACCCATCGGCATCATGGCCGCGTGTGTTGACCTGACAGAGCAAAAGAAAATCGAGCGCGCCTTGAATGAGAGCCGGCGACAGCTGGTCAGCCTGATGAATAATCTACCTGGCGGATTTGCCTTTCGTTGTCGGAATGATTTGTTCTGGACTATGGAATTTGTAAGCCGGGGCTGTCAGGAAGTGTTGGGCTATACACCAGATTCATTGATCGACAATTTGGATGTTGATTTTTCCAGCTTGATTTACCCCGATGATGAAGCCCATGTGCGCAGCGAGATATTACACGCCGTCAATCACCACGAACCGTTCCAGGTGAATTATCGCCTCATTGCCCGGGATGGTCGGGTCAAACACGTGATCCAGCAAGGGACGCCGATCTACGATAAAGACGGCGATGTTGAAGCACTTGAAGGCGTGGTGATCGACCTCACGGAACGGGTCGAGGCCAATCGTGACTTGCAGGTCGAAAAAGACCGCGCAGAACAATATCTGGATGTGGCGTCTTCGATCATCCTGGCGCTTGATCTGCAGGGCAGGGTGTCACGCTTCAATCGCAAAGGCACGAAGATTAGCGGTTATACAGAGTCTGAATTGGCAGGGCGGAATTGGTTGGAAGTATTGGTGCTGCCCGAACAAGTGCCCGAAGTCTCAGACCTTGTGTCGCGTCTTGTGGCGGGGGATCAAAACCTGGGTTATTTGGAAATCGACATACGGGCCAAAGATGGGCAAACCCACCTGATCGGTTGGGAATTGGCCCCCACACGTGATGTCCATGGTAACATTACTGGCATTCTGGCATCTGGCGAAGACCTGACGACTCAACGCGATATTGAACGGCAATTGCTGCAGGCGCAGAAAATGCAGGCTGTGGGCGAGTTGACGGGCGGGATGGCCCATGACTTCAACAATCTGTTGATGGCGGTGCAGGGCAATCTGGAATTCCTGCGAGAGTTGGTGGTTGGACGGGCAGACGCAGAAAAATATGTTGAGACGGCGTTGCGCGCCGTTGGTCGCGGGTCTGACCTCACCCAGCGATTGCTATCGTTTTCGCGCAAACAACTCCTGAAGCCTGAACCCACCGAGATCAACCAGTTGATCCATGACATGACCGAGCTGCTGGAACGGTCGCTTGGCACCAGTGTGACGGTCGAGACGGAACTGGCTGAGGATGTCGGCATTGCCATGGTCGATTCTGCGATGTTGGAAAATGCGCTCTTGAACCTGTCGATCAACGCCCGTGACGCTATGCCAGGTGGCGGGGCGGTCCGCATTGAAAGCGCCAACGAGACAATAGAGCGCGGCTATGACGGCCAGGCTGTTGTGTTGAAACCGGGTAATTATGTCATGATCGCTGTTCACGATACAGGCATCGGGATGACGCCGGAAACCATCGAGCGAATTTTCGAGCCTTTCTATTCCACCAAAAAAAGTGGCAAAGGCACTGGCCTTGGCCTGTCGATGGTCTATGGCTTTGTTAAACAATCGGGCGGCCATGTGGATGTCAAAAGCGAGGTCGGTAAGGGTACTTCTGTGTATTTGTATCTGCCATGCCTACAGCCTGAATCAGGACTTTCAGAGGCCTCTGTCCAGGTAGAAGTCGCCGAAGAGCTAGCCAGTAAAGAAGTTATTTTGGTGGTCGAGGACGACCCGCCTGTCCGCGATGTCATTGTCCGTATCCTGCACGGCCAGGGTTATCAGGTGAAAGAGGCCGAGAACGGTACCGTCGCCAAACAGATGATCCGTGATGGGCTGAAGATCGATATGCTGGTCACGGATATTGTGCAACCCCAGGGCCACAATGGCATCGAATTGGCCGACGACACGGTGCTGTACGACCCGGATTGCGCTGTTCTGTTGTTGTCTGGCTTCAAGGACGATATTTATGATCTGGCGGATGACCAGACCTTGCCCTATCCGCTACTAACCAAACCATTCGGTCAGCAGGAACTGGCTGAAAAAGTGCGAACAATCCTGGGAGACCGGCTGGCCACCAATATCAAAGGGTCTGGCAAGCTCTAGCCTATTAGATGATACCGGTGTCCCAGGCGGGCATATCCGGGCAGAAGCTAGCTAAGTAGCTGGCTTACCTCGGTGAACGTCGGCAATACTTTGTGAGCACCGGCCTGTTGCAGTCGGTCGTGCAGACCATCGTCACCGTGACCGCCGCCGGTGAAGCCCCAGACTTCCATCCCTGCGGCCAGCCCGGATCGCACGCCATTGACGCTGTCCTCAACCACAATACAGTCGGTCGGGGACACACCCAGGTTCTGGGCTGCAAACAGAAACAGGTCTGGCGCTGGTTTGCCTTTGGCCACCTGTTCGCCAGAATAGATGTGCGGGTCAAGGCGCTCAAACAAGCCGGTCATCTTTAGTTTTTGATGCAGCGACCGCAGAGAACTCGACGACGCCACGGCGGTGGGGCCTTTAAGCTGATCTAGCAGGTCATGGATGCCGTCGATGGCAACAAGCTCTGTCTCGAACCTTGCCCAGGATTCTGAACGAATGGACGCCTCAATATCTGACGGCAGGGTGCCCTTGTTCAAGGCAGCATAATCCCGTTCAAGTTCCCTGTAAAAGTCGGGATTAGTCAAGCCAACAAATCGGCTCTGGTATTCTGCGTCGCTGTATTCCAGCCCAATTTGCGTCAGATATTTGCGTTCGACCGAGATATGGATGACTTCAGAATTGACCAAGACTCCGTCGCAATCAAAAATAATGCTGGACGCGGTCACAATGGCGCCTGATCCATTGGCTCAGGCTTTCTTGACAACACCGGTTCTGCTTTCGGCGAATTTTACCTTTTCGACGGATGATCGGATGATGGGGATGTCCTCATCGGCCAGCGGTTCCATCCAGTTTTTGCGGGCGAGGGCGGCTTCGATATAGGGCGCCAATTCATCTGCCTTTTTTTGTTCACGCTCTTCGCGGCCTTCGGTGAAGGTTGGCAGGACTTCCTCGGCAAAGAGGTTCAGGGATTCGCAGATCTGGTCGTGCGGGTTCTTGCCTGCCTGCTGCATCAGAATCAGCTGGTCGACGCCCGCGGCTTCAAATTCATGAATATGCTTGATCAGATCATCTGGCGTACCAATGCCGGATGAATATTCAGGGTCCATGGCCGCCGTCTGCGCGATCTGTTCGGTCTTGTCGCCGCGCAATTGGATGTAGTCATCCCACAAAGTGGTGCGACCCGGCACCGTGTCCTTGGTGACAAGCGACCCAAGCGCATAGCTGAAAAATTCAAAGTTTTCCTGCCCACGGCGGATGGCCTCTGTACGGTCCCGGTGCACTGAAAAGCTGGAAACAATGGCGATATTGGCATTGACTGCATGGCCGATGGGCACGCATTGGTCGCTTTTGATGATGCCATAATAAATGTCGGCCCAATGTTTGGCCTCGTCCGGGTCAACAAAGGCGAATGCGAGCGCACCAAGCCCCAGGCTGGCGGCCACTTTGATTGTGTCGCGGTTGGAACAGGCCATCCACATAGGGGGATGCGGTTTTTGCATCGGCTTGGGGATGACATTGCGGCAAGGCATCGAAAAATGTTCGCCATTAAATCCAGGATACGGGTTCATCACCATCATATTGGCGATCTGTTCGGCGGCCTCTATGGATGCCTCGCGCTTGGTCTTGGCGGGGACGCCAAAACCGTGCAGCTCCATCCGCGTGGCCCCTTCGCCAATACCCATCTGGGCGCGGCCGTTGGAAATCAGGTCCAGCATCGACAATGTCTCGGCAGACCTGGAGGGGTGGTTGTACTGTGGAATAACCTGGCGAATGCCGTGGCCCAATTTGATGTTCTTCGTGCGCGCGGCAGCAGCAGCCAACAGGCTTTCTGGCGCAGAACAATGCGAGTATTCGTCAAGGAAATGGTGTTCTACCGCCCAGGCGTAATCAAGCCCCAACTTGTCGGCCAATTCGATCTGATCCAACGCTTCATGAACCAGGCGACGTTCATCGTCCTCAGTCCAAGGTTTTGGCAATTGCAGTTCGTAAAATACCCCAAAGCGCATCTTGTCCTCCCATTGTTTGGGGTAACCCTAGTTGGAGACGATTGTCGGGTCCATGATTTTACTTAAGGTGCGCTCTCTGTCCTGAATGAGGCCGGATACACCGTAAATATGACCTTTTTGGTAATGTTTGGTAAGGGAGGGCGCAATATCCACCGTTCTTGCTTGCCATGGGGCCGATCTTGCTTGCCATGGGGACTGCTGCGCCACTAGTCTATGCGACCAATATGCCAATCAAGTTGAGGAGACGCTGGTGAGCGCACTGCCTGAAGTCGAAGACGTCGTCGTTGAAACCAAAAAAACTTATTGCCGCTTCTGCCACAATTACTGTGCCATGGAAGTAGACATTGTCGATGGCAAGCCCATCGCTGTGCGCGGTGATGTCAGCGACCCCGTCTATGGTGGCTATACCTGCATCAAAGGGCGCCAATTGGTCGACGTCTATGACCATGAAAGCCGGATCACAACGCCGATGAAGAAGTTGCCCGACGGCAGCTGGCAGGAAATTTCCATGCAGCAGGCGCTGGATGAAATTGCGCCTCGGGTAAGGCGCAGCATCGATGAATTTGGGCCGAGGTCTATTGCCACCTATTGCGGCACCTATGCATTCCAGGAATCTGCAGCGCTGTCAGTGTCGCGCGCGTTCCACGTTGGTATCGGATCTGATTCTTATTACACCTCGGTAACCATTGACCAACCGGGCAAGGCTATCTCGATGGCCCGTCATGGCATGTGGTCTGGCGGCGGCCATAGTTTTGTTGGCGCTGATGTTGCCATCATTGTTGGCAACAACACCTTGATCTCGCAATTTGCCCCCTATGGCGGCATTCCACCGTTCAGCCCCACCAAGTCGATGAACGAAGGCATCAAAAGCGGCCTGAAGATGATTGTTATCGATCCGCGCCGCACCGAAGTTGCCCGCAAGGCGCATATTCATCTGCAGGTTCGCCCTGCCGAGGACCCCACATTGCTGTCGGGCATGATCCGCGTCATCCTGGAAGAAGAGCTCTACGACAAAGACTTTGTTAACCAATATGTCGACGGCCTGGATGAATTGAAGGCATCGGTGGCCGACTACACGCCCGACTATGTCGCGAACCGTGCAGGCGTGCCCGCCGATCTGATGATCGAGGCGGCCCGCACTTTTGCCAATGGCAAGCGCGGCGTGGCCAGTGGCGGTACCGGCCCGAACATGTCACCACACGGCAATTTGACCGAACATCTGATGCATGTGCTGAACGCCCTGTGCGCCCGTTTTAATAAAGAGGGTGACAAGGTGCCGAACCCAGGTGTTCTGTCCCCAGTGGGCAATCGCAAGGCGCAGGTGACCGCACCGTGGAAGTCTTATGGCGAAGGGTTTCCCCAGTCTCGTATTAATGGCCTGACCCAGATATTTGGTGAAATGCCAACTGCCGTCCTGAATGACGAAATTCTGGAGCCTGGTGAAGGTCAGGTGAAGGTGCTGTTCAATGTCGGTGGCAACCCGATGGTTGCCTGGCCTGACCAGCACAAGACCAAGCGATCAATGGAGGCGTTGGACCTGCTGGTCTGCATCGATGTCAAAATGTCGGCGACGGCGAAACTTGCGGACTATATTTTGCCCGGCAAAATGTGCCTGGAACGCGATGATGTGCCTGTCCTTGCCGATACCTGGTACAACGTACCTTATTCTCATTATGCCGAAGCAATCGTAGAACCAAATGGTGACCTGACCGAAGAATGGGAATTCTACTGGGAAATTGCCAACCGCATTGGATCACCCATTAAACTGACGGGCGGCGAGCTGCCCATGGATGAAAAGCCATCCAAGTTTGACGTGCTGGAACTGATCACAGCAGGGACGAAAATACCCCTGTCCGAAATTCGCGAGAAAGATGGCGGCCACATTTTCGACGAATTGGAATTCGTCGTTGAAGCCGGTGATAGCGATGCCAAGTTGCAATTGACCCCGGCGGGCATTGCAGAAGAAATCGTCGAGATCCGCTCTGAAGACCTGACAGAAACTGGACGCCCTGCAAAAGATGGGGACTACACCCATTTGCTGATCAGCCGGCGGTTAAAGCATGTCTATAATTCGTCGGGCCAACAATACGATGCGATCAAAAAGAAGGGCACGACCAACCCTGCTTATATGAACCCAGAAGACCTTGCTGAATTGGGTATCAATTCAGGTGACCTGGTGCACATTACAGGCCCAGGTGGTTCGGTGGTTGGTGTGACCCAGGCAACGGATGATATTGGCCGGGGTGTTTGTTCGATGACACATGCGTGGGGTGACCTGCCCAGCAATGATGGCAATGTTCGCGAAATCGGTACTAGTACCAATCGGTTGATGACAAATCACATCGACTATGATCCTATATCGGGCATGCCGCGTCAAAGTTCGATCCCGGTCACAATCAGGGCCGTTGTCGAATAGTAATGGCAACAAGTTAAACCAGAGACTCTGCCACGTGAGGGAGGGAGGCTTTGGTAGGGCGCGGGTTGTAGGGGGATGACAGTCCGCGCCCACTCTTTTGGCGGCAGGACCGGCCAAACAATCCATCAATCACCCATAGAACCTACTGATCACTCGGTATCTGTTGCCCATTCTCGCAGCTGGTTCTTTTGTACTTTACCCATGGTATTGCGGGGTAAATCATCAACAAAAACAATGGTTTTCGGTACTTTGAAGTTCGCCAGGTGCTCGCGAGCATAGTCGCGCAGACCTTGTTCGGTCAGCCTATCAGATGATTTGACCACATAGGCCACGGCCACTTCGCCAAAGTCGACGTCCTGACGGGCGACGACGGCGCT
>SMXS01000070.1 GCA_004356955.1 Alphaproteobacteria bacterium | reverse complement strand
GAAGCAGGGCACTGGCCTATCGGCATCGCCGGTCAGTCCTTCAATATTTTCTAACGCCCTTTGAGTTGAAAGCCATCCATGAACCTTCGAATTTCTACCTGGAATATTAATTCCGTCCGCCTGCGCATTGGCCTGATTGAGCGTTTCGTCAAAGACGTGTCGCCCGATGTCCTGTGCCTGCAGGAAATCAAGGTTGACGACCCGCTGTTCCCGGCCGACGCGTTCCATGACATGGGATATAAGTATCACGCAGTTGCCGGGCAAAAAGGTTATCACGGCGTCGCCATCCTATCGCGCATCCCCATCAAAAAGTGGGAACGCAAAAACTGGTGCGACAAAGAGGAAGCCCGCCATGTGATTGCGACTTTGGATTGCGGGCCCAAGGCGGGCATTGATGTGCACAATTTCTATATTCCCGCCGGGGGCGATATTCCTGACCCTGATAAAAACGACAAATTTGCCCACAAGATGCAATTTCTCGATGATGTCAGCGCCTGGTTTCGCAACGAGGAAGACCCGAAAAAGGCCAAGATTTTGGTTGGCGACCTCAATATCGCCCCATCAGAGCACGATGTTTGGTCGCACAAACAATTGCTGAAGGTGGTGTCACACACACCCATCGAAGTCGAAAAACTGGCGATCCTGCAAGACAGCCTTGGTTGGGTCGACGCCGTACGCCATCTGGTGCCAGAGCCCGAGCCGTTGTTCAGCTGGTGGAGCTATCGGTCCAAGGACTGGCGGGTCAACAATCGCGGTCGTCGATTGGACCATGTCTGGGTCACCAAACCTTTGCAGAAAGGCCTGAAGGCCATGCAGATAGATGACGACACCCGCGATTGGGTAAGGCCGTCGGACCATGCCCCCGTCACGGTAGATCTGGACCTGTCCTAAAGCGCCAAAACCAAGCCATCGCGGGCGACGATCGTTCCTGGCCTGACCGCGACGGCCTGCCCGGCTATATCATCCATGAAATCATCATCATGGGCAGGGTCATGATGGAAGATGGCAAAGGTACCAACTTGGCCGGCGTCGGCCAGTTGCATCCCCGCTTGCCAGCTGGAATGCCCGCGGCCTTTGCGTTTGGAATATTCGTCATCGGTGTAAGAACAGTCGTAAATCAGGACATCCGATCCTTTGACAAAGTCGGTCAGCGCCGGGTCTGGCCATCCATCGCGGTAAAACGCCCCTTCATGTTCGATATCCGTCAGGTAGCACACCGATTTATCGCCGTATCGTAGACGATACCCCGTGGCCCCATTGGTGTGGTTGATCGCGATCGTCTGGACGATCACATCATCGCCCAGGGGAAATGCCTCGCCAGCAGCAAAATCTGTGTATTGCAGACCGGCGTTAAACATCGTCACCGGCATGGGAAAATAGGGCGGTTGCATAAAATTGGCGACCACCTGTTCGATCGATTGGCCAGCCCCAAGATGCCCCGCGCGGATATGGCAGGAAAAGGCCGGACTGAATAATGCCTTAAAATGCGGAAAGCCCATGATGTGGTCCAGATGCGTATGGCTGAACAACAAATCGACAGACCCCGTAGCATCTATCGTCTTATCAAGCGCCTGCAAGCCCGTGCCCGCATCCAAAATAATATTGCGGCCACCCATCTGGACTTGAATGCATGATGTGTGCCCGCCATATTTGGCAAATTCGGGCCCCGGACAGGGTGTGGTCCCACGGGTACCCCAAAAGGTAACGCTGGGAGATGGGGAATCGCTGGGTGCTGACAAAATGTAACCCTATTTGACCAGGCGGTATCCGCTGCTTTCGGTCACCAGAATAGCGGCATTGCTTGGGTCGGTCTCTATTTTCTGGCGCAGGCGATAAATGTGGGTTTCCAGCGTGTGCGTGGTAACGCCCGCATTATATCCCCAGACTTCATCAAGCAGCACATCGCGCGACACAGCCTTTCCAGCCCTATACAGGAATTTGAGAATTTCAGTTTCCTTTTCCGTCAGCCGTGTTTTGGCGTCTTCATTGCCGTCTTCCAGCAATAATTTCTGGCTGGGCTTGAAAACATAGGGCCCAACACGAAAGACGGCATCTTCGCTTTGTTCAAACTGCCGCAGCTGAGCGCGCATCCGGGCCAACAGAACCCCGGTATTGAACGGCTTGGAGACATAATCATTGGCGCCCGATTCCAGCCCCAGGATTGTATCGGAATCAGTGCTCGCAGCCGTCAGCAAAATGATGGGGACCTTGACGCCGCTTTTGCGCATCAACCGGCAGACTTCGCGGCCATCGAGGTCTGGCAGGCCGATATCCAGTAAGATCAGATCGAAATCACCATCCTTGGCCTGGGCCACGCCGTCAGTGCCCCAACTGGCCTCTGAAGTCCTGAATTCGTCGGTCAGGCGCAGCTGTTCTGCCAGTGCGCCCCGCAGGTCATCATCATCATCAACCAATAATATGTGTTTCTGTGCGCTCATGAGCAGCCCTTGCCTCCGACTATCAATTTATATTGCATGGCTTCATGTGTTTCATCATTGTTATATCTCTTTCTACCAGCGTATATAAGTCCGATGGACAACACGACAACCACACAATTAGTTGAAGACCCCGAGTTGCGTCGCGCTTTGATGGCCCGCGTGCAGTCCGCAATCTATGCGTTGCGGCGTGGGGAACTTGTGCGTGTCGTCGCAGGTGATGGGGCTTATTTGTGCCTTGCCACCGAACAAGTGAATAGTGGCAACCTTGAACGCCTGCGGCAACTGGGAACATCTGACCCCTTTATGGCCATCACCACCAATCGGGCCGCCGTGCTGCATATTGCCCCGACCGGTGAGAAATCAGTTTGCCTGCCCCTGCATGATATGAAGCTGCGGGCCATTCGCGATCTGGCCGACCCGACCAAAGATCTGACCAACCCATTCCGTGGGCCGCACCCTCGTCTTGAGACGACCACAAGCACGGCCATCGATGGGGCCATCAAACTATGCAAAGTGGCCCAATTGCTGCCCTCTGTGCTGGCGGTCAAAGCAACGCCTGAAGACACGCACGAATCTATATTGACCCTGCAGCCCAACGATCCAGACTTGTTCGAAATTGTGTCTTCCGTGTCGCTAAAACAAGTATCTACTGCCCGTGTTCCTTTGCATGGCGCCGAAAATACACAGGTCATCGCCTACCGGCCAGAAGACGGTGGCGTTGAGCACCTGGCCATTGTTATTGGCGATCTGGATGTCGACAGCCCTGTGTTGATCCGCCTTCATTCTGAATGTTTCACCGGGGATTTGTTGGGGTCGATGAAATGTGACTGTGGGGAGCAATTACGCGGCGCCATCGAACAGATCGGTCACGTTGGTTCTGGTGTACTTCTATATCTTTCCCAAGAAGGCCGCGGCATTGGCCTGATGAACAAGATGCGCGCCTATTATCTGCAGGATGAAGGCTTTGACACGATCGAGGCCAATGAGCGCCTGGGATTCGAGGCTGATGAGCGGGTGTTTTTGCCCGCCGCCGAGATTTTGCGTCAGCTGGGGATCAGCCGGGTCCACCTGATGACCAACAACCCCGATAAAGTGGCCCAATTGGCCGAACAGGGCATCAACGTCGAAAGGCGTGTCGCGCACGAATTCCCCAGCAACGCCCATAACGAAATGTACCTGGCAACCAAGGCGCGGCGCAGCGGCCACTATCTGACAGCAAACAACTATATCGCCGCATCCCAGGTAGGCATCGCCAACCCACCGGATGAAGACCTGTAGCCGACACTATGCCTGAACTGCATAGTAAGGCTGGCCCCAACACAATTGTCGTCACGGCAAACAACCAAGTGCACTTCGCCGGACAGACCTATGCATGCGCCCTGGGTCGTTCTGGCATGCATCACGACAAGCAAGAAGGCGACGGCAAAACCCCAGAGGGCACCTATCCGCTGCGCTCGGTCCTATATCGTCCCGACAGGGTTGATCCGCCGAAGACGTCTCTGGCTGTCTCACCCCTTCAACAGAATGATGGATGGTGCGACGATCCCGCCTCTACCGCCTACAACCAACAGATTGTCCTGCCCTCCGCTGCAAGCGCTGAACATCTGTGGCGCGATGATCACCTGTATGATGTGATCGTCCTGTTGGGACACAATGATGACCCGGTCATCCCCGGCGCGGGCAGTGCCATCTTTATGCATGTCGCAGGCGATGGTTACAGCCCCACTGAGGGCTGTGTTGCGCTGATGATTGATGACCTGCTGGCGGTTCTGGCAGACTGCAATGCAGATACCACCATCGACATCGGTGGCAAAGCTTAGGGTCCTAACCCTAGGTGATCAGAAGGTTCTGGGGCCAAAAATGGCGGTGCCGACCCGTATATGGGTCGCCCCCATTTCTGCGGCCATTTCGTAATCGCTGCTCATCCCCATCGACAATCCCGACAGACCATTCCGCCGTGCCAGCTTGGCAAGAAAGGCAAAGTGCAGGGCCGCATCCTCGTCATTGGGCGGGATGCACATCAACCCCGCGACCTGTAGACCAAACTCGTTGCCGCACTGGGCAACAAACTGATCGACGTCGCGCGGTCCAACCCCCGCTTTCTGGAGTTCTTCCCCCGTATTTACCTGGACAAAACACTGGGGCATAGCCATGCCATCCTCATCGCGCAGTCGGGCCATGGCAGCCGCCAATTTAGGGCGGTCCAACGTATGAAACACGTCAAACAGCGCCAAAGCATCGCGCAATTTGTTGCTTTGCAGATTGCCCAACAGGTGCAGCCGAATATGGGGGTATTGTTCCTTGAGGGCAGGCCATTTTTCTTTAGCCTCTTGAACTCGGTTTTCCCCAAAGTCGACCTGACCCGCCTCGATCACCCGAACAATCGCCTCTGCAGGCTGGGTCTTGGAAACCGCCACCAGGGTAACGTCGTTGCCATCACGACCACCGGCACTTGCTGCGGTCATCACGTTAGATTTCACCAAAGCGAGGCGTTCAGCCGTGTTTATTTCGGAAGATTCATTTGTCGAAGGCATCTTTTCCTCTGGCGAGTTGTGCGACAGGTATATTAGCTTGAACAACACATGACCAGCCACACCAATCAAAATCTCTGGCGCCACGCCTGCCAATTACAGGGCCAAAGCGATCATCCGTCGGGCCTGCCCCCGATGTTGTTTCTTACCGACAACGCCCGGGTCGACGACCCTTTGGCGATTGCACGGTCATTGCCCCCTGGTGCGGGTGTCATATTGCGGGATTATGATCTGGTGACACGAGGCCAACTGGCCGACGATCTGTCGGTACTATGCCGCCTCAACCATCTATTGTTGTTGATCGCAGGCAGCGAGGGCCTCGCACAACAGGTTGGGGCGCATGGCGTGCATATGCCTGAATATGCCATCAGTCAAATTGCCCCGATCCGGCATCGCCACCCGGATTGGTGGATTACGGCTACGGCCCATTCTGCCCCGGCGGCCCGCCGGGCCCATCAGGCCGGCGCAGATGCAGTTCTCGTCTCGCCCGTGTTTTCAACCCTCAGCCATCCGGGGGCGCCCACTTTGGGAGTCCGTCGATTTACCGCAATCGCCCGCGCATCGGGCTTACCCACATACGCTTTGGGCGGCGTTGATGCACAAAATGTCCACAGGCTGCGTGGCAGCAAGGCATGCGGCATTGCCGCCATTGGCGGATTGGCAAATCAGATTAAGTAGAAAAGTTGGGGCTAGAAACCCAGGCTGGTGCCCAGATAGACCGTGCCGCCCAAACCATCAAGCGAGCTGCCCAACAGGGTGCGGTAATCAAAGAATTGGAACCGCCCCTCGACAGACAACCAAGGCCGAATGGCATAGCTGGCGCCAATTTCGACACTGTAAATTCGTTCAATATCCAGCAGGCTGGCGTAGCTGGTCGGCGAGTCACTGCCAAAATAACCGCCCACCGCCAGGCTGGTTGCCCACGAGCCGAAACTGTATTGCAGGCCGACATCATAACTTTCATACGATGAATTGATCTGGCCTTCGCCGCGCAGGAAGGATGCGATGAATGTAAAGCCGCGATACCCAACATTCAGACCGACATTGTACGCCCGTTCATCGGTGCCCAGGGACACCGCTTCCAAAAAGGACAAATTATCCGCTGTCGTGCCCTGCACTATCACCATCGAGGTCAGCGAAATTTCGAAACCCCGATCTCTGGGGTCTAAAAAAGATCGGCTGCCCG
>SMXS01000069.1 GCA_004356955.1 Alphaproteobacteria bacterium | reverse complement strand
TCACGGCAACACCAATAAGCATGGCACCGTATAGTTGGGTCGTAAAGGCACCGATGGCCCCAAGTTCACCGCCATATTGGCCAATCAACATATCAGGGGTGAACAGAAAACCCAATCCGTACAGGCCATATAAAACGGCGGTTATCAACATTAAGGCTGATGTCTTCATGGATTGTACCCCCTCGATAGTCTTTTCTGCCCCAGGGTAAGCCTAACAAGAAAACCCCCCAGCGCCAATACGTCAAAAGGCCGGGCTACAGTCCGAATTCCAGATTGATGCCAAAGAAGTCTTTGCTGCGGTATTGACCAATGAGGCCAAACTGGTCGCCATAAAACACCACAACCCGTGCGCCAATAGTGATGTTGTCGCTCAATTCATGTTCTGCTGACAGCTCGACAAAGCCATCACCTCTGCCCAGATTAGTGACATCGCGTAGCTCTATTTTCGAGAGGTCACTATTGAAAGTGCGGCGGACATAAAATGTCATGTTGGTTTCGGTCGCGTCGCGGATCATGCCCGGCACGTGGTCTTGGACAAAGCTTTGGAATAATTGCACGCTGATGAAAGTATCGGAGATCCCGCTATAGTCGAGGCCGAGCACATAGGAAAGTTCACCGGTCAAGACAGAGCCTGTTGGCTCGGCGGTACGCGCTACCGTGAAGGACCTGTTGGTAAACCAGGCCAACTCGCCGCGTATAATGAAGTCACCCAACGATGTGCTGAAGCTGCCCCCAATCATATGGGTGCGGGTGTATTCGGGGCTGACCGTCAGTGTGGTCTCGTCTTCGGCATATAGGAATTGCGGCAGATTATTGTATTGATACAGATAGTTAAAGCTGAGGTCCCAATTGCCAACAAGGGCCGTCAGTGCCACGCCATAGTCTGCGTCGGCAAAGAAGCGCCCTGGTCGCTGGGCCTCTTCAACGACAAGGTTTTTACCCGGTACCGGTGGTAACAGCAAAAGTGGGCTACGCACCCCGAAATAGGCATCAGGTGCAGGGATGTCGTCAAAACTGTTATCGGGGATCCACACAAACTCAGCAATGACGTCACCAAAGGGCACCTGTGCCGACATGCTCCACAGGGGTGTCCGGGAACTATCAAAATCATCGAGAATGAATTCCCGAAACGATTGTGGATTGACGACGTCGAGCACTTTGAGGCCATCCGCCTGGCCCCAGACGATCTGTTGCTTGCCAAGGCGTATGAAGATGTCATCAATGGTCATGTCGGCATAAAGCTCGCGCAGCTCAATCTCGCCTTCATCACCAAGGAGTAATCGGCGCGAGGCGGGCCACCGATTATGCTGGTTGGGTTGGCCGGGTTCCAATTTGTCAGCGAAGTCTACTTGCAGGCGGGCGATGCCCACCAGGGTAAGCCAGTCATAGGGGCGGGTGTCTGCTTGCAGTTCCAGACCAAAGCGGCCGATGACCGGGCCGCCGTCAAAGTCGGATGAATACTCCAACCCAATCGTGCCCGAAACATACACTTCTTCGGCGATTGCCGGGGCTGTCGGGCATGCCTGCAGAGCAATCACCATGCCACACAGTCTCAGGGGCCACGCTCGCCATTCACGCTGCGAAGTCATCAGATTATCGGCCAACCCTGCTTAGGTTCCGTTGATCCATCAGCGCCTCATTCACCGGGGTGGTGAAGCTGATATTGCTGAACTCAAACCGCGTCTTGTGGCGTGTTTTGAAATTTTCGACATCAATAACGCCTATCGTCCAGATACCATCTACCTGTTGAACATCAAGGAAATGCAATTGCTTCAGTGGTTTGCCCTTTACGCCCAGCATTCTGTAGGAAAGGATCATCCAGTTGGTTGGGTCCACATCGACCCGAATGCGGCCATAACCAAGTTCCCGTGAAACGGCAGTGGATATGGGTATTCCCTCAACGGTGATCGAATTGGCTTCCGCCTCGGGATCCTCAACAAGGGTGAAGTTATAGTCGACGGCACTAATGCGGCCTTCCATTTTCAGGTCTTCAAAGGTGAAGTCGGTGCCGAGGAAGTATTCGCCGCGTTCTGCCCCCGATACCCGCCGCGATTTGCGCAGCTTTGGAAGGTAAAGCCATTGCTGATCAACCTTGCCTACTTCGTGATAGTCGTAGGTTAAAAAAGCCGTATCCTTGATGTTAGAGGGCTCTTTAAAGGCAATTAGCGCGCGGCGTTCGCCTGTTGTATCGAGCCGATACCCCTTCGCCAAGCGTACCCGCACCCGGTCTTTGCGATCTGTCAGGATCATTTTGATATCGCGGGTTAGGTGCTCGCCTTCGTCGCGTTGATTAACCTTTTCAACAATCTGGTCAGCGGTTAGCTCGGTGGTTAGATCGCTCTGGGCCTGGCCATCCGTACTGAAAAAGGCGATGGTAAGGGCCAGTCCAGCGGCAACAAAAATACCAAAATTACCGCTGGGGATGCCTGAAAGCTGAATGCCCTTGGTGAAATCGATCTTTCTGTTGATCAGGAAATTAGGTTTCATCACCAATAGCGCGGCGGGCAGCGCCGTCATGCTGGCAATAAAGTTGGCAGCAATGGCGACAATCAACAGTCCGGCAAATTCTGACACTGTGGGGTTGTTGCTGATCAGCAGGGCCGAAAAGCCAAGGCACAAAGCCCACAAATTAAACCACAGGGCCCGCCCGGTAGACTGGAAAGAATCACGAATAACATCGCCATTTACTTCGCCACGCGCGGTGGCCAACATTCGCACGCGTTCTATGGAATGCACCGAGAAATCAACCCCCAATCCGATGGTGATGGCCGCAAACATCGAGGTGGTGACGCCCAGGCCGATGCCCAAAACGCCCATAACGGCATAGACCATAAACACTGCAAATACAACGTGGTACAGGCAGAAAAAGGCAGCCACAGCCGACCGGAATACTAGCCCAGCTACCAACAGGGCCAAGACAACAGCAATCGCCACACTGGTCAAGTGATTTGCCTCGATGCTTTTTAGCCAATGATAATTGAGGTAAACGCGGCCACTCAGCTTGCCAGTGACATCAGGGGAATTGAAGGTTGTCTCCAAATAGTCCTCCAATGCAATTATGATAGGCATTGAAGTCTTGTAGGAATTGGCTTTCGTGCGTAATTTTACCAGGATTTGCTGGTGGTCAAAGTCGATATCGTCTTCCAGATCTGCCGGGTCTCCTAGCGATTCATAAGCCAGGAACAATTGCGCGATAGCATCGCCGTCATCGGGCAGTTTCAACTGGGTTGGGTCGCCGCCAGACAGTCCTTTATTAACTTCCTTGAGCGTATCAACGATAGACGTCACCCCTTCAACGAGGGGCAAGGTTAAGGCAAAACGCTGCAAGGCCTCGATCCGCCGCATCGTGTCCGGCCGGAAAATTCCTTCGGGTTCGTTGGCGTCGACCACAACCTGCAGCCTGTAGGTGCCATCCATGGCTAAATTGATGGCCGTATCGGCGACGCGCACATCCTCATCGGCGGCAAAATTGCGAATGCGGCTATAGTCCACCTCTACTAAGGTCGAGGCGAACAAACAGACGGCCAGAAAGCCGATGCTAAGCGCCATGGCTTGTTTGGGAAAGTGCACGACAACTTCAGCCAGGCCCCGCAAAATCTGTCCCAGCAGTTTGCGCTCTTTGGCTCGGCCCTTGGCCCAGACCTCATCGACGGTCTTGTTGCGGTGCATATAGGCCAGAACCGCAGGCATAAAGGTGATGGAATACAACCAGGCAACAATAACACCGAGCCCTGCAAACAAGCCAAAAGCTTGCATGGGCGGCATGTCAGAGCCCAGCCAGATGCCAACAAACCCGGCCACAGTGGTAATAGATGTTACCGCGACGGGGTTGAACATGCGCGTCATGGCGGACACCAGGGCTTCACGAGGGGTCTTGTGGCCTCCTGCCCCCAATTCATCGCGGTATTCGCTGATAATATGGATTGCATCAGCTACCGAGATAGCGGCCAGCACCACAATCAGCGCATTGGTGATCGCATAAAATGGCACGCCCATCATGGCGCGGATGCCCATGGTGATTGCAGCTGTGGCCAAGACGACAGCAAAAGGCAGCAACACGCCGGAAGTGGACCTGAACGCTATGGCCAGAATGAACACAATAAACAATGCAACCAGGGGGAACGCCCGGCGTGCATCCTGCGAGATATAGTCATCCAAATAGCCTGCTGTAGCGGCTTCACCAGCAACATGCACCTTGCCCGGGTAGTTTGCACTTGCCGCCAGCACCGCGGCCGACAAAGCAATGAAGGTTTCTTTGCTGTCATCAGCGTTGATCATCTCGCCAACAATGAGGGTCATGGTGCCATCGCGCGCAACCAGATTGCCGTGGAAAATCGGGAAGGCCTGGACGCGCCGTTGAATCTCGACGACTTCTTCTTGGGTTTCTGGGGCGTATTCATATGCCGGGGTGATGTTAATTTCGTCGTCATGCCCGGCGATAATTTGTTCAGTTGTCAGGCTGGTTACCCGGTCGTAATCGATATTCGGTGTGTCCATGACGATATCCGTCAGGTCTGCGATCAAGGTCAGGGTTTCCAGATTGTAAATTGTCTTGCCTTCGGGGGCTTCAATGGCGACCACAAAAGGGTCGTTGAGGCCGAAGGTATCCTTCACCTTATCGCGATATATCAGCGCTGGGTTGCCGGGTTCAATATAGGCGTCAGGCGACGTGTCTTTGTAAAGTTGTGGCAAGCCGGATCCGAAAGCGACCATTGCGATGATGCCAACCGAGATGATCTTCCATGGATTTAACGTGATCCAGTCAAAAGCTTCTTTTATCAATTTTCTCTCCCCCTTGTTACTCACCGGTTACTTTTACTTGGTTTCGCGAGCGCTAATGACCACCAAATCCCTGTATTTTGGTGCCACTAACCCACTGTAGCCTGGTAATTATTGAGTAACACGATCTCCCACCCGTCAATTTATTGCTTAGGCAGCAGACCGTCAATCTCAATTTCATGCACCCAATTTCAGGCAACGAATTGCGCTCTGGCTCATCTTCTTCTTGCTAGTGCTGCGTCTGTTGCACAGCGTCGTCCAGCTCTCCCCAATTTTATTTGGTTTAGCACCAGACGTGGAACATTTGGTAACTGGCCTGGTAGAACGCTAGGGAATGCCGATCATCTCGGTCTGTGATGTCTGGCGGACCATACTGCCAACAAAATTTTCCATGCCGTCAGGCTCGACGGCCAGCAGATAGCGTGCCCAATCCTCAGCTGTATGAAAATACATCTCCGCAATACCGGTATAGGGGGCGTTATCCGGGTGAAGGCTGTGATTGATGACATAGCGAAACCCGCCATGGTCGCGCATGCGTTGGTCGACAATAGGCGCATGGACCCCTAACCAATGATCGAAGAACGCGGCCAGATCAGCATCTTCTTTTGCCTGTAAAAAGCTGGTGACCTTGTAAAAACCCGACCGACTGGTGGGGAAGGGGGCATTGAGTGTCAGCGGTCGAACAGGCAGGTGCTCAAGGCCGTCGATCACCACATATTCGCGGGTCGACCAAAGTTTATAGGGCTCGGCATATTCCTGAAAGCTGTCGGATGGTTTGGTGCCAAAGGGCTCTGCAGGTGTGGCCATTTCGTCGGCCAGCTGCATTTGCGCCAGCCCGTCCCAGGGTAAATTGTCGCCCTCGTCAAACAACGTGGCCCAGTATCGTTGCGCGGTGTCACCCATCAGATCGATGACACCGGGCATATGGTTTGCAAACCAATGGGCAATCAACTCTTCCCGACTGGACTCTGGTCGGCGCTTGATCAAAAAGTTGGCGCGAATACCTGGGGTCTCGGTTGGTGGTGTCACAATAGTCCTCCGACGATGATGGCCACGGCCAACAGTCCCCACGAAATGACCGTCTTACGCAGGATGACCGGCCCGGCTGTCCCGGCATCCAGCGTGGCCTGTATGTCCGCGCCTTTGTGGATTTTCCACAAGACGGGGATATCAACATAGAGTGCCTGCACGGCAAAAGCGGCGCTGGCGATCGCCACACCCTGAAACGGTGCCCAATCCCAAAATAGCGGGATAAAGATTAACGACGGGACGAAATATCCAACTTCACCACCCAACGCCATCGACATGAATTGATGACGGCTGTGGGTGGCCGGGTCCAATAATCCCAACAATATCCCGTTACCGCTGCCTAGCGGGACATCAGCGCCCGCAATACGGGCTCCCATATAATGCCCCCATTCATGCGACAGATAGATGCCGATGAAGGCCAGAATGAATAGGATGGCCCAGGTCGTCCACAGGGCGATAGAAGACCCAGTGGCCGCGTACCAATTGTTCAGGGCCATGGCTGCAGCCACAAACAGCCCAGCAATCACAAGGTCGCGCGACACTGCGTCGGTTAGCGTGCGAGGTGCGCTTTCGGCCACCATCGTTTTGCTAGTTCTGCATCTGTCGGACAGCGTCGTCCAGCTCTACCCAGTTTTGCTTGGTTTCGCACCAGACGTGGAACATGGGCGTGAAACTGGACGTATCATCCAGGGTGCCGGTTTTCAGAAAAATGGCATCGGGTTGAGACGGCAGGGCCGAATAGATGGGCGATCCACAATTGCCACAAAAATACCGCGACACGGTGTCGCCGCTGCGGGTGTCGCTGTCTTCGTATAGTTTGGGTTCCCCGCCTGTGATGCTGAATTCAGCCTTGGGGATACTTGCCAGGGTCGAAAATGCCGACCCGGCCTGGCGCTGGCAATTTTTGCAATGGCACACGCCCGTCATCGAGGGTGGGTTTTCAAATTCATATTTCACGTCGCCGCACAGGCATTGACCGGTAATCGCCATCTTGTTCTCTCCATTGATTAGCTTTTCCAAAGCCTAGTGGGTTCTGCGGCCTAAAGAAATATTGTTCATCGGATGTTCAGGCTCGTCTTGTAAGCTGTTGCTCAGACTAAGGTTTAATCAGGGGTTCATTATGAAGATATTACCAATTGTCGCTCTCGGCGTATTGATCGCCGGAACTGCAGCCTTTGCCGAACAAGGCGAACCTGCTGCCAGAACATCGGGCGCGGAAACCACCGACACTGGCGCACCCAATACCGGTGACGATATGGTTCTGCGCAAACGCCCGGGTCGCACGACCTATAGTGCTGCCAGCGAAGGTGGCGGCCAGCCGCTAGGTCAAACCGAACGCAAAAAGATGGAAATACTGAAGCCGGTTGAAGCGGAGCCGCTGGAGCTGATAGACGAAACCGACCCTTGCCCAACGCTGCCTTGCTAGGCTGTTCCTAGGCTTGGGCGCTGGGGCGGGCACAGACCATGTCGTGCCAGCGTTTCAAATTCACCAGGCTGTCGTCATAGGTCATGGCCACCAGGCCGGTGGCGAAGTCCATGGTCGAATGGGCGACGGCATCGGCGATGGTGTAGGTATCACCGGCAATAAATTCATTATCCGCCAACTGATCATCCAGCAGCTTGAAGCCCATGGCGGCACGTTCGCGACCAAAATCGGCAGCAGCAGTGATCTGATCAAACAGGCCAGCAGTCAGGGGGCTGCCATGGATCCAGACCTGGCCGACTGTTGACATCACGTTCAGTTCCACCCGGCGCAGCCACATATCGATATGGGCGATTTCTTCCGGGGTGGTGCCAAATAGGGGTGGCTCAGGATGCAGGGCTTCAAAATAGCGGCAGATGGCAACAGATTCTGAGATGCAGGTGCCGTCATCCAGCTCCAGCACGGGGATCGACCCGACCGGATTCTTTTTCATGAAGTCAGGCTGACGATTTTCGCCAGTAGTGATGTCGACGTCCTGGATCGGCACTTCGATGCCTTTTTCAGCCAGAAAGATGCGGACGCGCCGCGGATTGGGCGCCATGGGATAGCTGTACAAGATCATGATGATGTCTCCGAAAGGGGATGAATATTTCTCTGTGGCTGAACCTTATCGCAATATTGAAATGACGCAACGGCCTTGTCGCGGGTCCCCTTTACATTGGTTCGCAGTCCGCTACTTTAACCTCCTAAATCTGCATTCAGCTTTAGCGAGGATCCCATGAAAATTAGTATTTCCGTCTCATCATCCCACATGGTCGACGACCCCAGAGAAGGGGCGCGCAACATGATAGCCCGCGCCCGCGCCGCCAATGAGGCCGGGTTGGATACGCTGTTCATTGGTGATCATCATGCAATGCCGTCTCCTTATTATCAGAACATCCCCATGTTGGGACGCATGCTGGCCGAATGGAGCGACAAGCCTTACGGCGCACTGTTCCTGCTGCCCCTGTGGCACCCGGTCGCGTTGGCAGAACAAATCGGTACGCTGGCAGCCATATCAAAGGGTCGCTTCATTATGCAATGCGGGCTGGGTGATCATCGCCAGGGCGAGGCTATGGGCATCGATATGAAGCAACGCGTCGGCAGGTTTGAGGCTAGCCTTGAAATCATGCGCGCCCTGTGGCGCGGCGAAGCG
>SMXS01000068.1 GCA_004356955.1 Alphaproteobacteria bacterium | reverse complement strand
CATGATAGTCCCAGGTCTTACCCACAATGCACATGGCACCAACATCGGCATTAAACAGGGCAGACAAGCCCGGGTCATTGGCCGCACTGCGGCCCGACCGGCGGGTCATGCCAAAGGCCGTGAATTTTGCATGGGTCAGCTGTGGCGGATCGGCAAAAAAGGCCGTGTCGGTCGGGTTTGCCCCCGGCCAACCACCTTCAATATAGTCGAGGCCCAGGGCGTCGAGTTCTGCGGCGATGCGGTTTTTGTCATGCACAGAAAAGTCGACACCCTGCGTCTGCGCGCCATCGCGCAGGGTCGTGTCGTACAGATATAAGCGCTCCCGTGCCATCAGATCAGCCTATGCCTTCTTCCATGTTGTGCCCTGGGGACCATCTTCAAGGATAATGCCCTGTTCCGCAAGCGCGTCGCGTATGCGATCAGATTCCCCGAAGTCCTTGTTTTTCCGAGCTTCATTCCTGTCTGAAATCATTTGATTTATGTAATCTTCATCCACAGACGGGCCTACTTCGACCTCCATATGCATTGACTGCATGGGGACTATCGCAATTCCTTGAAGCCAATCCATAGGGTTTTGCTGCAGCAGGCCCAACAATGCGCCGCTGGCCAACAGTTCCCCTTTGAGTTTAGCCTTTTCGGCTTCGCTTGAAGCCCTATTGGCGTCATCTTTAAGGGAGTGCATCACAGTAAGAGCTTTTGGAGTATTCAGATCGTCACACAGCGCGGAGACCAGTCTTTCAGATGGCTCGGACGGCGCCGCTTCGACGTCTTCCAACATGCGCAGAGTCTGATAAAACTTATTGAGATTCTGGCGCGCCTGGGTCATGCCCTTTTGGGTCCAGTCCAATGGCCGCCGGTAGTGTCCTGCCAACAGCGTGTAGCGCAGCACTTCGCCCGGCCATTCTTCCAATAGCTCATGCACTGTGAAGAAATTGCCCAAGGACTTGGACATCTTCTGGCCCTCGACCGTTATGAAGCCGTTGTGCATCCACACATTGGCCAGGGGGGCGCCACCATGGCTGCACGCGCTTTGCGCTATTTCATTTTCATGATGGGGAAATATCAGATCAAGGCCACCGCCATGAATGTCGAAGGTCTCTCCCAGATAGGCTTTGCTCATGGCCGAGCACTCAATATGCCAGCCGGGGCGACCTCTGCCCCAGGGGCTGTCCCAACCCGGGACACCGTCGTCAGAGGGTTTCCACAGCACAAAATCGCCTGCGTATTCTTTATACGGCGCAACTTCGACACGGGCACCATCGATCATGTCTTCGAGCGTGCGACCAGACAAAGCGCCATAGCCGTCGTCGCTTTTGACGCGAAACAGCACATGGTTTTCAGCCTCATAGGCATGACCATTTTGCAGCAATGTCTCGATCATTGTGACCATCTGCTCGATATGATCAGTGGCCCTGGGCTCGACACTGGGGGACAAATTTATCAGCGCCGCCATATCGCGTTGATAGGCCAATGTCGTGCGGGCGGTCAGCTCGCCGATGTCCTGATTGCTCTCGGCAGCCCGTTCGATGATGCGATCATCGACATCTGTGATGTTGCGCACATAGGTCACGCAGTCTTCGCCATACAGATGCCGCAATAGCCGGAATAGAACGTCAAAGGCCACGACCGGCACGGCGTTGCCAATATGTACATAGTCATAAACCGTTGGCCCACAGACATACATCCGCACATTGGTGGGATGCAAGGGCTCGAACGCTTCTTTCTTGCGGCTCAGTGTATTGTAAAAACTTACGCTCATATTACACCCTAGGCGGCTTCGCCGCGCAGCCTCGCTTTTGTGCGCTCTGGCCCGATGAGGGGCAGCATGTGTTTCATTTCCGGCCCGTGGTCTAGGCCGGTCAGGGCCTGGCGCAGGGGCATAAACAAGTCACGTCCTTTGCGGCCAGTCTGGTCTTTCACAGCCCCTGTCCACGCCTTCCAGGTATCGTCGTCCCAATTGCCTTCGGGCAACAGAGTCGCCGCATAGGCCAGGAACCCCGAATCTTCAACGATCGGCTGGATCGGCCCATGGATGACGTCCAGCCACCCATCCAGATCGCTCAACCGCGACAGATTAGGCCCCAATGTTTCCCACAGGGCCGCGTCGACCTCGGCAGGCACGCGGTCGGACACCTGATCAAAGCTCATGTGATGCAGTACCTTGGCATTGAGGGCATCAAGCTCAACGGGGTCAAACTTGGCAGAAGACCGGCTCATCTTGGATTCATCAAAGCTTTCGACCAGGGGTGCCAATTCAGTGAAAGGCTCTATCGGGTCAGACGTGCCGAGCCGCGCCAACAGGCTGTTGATCGCCATGGCTTCCAACCCACTTTCACGCAGATCGCGAATACTCAGCGTGCCAAGCCGTTTCGACAGGCCCTCGCCTTTCGCACCGGTCAACAATGCATGGTGCGAGAACGCAGGCACGTCGCCCCCAAGCGCTTGATAGACCTGTATTTGTGCAGCAGTATTCGTCACATGGTCTTCCCCGCGGAAGACACGAGTGATGCCATAGTCGATGTCATCAACCACCGATGGCAGCGTATACAATAACGAACCGTCCGCGCGGACCAGTACAGGGTCTGACAGGCTGGCGAGGTCAACGCGCACGTCACCGCGGATGCCATCATTCCAGGACACGACTTCAGGGTTCAATTTAAAGCGCCAATGGGGTGTCCGGCCTTCGGCCTCAAAAGCTGCGACGTCATCTGCCGTAAGCGCCAATGCCGCGCGGTCATACACCGGCGGCAGGCTGCGGGACAGTTGCACCTTGCGCTTGACATCCAATTCTTCTGGCGTCTCATAGCAGGCGTACAAACGACCATCGGCCTTCAGCTTTTCGGCGGCTTTTTCGTATTCAGCCACCCGTTCCGACTGGGCAAAGGTTTCGTCCCAATTCAAACCCAGCCAAGTCAAGTCTTCGCGGATACCATCAGCATATTCAACAGTAGAGCGCTCAACGTCCGTGTCATCAAGTCGCAGGATGAACTGGCCACCAGATTTTCGCGCGCACAGATAATTGGCCAATGCCGTACGGACATTGCCAACATGGATATAGCCCGTGGGGCTGGGGGCAAAGCGGACGCGTTCACTCATGTTTTGTCACCAAATTCGTTGTGGCTTTTCACCGGCCGCGCATCGCGGAAGCCATTGGTGATGGGATAGCGCCGATCCCGACCATAATTTTTGCGGGTAATTTTGACGCCTGGCGGGGCCTGGCGGCGCTTATATTCCGCCACATAGACCAGATGTTCGATCCGTTTGACGACTTCTGGGTCATGGCCCCGCGCGACAATGTCTTCGAACGCCATTTCTTCTTCGATCAGGCATTCAAGAATGTCATCGAGCACTTCATATTCTGGCAGATTGTCCTGGTCGGTCTGATTGTCGCGCAGCTCTGCCGTTGGGGCCTTGGTAATGATGTTCACGGGGATCACCTCACCACCGGGGCCCAATGCGCCCTCGGGCACGTTTTCATTGCGCCACACTGACAGCTCGTAGACCGTCATCTTGTAGACATCCTTGATCACCGAATAACCACCACACATATCGCCATAGAGCGTCGCGTAACCCACTGACATTTCCGACTTATTACCCGTCGTCAGCACCATGTGACCAAATTTGTTGGAAATGGCCATCAGAGTCAGGCCGCGCAGGCGCGCCTGGATATTTTCCTCCGTCGTGTCGGCCTCGCGTCCTTTGAAGACGTCGGACAACATGGTGTCGAAGGCTGCGACACCATCGGCAATGGCAATGACATCATAATCTGCCCCCAGCGCTTTGGCGCATTTGGACGCATCATCGTGGCTTTCACCGGACGTATAGCGGGACGGCATCATGATGCACCTGACGCGATCGGGCCCCAGCGCATCGACGGCCACAGCTGCCGAGATAGCACTGTCGATCCCGCCAGACATGCCCAGGATCACGCCGGGAAAGCGGTTTTTATTCACATAGTCACGCAGGCCCAACATCATCGCCTGATAGATCGCCGCTAACCCTTCAGGATACGGGACCTTGTCGCCCGCCTCGCACTGCCAGCCGCTGTCGGTTTTGGTCCAGTTGGTCAGGGTCAGGCTTTCCTGCCAGGCAGGCAGCCGTACAGCAAGCGCGCCATCAGCGTTCAGGACAAAGGATGTGCCGTCAAACACCAGCTCGTCCTGGCCACCAATCTGGTTCACATAGGCAAGCGGCAGCCCGGATTCGCTCACCCGGGCAACGGCGTAATTGGTGCGCGCATCAAACTTACCGGCCTCGAACGGCGACCCGTTGGGCACCAACAGCAATTCGGCCCCGGTTTCCTGCAGGCATTCTGTGACGTCGTCAGACCACATGTCTTCGCAGATCATTACCCCGAGGCGCACGCCCCGAAAGCTCACGGGCCCAGGCAGTGGCCCGGCCGAGAAAATGCGGATTTCATCGAACACGCCGTAATTAGGCAGATTGTGCTTGAAGCATTTGGCCTTGATTTCGCCTTCATCCAACAGCACAACGGCATTGTATAATTTGCCGTCGTCCCGCCATGAGGTGCCAACCAACATCGCCGGACCACCATCGGCCGTGTCAGCCGCCAACCGCGCAATCGCGGCTTCTGCTTCGGCCTGGAAGGCGGGTTTTAGAATCAGATCTTCCGGTGGATAGCCCACCAGCACCAGTTCGGAATAGACCACCAGATCAGCGCCCGCAGCAGCAGCTTCGGCGCGGGCCGCGCGCACTTTTTCCTCATTGCCGGTGATATCACCAACAATGGGGTTCAGTTGCGCAAGCGCGATGGTAAGGCGTTCAGTCATAAGCGGTTTCTAGCGGGTTTTACCGCCAACGGAAACATTTATGACGGTATTGTCTGTCCTAAGAGGCCTGGGCCACCGAAATGTGGGCGTCGCGTTCCTCTTTAATGCCTTCAGCAATCAGGAATGCCAACTCTAGCGCTTGGCTGCCGTTCAACCGCGGATCACAATGGGTGTGATAGCGATCTGCCAGGTTTTCGCTGGTAATTTCTTGTGCCCCACCCATGCACTCGGTCACGTCCTGGCCGGTCATCTCGAAATGCACACCGCCGGCATAAGTACCCTCAGCCTGATGGACCGCAAAAAAGCGCCGCACTTCTGCCAGAATCTGGTCGAAGGGGCGTGTCTTATAGCCCGATGGTGCCTTGATGGTGTTGCCGTGCATGGGGTCACAAGACCACACCACAACGCGACCTTCATTTTTGACCTTACGCAGAAGGGCAGGCAGCTTTTCGCCAACGAGGTCTGCGCCCATACGGGCAATCAGGGTCAGGCGACCTGGTTCATTGTCCGGGTTCAGCGCATCGATCAGACGGATCAATTCGTCGGGGTCCATGGTCGGGCCGACTTTGCACGCAATCGGGTTGTTGATGCCGCGCATGAACTCAACATGGGCGCCGTCTAACTGGCGCGTGCGTTCGCCAATCCACAGCAGATGGGCCGACGTGTCGTACCAGTCACCTGTGGTGGAATCGATGCGGGTCATGGCCTGTTCGTAGCCAAGCAACAAGGCTTCGTGCGACGTGTAGAAATTCGTCTGGTGCAGGCTGGGCGTGTTGGTTGCGTTGATGCCGCAGGCCTCCATGAAGGCAAGCGCCTCTGAAATACGGTCAGCCGTTTCCTGATAGCGATGGCCTGCAGGAGAATCCTTCATGGCGCCCATGGTCCAGCCATGCACGCGTTGCAGGTCGGCAAAACCGCCCTGGGCAAAGGCCCGGATCAGGTTCAGTGTTGCCGCTGATTGCGAATAGGCCTGCAACAGGCGCTGCGGATCGGGTTTACGCTCTTCAGGTGTGAACGCCATGCCATTGACGATATCACCCTTGTAACTCTCCAGCACAACACCATCAATTTCTTCGGTTTCGCTGGATCGTGGCTTGGCGAACTGACCTGCCAGGCGGCCAACTTTCACAACCGGTCTGGAACCCGCCCATGTCAGCGCAACAGCCATCTGCAGCAATACGCGAAACGTGTCGCGGATATTGTCCGGGTGGTATTCAGCAAAACTTTCAGCGCAATCTCCGCCTTGCAGCAAGAAGGCCTTGCCATTGGCAACGTCTGCCAATTCTGACTGCAGCTGGCGAGCCTCGCCTGCAAAAACGAGAGGTGGATAATTTTTCAACTGCGCTTCCACGTCTGCCAACGCCTGCGCGTCAGGGTATTTAGGAATATGCTTGGCCGGGAATTGCCGCCAGCTATCTGATGTCCACCGTTCACTCATAGTCTTTGCCTGTTTTCGTTACTTTATCGGCTATAGGCCTTAAACGGCGCTTGATATAAGCCGAAGAGCGCCATTTTGCCAGATTTTCTTTGGCCGATGTCCCAGACGCGCCATACGCTAGATTTATGAAGCAGGCTCTCGCATGGTCACAAATTCTTCTGCTGCCGTTGGGTGAATGGCCATTGTAGCATCAAACTGGGCCTTGGTAGCCCCACATTTGATCGCAACACCGATCCCCTGGATGATCTCGCCCGCGTCCATGCCAACCATATGCACACCGACCACCCGGTCAGACGCCTTGTCGACAATCAGCTTCATCATCGTGCGCTCGGAACTGCCGCCAAGGGTATGCAGCAATGGCCGAAAGTCTGATTTGAAGATAACGACATCGCCATATTTTACCCGTGCTTCTTCTTCCGTCATTCCCACTGTGCCGACAGGCGGTTGCGAAAACACGGCGGTGGCCACATTTTCATAGTCCATGGGCGTCGGCGTATTGTTGAACTGGGTGGCCGTGAAGGCCATGGCCTCGGCAATCGCCACCGGCGTCAGTTGCATCCGGTCGATACAGTCGCCCAGCGAAAAGATATTATCGACCGAGGTACAGTAATTCTCATCAACCGTAATCGCGCCATTGTCGCGCATGGCCACACCCAGATCTTCCAGCCCCATACCGCCCGTTGAAGGCACCCGACCCGTGGCATACATGATGACATCAGCCTGCAATGTGCCCCCATCGCGCAAAGTGGCCACAAGCCCATCTGCGGTTTTTTCAATCGAGGTAATATCGGTGTTTACCTGAAGGTCGACGCCTTTCTTGCGCATCTCGATGGCGACAGAATCCCGAACATCCTGGTCAAACCCACGCAAAATTTGGTCCTTGCGGTATAGCTGCGTGGTCTGGACACCCAGACCATTAAAGATGCCGGCAAATTCCACGGCGATATAACCACCACCAACAATGATTACCGAGCCCGGCCATTCATCAAGATGGAATGCCTCGTTGGACGAAATCACGTGTTCGATGCCGGGGATATCGGGCATTGAGGGCCAGCTACCCGTGGCAACAAGCACCTTGTCAGCCGTTATAATTTGCCCTTCCAGATCGATGGTATGGGCGTCGATCATTACACCCTTTTTCTCAAACAGGTCGACGTTGTTATTCGACAGAGTCTGTTTGTAGAGGCCATTGAGCCGGTCAATTTCTTTGTCCTTGTTGGCCAGCAATGTAGGCCAATCAAATGTGGGCGCATCCCCCGACCAGCCATAGCCCCTGGCGCTTTCAAAGTCTTCGGCAACATGGGACGCATAGACGAACAGTTTTTTGGGGATACAGCCGCGCACAACGCAGGTGCCACCGACCTTGAAGCTCTCGCAAATGCCAACGCGCGCGCCATAGCTGGACGCCATCCGCGCCGCCCGCACACCACCAGAGCCCGCACCAATTACAAAGAGATCATAGTCAAAGTCAGTCATCGCTGTTCCTTCCAGAGTGACCTATGTAAACCATCGCCCGTTTGAATCAATCTCTCATCCGGTCACGAAAAGTTAGTTTCACCCATTAAGAAAAACCCGCTACGCTGCCGACAGATGGGGAGGGAACTCGTGGATTCAATACTGGTTTCACCAAAGAAGTATGGTGTCGCCGTCTCACTGTGCCTGGTTTTCGGCACGCTGGGCATTCACCACTTTTACCTTGGAAATTGGATACATGGCTTTCTGGATTTCGCCGCACTGGTTGGTGGGATTACCCTTATCGCTGCCTCAGACAATTCGATGCTGGTTGGCCTTGGCGTTATGATGATATTGGCCGATATCGTCCACACGATTGTGGTCACCATCATGTTGTTGGTGGGTAAAACCCGGGATGGGCAAGGACTTGTTGTCGTTTATCCGGGTCAATTTAAATAGGAGAATAGAATGAACACATTTATCGAAGAACAAGACACATCAGAGAGCGAAAAAGGGTTTGTCCCTGCATTGTTACTTTGCCTCTTCCTGGGCGGTCTTGGGGCGCATCGCTTTTATGTCGGCAAAATTGGCACCGGCATTTTGATGATCGTAACTCTGGGCGGCCTGGGCATTTGGGCCATGGTGGACCTGGTGATGATCGCCGTTGGCAGCTTCAAGGATGCAGAAGGCCGCGACCTGAAGCGCTAAAGCCCTACTCCACCGTCACCGACTTCGCCAGATTGCGGGGTTGGTCGATGTCTGTGCCCTTCAAGACGGCCAGATGGTACGCCAATAGTTGCACAGGTAACGCATAGAGTATCGGTGCAATGAAGGCGTCCACATCGGGCAATGCGATGGAGTGTGGGACATCGCCCGCGGCCTTCAGCCCGGCTTCGTCTGACAACAAGAAGACCTGCCCCTGGCGGGCAATCACTTCATGCATGTTGGAAACCGTCTTTTCAAACAAAGGGCCACTGGGTGCCAGAACAATAATGGGCACGCCGTCGTCAACCAGGGCGATGGGGCCGTGCTTCATTTCGCCTGCCGCATAGCCCTCGGCATGGATATAGGAAATTTCCTTGAGCTTCAGGGCCCCTTCCATCGCAATGGGAAACAGCGAGCCACGCCCGATGTAAAGCACATCACGGGCGTCCACCATATCCCCCGCAATAGAGAGTATCCGGTCATCGTGCTGCAGCACGTCTCGGGCCAGTTCTGGCACATGGGCCAGGGCCGCACACAGAATTGCTTCGCGTGCGTCATCAATGGCATTGCGCGCCCGTGCCATGGTCAGTACCAGGCACGCCAGCACGGTTAGTTGGCAGGTGAAGGCCTTGGTGCTGGCCACACCGATTTCTGGGCCTGCATGGGTCGGCAGCACCACATCGGATTCCCGCGCGATAGAGCTGTCTGGCACGTTGACGATGCTGACAATGTGCTGGCCCTGGCTGCGCGCATAACGCAAGGCCGCCAGGGTATCGGCGGTTTCGCCGGACTGAGAGACAAAGATCGCCAGCCCGCCTTCTGGCATGGCGGCCTCGCGATAGCGGAATTCAGACGCGACATCGGTTTCAACACTGACCCGGGCGATCTGTTCGAACCAATATTTGGCCACAGAACCGGCATAGGCCGCCGTACCACAGGCAACGATGGTGATCTTGGGCACATTGGCCATATCAAATGGCATGGGCGGCATATGGGCCTTGCCAGACAACGCGTTGAAATAGGTGTTTAACGTGTCGCCAATGACGGTGGGTTGCTCGTAAATCTCCTTGAGCATGAAATGGGGGTAATTGCCTTTATCGATGGCCTCGGCAGCCACAGATGACGATCTGATTTCACGCTCGACAATGGCATCCGTCTCGTCGTGAATAATGGCACCGGCGCTGCGCAGCTCTACCCAGTCGCCTTCCGCCAGGTAGCAGATACGATTCGACAGAGGGCCAACCGCCATGGCATCGGACCCCAAATACATCTCGCCGTCACCATAGCCCACCACCAGGGGGCTGCCGCGACGCGCACCGATCAGCAGATCATCTTCGTCTGAGAACAATATCCCAAGCGCGAAAGCCCCGTGCAGCCGGGCGAACGTGGCCGCCGCAGCCTGTTGCGGTGTCTGCCCCTGATCCAGCCCGTCAGTGACCAGATGGGCAATGACTTCGGAGTCTGTCTCGCTTTGAAAAACATGGCCTTTTGCGATCAACTCTTCGCGCAGCACCTGAAAATTTTCGATGATGCCGTTATGCACCACCGCCACGCGGTCTGTGGCATGGGGGTGCGCATTGTTTTTGGTCGGTGCCCCGTGGGTTGCCCAACGCGTATGGCCAATCCCTATTGTGCCGGGTAATGGGGCCCCATCCAGCACGTCAATCAGATTATCCAGTTTGCCTTCGGCACGGCGGCGATCGATGACCCCGGCCCCACCCGTAGCTATACCGGCTGAGTCATAACCGCGATATTCCAACCGTCGCAGCGCCTCGACCAGTCGATCAGACACGGGTCGGTCACCAACGATGCCAATTATCCCACACATCGCTCGCTCCTATTTGTCTTTTTTTCGGGCTGCGCGGAAGCGTTCGCCACCGCCTTTGACGTCTTTACGATCGGCCCGAACGACCACCATATCATCTTTGGGCACATCTTCTGTGATGGTGCTGCCAGCGCCTATCAGCGCGCCGTCGCCAATACTGACCGGCGCCACCAAAACGGTGTTGGACCCAACCGAGACCCCAGCACCAATAATTGTCTTGTGTTTATTGAACCCGTCATAATTGGCCGTGATGGTCCCGGCCCCAATATTGGTGGCAGCCCCGACATGGGCATCGCCAATATAGGCCAGATGGTTGGCCTTGGCCCCGTCGTCAATGCGCGACTTTTTGACCTCGACATAATTGCCAATATGGACGTCCCGGCCGATATCAGCCCCCGGCCGCAAGCGCGCAAAGGGGCCAATACGGGACCCCGTGCCAATATGTGCACCTTCGATATGCGAAAAGGCCTCGATAGCAACGCCGTCTTCCACGGTCACACCAGGGCCAAACACCACATGTGGCGCGACCGTAACATCGCGGCCCAATTGGGTATCAAAGGCAAAATAGACGCTGGAGGGGTCTTGCAAGCTCACGCCACTCTGCAGGGCCTGCGCGCGCATGCGTTGTTGGAATATGGCCTCCGCCTTGGCCAGGTCTTCGCGCGAATCAACGCCCAGCAATTCATCGGCATCGGCTTCGACCACGACGCACCGGCCACCCTGACCATTGGTAATCTCGACGATGTCGGTCAGATAAAGCTCGCCTTTTTTATTGTCGTCGCGCAACAAGTCCAATTGCGCCCAGCAAGAGGGCGAGGTCAGCATCATGACGCCCGAGTTGCACAATATGTTGGCACGCTGCTTTTTGTCGTCATCGGCAAATTCGATGATGGCATCCAGTGTGTTGTTCTTGCCCACTTTCAGCCGACCATAAGCGGCGGTATCTTCGGGCCGAAATCCCAACACAACGACGTCAGCCTCTACCTCCAGCATCGCCTGAATCGTCCCCGCCAACAACAAGGGCGTGTCGCCATAGACAACCAGCACTTTACCGGTGAACGACGACAGAGCGTCCCGCGCGCATTGCACCGCATGCCCCGTTCCCTTGGGTGGGTCCTGGATGATACTGGGGGTGGGCGCGATGGCGTCGGAGATCTGGTCCATATCCTTGCCAACAACTACAAAGGTTTGGGCAGGCGCCAAGTCTGCTGCCATGGCCAGGACGTGCCCGATCAGCGCACGCCCCCCAACCGGGTGCAACACTTTGGAAAGGCTGGACTTCATGCGCGTGCTTTTGCCCGCGGCGAGAACCAGAACTGCAAGTTTTTGGGACGCCATGACCTACTTGCCTGCTTTCAGTACAGATTTTACAACTGCATGCAAACCTGCCACAAAGACCTGCTTTTGACCACCATCCATCATAGAATTACCCTTATGACCCAACAGCTTTTTATCCTTTTTGACCTAGACGGCACCCTGGTAGACAGCGCCCCAGACTTAACCGGGGCGTTGAACCACACAATGGCCCAATTAAACCTGCCCCCTGTTGACGAGGCCAACGTCCGGCACATGGTCGGCTTTGGCGCCAGACGCCTGATCGAACAGGGGGTCGAGGTCGCAGGAGTAGAGCTTAATCATGACGAAATTGAGGCAGCCTTCAGGATATTTCTGGATTACTACGGCGACCATGTGGTTGATCTCACCAGGCCGTTCCCCGGCACGGCGGAAGTTCTGAAACACTTTCAGCAACAGGGGGCGATCATGGCGGTCTGTACCAACAAGCCGCAGGCATTGTCAGACAAGGTCCTAAGATTATTGTCGTTGGATCAGTATTTCAGTGCGGTGATCGGCGCGGACGCCGTGCCCAACCCCAAACCCCATGCGGACCATATCCATGCAACACTGGACGCCATTGGCGGCAATATCGGCCAGGCCATCATGGTCGGTGACAGCGCCACCGACATCAATGCCGCCAGAAACGCCAATATTCCCTCTGTTGCAGTGTCGTTTGGTTACACCCCTGTACCGGCCGCTGAATTAGGCGCAGACCGGTTGATTGACCATATGTCAGAACTGCCAGAGGCCATCGCCGCGTTGACCGCTTGACAAGCAAGGGCCCGCGACCCTATAGGGTGCCCGCCCTGCGATACAGAGCGGGCGAATAGCTCAGCTGGTAGAGCGCCACGTTCACATCGTGGATGCCGGGGGTTCGAGTCCCTCTTCGCCCACCACTCCCTAGATCAAAGTCCGATCAGCAGTGATAGACACCAACAGCACAGCGCCGCACGGTACGACGCGCCACGCCAGCAACGCTGACAGGCGTCAACGGCCTGCCCACGCGGGCTTCAGCAGGGGTGACGATGCCCGAGGCCCCAGGCACCGAGAACATCTCGCCCATTGCCATAACACCAAGGACAATCGCGTAGGCAGCGATTACCGTCCCTATTTTTTTTGAAATGCTCATTCATCATCTCCTTGGCGGAAGTTACCAGGCAGGGCACTGCCCAAACCCTGGAGATCCTTCACGTCGACTTTGGTTGCGTCCGTCGTGTTGTTAAAGGAAAAGTCGTCATCCGCAGTATCTTCACTTGCCTGCCAATCCCTAAGCTGGATGGAAAACTGCGGCGAAAAAGGCACGTCCTTGGATGTAATGACATATTTGCAGGGGTAAGGCTGGTCGCCTTGGGCAATCCAGATCTGCCAGTCGACATCTTCTTTACGAAAAGCCAAATAGTCACATTCAACGCCACCAACAACGCCACTGCCCAGATCCTTTACATCGATGACCCCGTCCATCAACGTGTCATAGACATTGTCACCCAACAGATCGGCTGCCGGCAACGGCCGGTTATAGTCGTTGCGCAGGACATTAATCAGATTATCAATCGAGCCAGGGGCACTGATTTCAGTATAGATATTGAGATCACTTCCAAACAGGGTGACGGTCTCGCCATCAAAGAACATTGCGATATCTGCATGCCCACCAGCCCGATGCGTACGAATTTTTCCCGGACGGTCCAACGCGACAGAGCCAGAACTGGCAAGCGCCAATTTCTGATTGTCTACAGTGATGACCTCAAGAACCGCATCGAACTCAAAGGAAATCTTGTCTTGGGATTCCATATAGTCGGACATGGCCTTTAACAGTCGCTTGGCGTCCGCTTCATCGGCATTGGCCCCAAGGGGCGCCGCCACGACAGCGACCAGGGTGACAATTGCACTCCATAATCGTGCTGATCTAATAGTCATACGAGCCTCCCTTTCATTCAATCTAAGTATTTCTGATAGCCTAAAATCACTTAGATTGAATGAGGTTAGAGCTTAGGTTCGCGGCACAGCGGAGTCAACTCATAGAGCCGTTGCAACCCTTGGCTTCAATCAAGGTTTGTGTTGGTTCCGACCGCACTGCGCTGGTAATTTGAATGCTTCTAATCTGGCGATGTGATATCGTTGACCCAGTCAGGAGGTAAGCCATGCATCATCTGGTAGATACTAAACTTGAGGTGAAAATTTATGGTCGCGAACACAAGTGCTATGTCCTCGTGCGCGACCGGACCGGCGAATATGAAGTTGAAATTACGCCGACAAAAGACGGCCGTCTGGACTATGTCGAATTGTTTGATCGCGTGCCGATGACGGAAGGGGCGACGGCGGGGGCTGAGGCCGCGACCCAGCGGACATTATTCAATATAGATACCGTGTCAGAAGGCCCGGCCTCGATTTGAACTCAAAAAAAAGCGCCGGACTTCAACTCATGAAGCCCGGCGCTTGATCAATAAGCTGTAACTGGTGACTGGGGGTCAGGACCCTAAAGCTTCACCAGCATCTTGCCTGTATTGGCGCCGTTAAACAGGCCAACCAGGGCTTTCGGGAAATTGTCGATCCCTTCTTCAATGGTTTCAGGCATCACCAATTTGCCTTCTTCCATCCATTGCCCCAAGTCGGCATAGGCTTTTTCGAACTGGTCGGCATAGTAAGAGACAACAAAGCCCCCCATAGTACCCCAGCGTTCAGCCAGGCGCAGATACAGGCTTGGACCACGAATATTCTGTTGGTCGCCATATTGTGAAATGGCACCGCAGATCGCAATGCGACCCTTCATCGCCAGATTATCAAGAATGATGTCGAGCAACTCGCCGCCAACATTGTCGAAGAAAACGTCAACACCACCGGGGCACAGTTCCTTGATTTTGGCGTCGACATCGTCGTTCTTGTAGTCGATGGCGCCATCAAGGCCCAATTCGTTAACCAGGAAGTCACATTTTTTCTGGCCGCCGGCAATACCAATAACCTTACAACCTTTGATTTTGGCAACCTGAACGGCAATAGAACCAACAGCCCCCGCAGCACCAGACACGACAACCGTGTCGCCCGCCTTGGCAGCAGCGCAATTGAGAATACCGAAATAAGCTGTCACGCCCGTCGTCAGACCCAGAGCACCAAGATAGGCCGTCGCAGGCACCTTGCTGTCATCGATCTTCATATAGGTAGGCGAGCCCTGGACATAGGTCTGCGCGCCCAAACCACCACTGACTGCGTCCCCAACGGCGAAGTCGTCATTGTTGCTTTCAATGACCCGACCAACACCGAGCGTACCAATGATGCCACCGATGGGCGTGGCAGTGTGCAAGCCTTCTACTTCGTTCAACGCAGTGCGGATGAAGGCGTCAACGGAAATAGCTTCTTGCTTGACGAGGACTTCGCCTTTGCCAAGTTCGCCTAGTTCTTCATCTTCAATGCGGAAATCTGATTCCTTGACCATGCCATCAGGATGGCGGGCCAGCACAACCCTGCGGTTGATCGGACGATTGGTAGCTGTAGACATGTGTAACTCTCCTGGATTTGAAATTTGGCCGCACTATAGATGCATTCGATTTACAGTGTAAGGGTAAAAAGAGACCCTCCTTGCGGTACCGCATTGGCGTTTTGGTTAGCAGGTGACGCACCAAAAGCAATGGCAGCATCCGCAGCCAATGGGGCCGAATATACAGCACTTTTCGCGCCAAGCGGCGTCGACAGTTTTTGTCTTCCGGCAAGGTCGGGATCAGCCGCGACCTGCCGCCACCCCATATCATGAACCCCTTCAGGTCGATCTTTATCTACAGGCAGTCCAGGGCCCGACCATCATGCAAAATCCGTTGTGCCTCAGGGGTATAGCTGTCGTTTTGGTCGTGGAGTACCAGGCCCGCACTGACATGAGCGCCCGCCCCTGATCCGTGGGTTGCCTGCAAGATCACGCGCTTTGCCTGCACGCCCTTCTTTGGCCACAAAGGCAGGATGCACAGATTGCCGACTTTTCCAACCATTGCCGCCATCGCGACATCCACCCGCTCTGCCGGGACAATCAGACTGAGAACGCCTTTGTTCGCCACCCGTCGCAGGCAGGCAGCAACCCAGTCTGTCAGGCTAACACCGTCCAAAAAATGGGCACCACGTCTACTGGCTGCAGCGGGGCGATTGTTTTCTGGCGACCAATAGGGGGGGTTTGATACCACATGATCGAAGCGTCGATTTTGCAGCGCTGCGGGCAATGAAAACAAATCGCCCTGCAGAATGTCGATATCCAGCTGGTTCAACGCAATACTTTGTCGGGCGAGGTCGCAGTAGCCTGCATCAGCGTCCACCCCTGTAATTGCCAGACCCGGCACTCGATTGGCCAGGCACATGGCAACTGCCCCCGTCCCTGACCCGACATCCAACACGTGCTGGCCACTTTTCGCCAACACACTGGCGGCCAACAGAACCGGGTCTATAGCCGCGCGATAACCCTCCATTGGTTGGAGGATCGTTACTTGCCCACCCAGCAACGTGTCGGTCGAAATCTTGGTTTGTAGATCGGTTGATGGCATAATGGCCTTGTCGGTCGTCAAATTCGTACCGCCCCTGACATCTTCGATTTCACTAGATCAGACTAAAGAATCACGCGATAACACTGAAAACATAGCCTGAAACAGGAACAGATTGTGGAAAACGTCGTCCGACTAACGCCGGGAAACAAAAAGCAACCCAATGCCCTAGGGGTGCTGGCGCAGCTATTGCAGCACGAAATGAACGGCGTCAATGATGTCATATTGCGGCGCATGGAAAGCCATGTGCACCTGATTCCCCAATTGGCAGGTCACCTGATCAATTCTGGTGGCAAGCGTCTGCGCCCGCTTTTGACCATCGCAACATCACATATGTGCGGCTATGACGGCGGTCGGGAAATCAACCTGGCGGCCTGTATCGAATTCATCCACACAGCAACCCTGTTGCACGATGACGTGGTCGACGAAAGCAATTTGCGCCGAGGCCAGGCCACTGCCAATACAGTCTGGGGCAACCAGGCCAGCGTGCTGGTCGGGGATTACCTGTTCAGCCGGTCATTCCAGATGATCGCCGAAGACGGCTCTATCGAGGTTGTCAAGGTACTGGCCGACACGTCAACCGCCCTGTCAGAAGGCGAGGTCTTGCAGCTGACGGCGTCCCACGATGTCGACACCAGTGAAGAAACTTATTTACGGGTGATTGACGCCAAGACCGCCGCTTTGTTTGCGGCAGCCTGCAAAGT
>SMXS01000067.1 GCA_004356955.1 Alphaproteobacteria bacterium | reverse complement strand
TGTCATCACCAATTTAACTTTGCCATCGTAGGAGCCTCTATGTCCAAAATACTGCTGAAGCCGATCCACCGGTTCAACGCCCTGGTCAATTCCATTCCCAATGCAGCCATCCTGCTGGTGGCCAGGCTCGCGGCGGCAACGCCTTTTTGGATGTCAGGACAAAACAAGGTGGTTGGTTGGGATATCTGGAACGTGACCCAATCGACGGTTTTTTTGTTTGAGTATGAATATGACCTGCCGCTTATCAGCCCTGCCCTGGCAGCCAGTGCGGCATCCATTGGCGAACACGTCTTACCGATATTGCTGGTGCTGGGTTTGCTGACCCGCATTGGCGCGGCGGGTCTTATTATAATGACGTTGGTGATCCAGACCTTCGTTTATCCCGAGGCCTGGACTGTTCACCTTTTGTGGTTCGCGCCACTACTATTGTTGATGGTTCGCGGCGGCGGCAGTCTGTCACTTGATCACCTGTTCGGCCTGGACAAACCGAAAACGGATTGATCTGTTTTCATCTGCAAGCAAGAAACCGTCCCAACGGGGGAATCCCCCTTGATCCCCTAGGCGCAGCACTCTAAGTTGCCCGGCAGTAACTTCTATGCACATGCAAGTGAGACCGAAAATGAAATTCGAAGGTACCGACGATTACGTCGCCACCGAAGACCTGATGGTTGCCGTCAACGCAGCTGTCACTCTGGAACGTCCCCTGTTGATCAAGGGTGAACCTGGCACGGGTAAGACCGTGCTGGCCGAAGAAGTCGCCAAAGCGCTTAATCGGCCCTTGATCCAATGGCACATCAAATCCACCACCAAAGCCCAACAAGGCCTGTATGAATATGACGCCGTATCGCGTCTGCGGGATTCGCAACTGGGCGATGAAAAGGTGCACGATATCTCCAACTACATCATCAAAGGTGTCCTGTGGGAAGCCTTTACCGGTGATATTGCCCCGGTCCTGCTGATCGACGAAATCGACAAAGCAGACATCGAGTTCCCGAACGATCTGTTGTTGGAACTCGATCGGATGGAGTTCTACGTCTACGAAACGAAAGAACGCATTGTTGCCGAAAAACGCCCGCTGGTGATCATCACGTCCAACAATGAAAAAGAACTGCCTGACGCCTTTTTGCGTCGTTGCTTCTTCCATTACATCACGTTCCCAGACCCTGACACCATGAAACGGATCATCGATGTTCATTTCCCGGATATTCAGAAGAAGCTGGTCAGTGAAGCGCTGCAGATTTTCTATGAAATCCGCGACGTGCCTGGTCTGAAGAAAAAGCCTTCGACGTCAGAACTGCTTGATTGGCTGAAACTGTTGATGGCTGAAGACTTGCCGGAAGAAATTCTGCGCGAACGTGACCCAAGCAAGTTGATCCCACCACTCCACGGTGCTTTGCTCAAGAACGAGCAGGATGTACACTTGTTTGAACGGCTGGCATTCCTGTCGCGACGTGACACAAACCGCTAAGCCCGCCAACCAGTCCGGACGCGCCACACAGGATTTCAAATGTTCACGAATTTCTTCTACGAACTGAAAGCAGAAAAGGTTCCCGTATCGTTGCGGGAATACCTCACCCTGCTGGAAGCCATGGAAAAGGGCGTTGCCAACTACAAGATCCTCGACTTCTATTATCTGTCCCGCTCTACCCTGGTCAAAGACGAGAAGAACCTCGACAAATTTGACCGGGTCTTCGGCAGGTGCTTCGAAGGCATCGAATTCCTCAGCGAAGAAGAAGCCCATGATATTCCTGAAGACTGGCTGAAACAGCTGACGGAAAAGTTCTTCACCGAAGAAGAACGCGCAGCCTTGGAAGAAATGGACTGGGAAGAGTTGATGGAGACGCTCAAAGAGCGCCTCGAGGAACAAGACGAACGCCACGAAGGTGGCGACAAATGGATCGGCACATCAGGCAAGTCGCCCTTCGGTGCCTATGGGTTCAACCCTGCCGGCGTACGGATCGGCCAAAAAGAAGGTCGGAATTTAAAAGCCGTCAAGGTTTGGGACAAGCGCGAATTCAGAAATCTCGATGACAATCTCGAGCTGGGCACACGTAACATCAAAGTTGCCTTGCGTCGTCTGCGTCGCTGGGCCCGTGATGGCAATGCCGAAGAACTGGACCTGCCAGATACCATTAGTTCAACCGCCAAAAATGCCGGTTTCCTGGACATCAAGATGGTCCCGGAACGGCACAATAATGTAAAGGTGCTGTTGTTCCTTGATGTCGGTGGTTCCATGGACCCACATATCAAGGTGTGTGAAGAACTGTTCTCGGCGGCGCGAACTGAATTCAAGAACCTGGAATATTTCTACTTCCATAATTGCCTGTATGAAGAAGTCTGGCAGGACAATGTCCGCAGGCGTGCCGACAAAATGTCGACCTTCCAATTGATGCACACCTATCCTCATGATTACAAAGTCATTTTCGTGGGCGACGCGACCATGAGCCCGTACGAAATCGTACATCCCGGTGGCTCGGTTGAGCACTGGAATGAGGAATCTGGCGAAACATGGTTGCAGCGGATGATGAACGTGTATCCAAAGTCTGTCTGGCTGAACCCGGTCCCAGAAGGCTATTGGGATACCACGCCGTCCATTCAGGTGATCAAGCAGCTGTTTGGGAATCGCATGTTCCCCATGACACTGGACGGTCTTGACCGCGCCATGAAAGACCTTAGCCGCTAGAACCACACGCAAGGCCAGGTTCACGCACCAGAGATCAATCAACCAGGCCTCATTGCTGTCCCACTTATTCTGAAGATTGATGTCTCAACCATCTATTCGGTTGAAGTGCTTGGTTTTCGTGCAGGTTCAGATGACATGGAATCCCAGAATTCTGCCATTTCGCAGCAAATCCTCTCTCATACGACCGTCATGCCAGCGGAGGCTGGCATCCATAGAGACGCGAAGAGAAGTTCATGTCTCACTTGGCTCAAAAGTGGGTGCCAGCCTCCGCTGGCACGACTACGGGCGCTAAACTATTGATATTTTTCAGCATTCTGTGCCTAAATTTGAGCGTCGAGAGCCATGATCCAATCTCCGTCAATTAAGTGGGACAGCAATGACCAGGCATGGACTGGTTGAACGTCGATGGGCCGCTCTCGCTTGGCCTTCTGATAAACATTAATAAATTAATTATTGCAGATACTTATAACGGTATCTTAAGGTCTCTAGACCTCGCAGATATGATGCTATCTGACTTTGACGAGGGTTCCTATACCTGTACCGACAATGCCAGTATTCCGGGCGCGGAACCAGCGGGTGTCAGCACCATGCCGGATGGGCATATATTGATGGTCGACACCAACAAACCACCGCGTAACTGCCTACAATCCGGGTGATTTAACTTATGGCACCTGGGCGCAATAGACCGCGTCAGAACAATATCGTTGCGACGCCAAACAGATCATTGTGGAACCAGGCCAGCGCCAGATAGGCACCGACACCGGCCAACAGTTTCACGGCACCAATCTCTCCCAGCTTCAGACTATTTCGCCCCTGAATGATGGCTGCGAAAGGTATTGATGAGGTCTCACCGACAAATTTGTCCCAGGCATCGCCATAAACAGCTGCCCTCTTTCGGTCGATGCTGCGCGTGCCATTGACGACAACCAGCAGAAATGTGCCGAAGAACACCAACGATCCTGGGTCAGAATTGGTGATCAGATGCATGCCGGCCCACAAGCCGACGCCAACAAGGAATGGGTGTCGGGTAATCCGCAATATGCCAACCGCGATATCTTCCTCTTCCAACGCGCCTTCCTGTCCCATTGCGGTAGGGTTCTTGCTCAACAGGCCTGCAACTGCCAATAAAAGCGCAAAGAACATGACAACGGCAGCAAGATAGCCGCCCCAAGGGGAAGCCGACCAAATGGGCTGAAGACCCAGATCAGAAACATTGCCATAGGACCTCGACATCCACACGATGCTCGCCAATGACCCGATGGCGAACAAGGGTACGTAAACCTTGAGCCCAATTTTATCGACGAGCCAGGCCCGCATTCCCGTACCGGAAACGGCGGCATGGATTAAGAAAAAGGCAACACTTGCCGCGATCAAACTGTTCATGGAAACCCCCTTACTCAGTTGCTTCTACATCTGAATTTTCTTTGCAGTAAACTCACCACACTTCCAACCCGCAGCTTAAGCCGACCGCCTGTATCTTGGCAATCTCTGCGAACTAAATAATAGAACCTTCCATCCTTGTTGTTGCCCGTAAAGTGCGGCAAGATGCCCTACGATTCATCAGCTATGACCGCAGGTTTATGACCCTATCAGCATTCAAAACGACCCTTCTGAGCGCCGCAATTGCCCTTGGCCTGACGGCCTGCAGCGAAGCGCCAAAAACAAAGAACCCCGAGGTAGTGCGCGAAGCGACTGTCCAATGGAAGCTGTCGAGCGCGTATAACAGCACTCTGCCGCAACTGGGCACGCTTGCCACGCGCCTGGCTTCGGAACTGGAAATCGTCTCTGGCGGTGATATCGCCATCACTTTTTATGAACCCAATGCGCTGGTCCCGGCGCTAGAGGCTTTTGAGGCCATCTCTAAAGGTGCGCTAGAAGCCGCCTGGTCAACGCCTGGCTATTGGGCCGGCAAGGTCCCTGCCCTGCAGCTTTATTCGGCCGTGCCATTTGGCATGAAGTCAGACCAGTATCTGGCATGGTTCTATTTTGGCGGCGGCAAAGAACTGTTCGACGAAATTTACCACCGCTACAACATCCACAGCGTCATGTGCGGCATGATCGCACCCGAGGCATCTGGTTGGTTTAAAAAGGAAATCACGTCAATAGACGACTTTAACGGCCTGAAAATCCGCTTTTTTGGCCTGGGTGGCAAAGTACTCGAAAAAATGGGTGCCAGCACGCAACTTTTGGCCGGTGGCGATATTTTCCCCGCGTTGGAGCTTGGCGCCATTGACGCCACGGAATTTGCACAACCCGCCATCGACATCAATTTAGGGTTTTACCAGGTGGCCAAGCACTATTATTTTCCTGGATGGCATCAGCAATCGACCTTTTTTGACCTGATGATCAATCTGGATGAATGGAACCTGCTGAACGATACCCAAAAGGCCCAGATCGAGGCCACGTGCGGTGACTCCATCCGCTATTCCATCGCCGAGGGAGATGCCATGCAGGCCGACGCGATCACATCGCTAAAAGAAAAAGGCGTGCAAATACACAAATGGTCGCCCGAAATTCTCGATGCCTTGCTGGCCGCATGGAAAGAAGTTGCCCAAGAGCAATCTGCCAAGAATGCCGACTTCAAACGCGTGCATGATTCCTTTGTCGCCTTCCGCGAAAAGAATGCCGAGTGGCGCGACCTTGGTTATCTGAAATAGCCGAGACAGACTGACACACTATGGAATTTATTAACCGTCTCACAATTCAGCTGGACCGCTTCGTTTCCTTCATCGGGCGGTCGGCGTCGTGGCTGGCCATCTTCTTGATGCTGACAATTATCTTCGACGTTGTTTCACGGGCCCAGCAGATTACCCTGGTCAGCTCTACTGTGTTGCAAGAACTGGAATGGCATTTTCACGGCGCGTTGTTTCTGCTGACCCTTGGCCTGGGCTATGTCAAAGATGCCCATGTACGCATCGAGCTGTTGCGCGATGGCTTTTCGCCCAGGCTACGCGTCTGGATCGAACTGATTGGCTGCCTGATATTTGTGATCCCCTATTCCATCATCGTCATCTACTGGGGCTACGAGTTCTCTGAAATGTCTTTCCTGATGGGCGAGACGTCCGAACAATCTGGATTATCGGACCGGTGGATCATCAAGGGCATGATCCCTGCCGGATTTTCCCTGCTCTTGCTGACGGGTATAGCCATTGTCCTGAAGTGTATTCTGTACCTCTATGGACCCGAACATCTGCGCCAGCGCGCAGCCTTCATTGCGGAAACTCATCATGCCGATCTGATCGAGGCAGGCGACCAACTCGCCACCTCAGAATCTACAGATCGGGAATAGCATCATGGAATCATTGATTACGATTCTGCCTTTGCTGATGTTCCCGCTGTTGGCCGTCCTTTTGTTCACTGGTTATCCCGTGGCATTTGTTCTGGCCGGTGTGGCTATGATCTTTGGCTTCATTGGCATGGCACTGGGTGTCTTCGAGTTCGAACAGTTCTTTAGCATCGTGCTGCGCATTCATGGCAGCAATGTAAATAATCTGCTGTTGGTTGCCATCCCCATGTTCATCTTTATGGGCACCATGTTGGAAAAAAGCGGCGTCGCCGGTAAACTGCTGGATGCTTTGCAGGTTTTGACACGGCGCATCCCTGGCGGCCTGGCCTTGTCGGTCATGCTGTTGGGTGTCGTGATGGCGGCGAGCACCGGCATTATTGGTGCCAGTGTGGTGTTGATGACCCTGTTGGCCCTGCCACCGATGCTGAAACGCGGCTATGACCCGGCGCTGGCGACGGGCACGATTGTCTCGTCCGGTACGTTAGGCATTTTGATCCCACCGAGTATCATGTTGGTGATCATGGGTAACCTGCTGTCGATATCAGTTGGCACCCTGTTCATGGCCGCCATCATCCCAGGACTGATGTTGGCCGTCTTCTATATGATTTACATTCTGACCACCGCGACCCTCAATCCTGAGCGCGCGCCGGCCATGCCCGACGAAGAGGGGCCCAAGGACTTGGCCGCCCTGATTGCGCTGTTGCTGAAAAGCTTCCTGCCGCCGTTGGCGCTGATCGTGGCAGTGTTGGGGTCGATCTTTGCCGGTTATGCCACGCCAACAGAGGCCTCGGGCGTCGGTGCCTTTGGTGCTGTGTTATTGGCCCTGTTCAACGGCAAGCTAACGCTGCCCATCGTCAAAGATGTATTAGAACGCTCCGCCCTCACGGGGGCCATGCTATTCGGCATTTTCGTAACCGCCACCGCCTTTTCCTTCGTCTTCGCCTTTCTGGGTGGGCACGAGCTGATCAGCCAATTCGTCAATGGCATGGACATGGGCTCGTGGGGTATTTTGCTGATCCTCATGGCCATCGTATTCCTGCTCGGGTTCTTCCTGGACTGGATCCAGATCACGCTGATTGTCCTGCCGATCTTTGCCCCGATCGTGGGCATGATGGATTTCGGCGACCACGTCGCTGCTGGCATGCTGTTGCCCTGGTTTGCGATCATGGTTGCAGTAAACCTGCAGACGTCGTTCCTGACGCCACCCTTTGGTTTTGCGCTGTTCTATTTGAAGGGCGTTGCGCCCAAGAGCATCAAAATACAACAAATCTACCGCGGTGTTATTCCCTTCGTGCTGCTCCAGCTTTTGGGTCTGGCATTGATTGCGGCGTTCCCAGAGATTGCCCTGTGGCTGCCAGAAAGACTATTGGACTAATGATGCTTGGCAGCGCAAATGACTCAATCACCCAGGCCTTACCTGTCACAATAACAGTGGTTTCATAATATGGCTTCTATCGATCAACAAATTGATGACTTTATCTCACCGGCAACTCATTGGGTTGAGAGCGTGGTGTTCTTTGCAGTGGACATAAACGGCGTCGGCTTGCCCATTGTTCTGGTGTGGTTGCTGGTCGCGGCCATTGTCTTTACCTTCTATATGCGCTTCATTAATTTGCGGGGGATGAAGCAGGCCTTCAAGATTTTGCGTGGCGATTATCACAATCCAAAAGATGAAGGCGAAGTAACCCATTTTCAGGCGCTGGCCACCGCGATTTCCGGGACAGTGGGTCTTGGGAACATCGCCGGCGTTGCGGTCGCCATCGGCCTGGGCGGCCCTGGTGCCACATTCTGGATGATCTTGGCTGGCTTTCTGGGCATGTCGTCTAAATTTGTTGAGTGTACGCTTGGCGTAAAATATCGACGCATCAATGCTGACGGTACTGTCTCTGGCGGCCCGATGTACTATTTGACACAAGGGCTTGCCAAACGGAACATGGCCAATTTGGGCAAGGTGCTGGCGGTTTTCTTTGCGGTCATGTGTATTGGCGGTTCGTATGGCGGGGGCAATATGTTCCAGGTCAATCAGGCCTATGCACAGTTTGAAAGCGTCATTATGTCCTGGGGCTTTGAAGGCGAAATTGGCTGGTTGTTTGGCATTGTTGTGGCCGCCTTTGTCGGACTGGTCATCATTGGTGGCATCAAGAGTATTGGCAAAGTCACCCGTATTCTGGTGCCGTTCATGTGCCTGATCTATGTTGCGGCCGGCCTGTTCATCATCCTGCTGAATATCGGCGAAATACCAGACGCAATTGTGCTTATTGTTAATTCAGCCTTCTCTAATGAAGCCATCGGTGGTGGCTTTGTTGGCGTGCTGATCCAGGGCATTCGACGCGCGGCCTTTTCAAACGAGGCAGGTGTTGGGTCCGCTGCCATTGCGCATTCTGCGGTTAAGACCAACGAACCGATAACCGAAGGCCTTGTTGCGTTGATCGAGCCGTTTGTCGACACCATCATCGTCTGTACCATCACCGCCTTGGTCGTGATTCTCACAGGTGCCCATTTACAGGCGGGGCTGGAAGGCATCGAAATGACGTCGATGGCATTCAATTCTGTCATCCCGGGATTTGACGCGATCCTTGCAATAGCGGTCCTATTGTTTGCCTTCTCGACAATGATCACCTGGTCCTATTACGGCTTGAAGTCATGGACGTTCCTGTTTGGCGAATCCAAGGCCATGGATATCACCTACAAAATAAGCTTCCTTGCCTTTGTCGTGCTGGGGTCTGGTGCCACCATGAATGCCGTTATCGGGTTCTCAGATGCCATGATTTTTGCCATGAGTTTTGCTAATATTGCAGGTCTGTACATCATGATGCCCGAGGTGAAACGAGATCTCGATTCATACCTACGTCGGATCGACAGCGGCGAGATTCAGCCCACCAGACGGGTTGCATCATCGACTGCGGAATGATCTATGTATGGGAATGAGCTGCATTCACACCATGTTTACAACTAAGTTCAGTATCCGAAGGATGTCTACAGTGCGTGTTGTATGGAATGTTTGCCTGATGACCGTTGGGCTGGTGATGCTCGGCACGGCAAATGCCGCCGATCCCGTTGAGGCACCAAGTGTTGAAGACGTCACTGAGGCCTCGGCATTCGTGCAGGAATTGGTAGACGCCACGATCACGTCTCTCAGCGATGAAGAACTCAGTGACACTGATCGCCGCGCCCAGTTTACCACCTTAATCGACCGAGGGTTTGCGTCAGACTATATTGCCAAAGTGGTTCTGGGCCGCTATTGGCTCAAATTGTCTGCGGATCAGCGACCTGAATATATGAGGCTTTTCCGGTCGTTTATGCTCGAGAACTTGATGTCGAGAATGTCGCTATTCAACGACGAATATCTGGAAATTCTTGGCCATCAATTCACAAAAAAGGGCGACATTTTCGTATTGTCACAGATTGTCATGGTCAACGAGGCCTTCGATGTAGATTGGCGCGTCAGGCGCTTTAACGGGGTCTACAAGATTATCGATGTTCGCCTGGAAGGTATCTCAATGGTGATCACCAACCATGAAGAATTTACCAGCACGGCCTTTACCGAAGGCATGGACGGGCTAATGGATTCATTGAGACGTTGGTCGCCATCGGCCTCAGAGCCAGTGGCCAACTCGGTCAGCCCCCACTAGATCTCAATTGCAGTACAGGTGCAGTCCAGCTGTTGGGCGGTATTGCTGATGGCCGCCAGGCAGGTGGCTGCACGCGCTGATGGAATATAAACTGCAAACCGGGTCACATATTTGTTGCGACCCTCTTCGCCGGGTACATGCACTGAATTCATGCGGACTACATTCGCATCATAGTCCAAGAAGGCCTCTGTCAGCCGCGCAACCAAGCCAGGCCGGTCGCCGCCAGTAATTTCGATACGATGCGTAATCTGGGCGTTGGCTGCCTGGGTGGCCTCAAAATCAAAGGGTTCTACCTTGATGCGCGCCTCGGACAGTTCTGGCAATTGGCCAAGGTCGCCCGAGATGTCGTCAATACTGATTTCGGAGGCTATCGTGCACACGGCCGTAAATTCGCAACCGGTCCCCAAGACAGCAAAGGACGTGTCTGCCAAATTCGCACCCAGATCAAACAGGCGCGCGGTGATGGCAGAGATCAGGCCCGGGCGATCTGGCGCCGTGATCGAGATGTAGATTGTCTGACTTTGATCGACTGACATAATTCCCCGCAATTATCACTTCGTTACAACAGATTGGCGACCCCGGCAGGATTTGAACCTGCGACCCACAGCTTAGAAGGCTGTTGCTCTATCCAGCTGAGCTACGGGGCCTTTGACCAACCTACCTGATTAAAGCTGCGCTTTGAAATTATCTGCGTAAGACTTGATAGGGCGATGTCTGGTTTGTGGCTCTCTGACAGTGTATTGAATGCCTTTGGCATCAGCATAAGCAATCGCTTCTTCTTTAGATGCGAAGGTCAAAGATAATTGGCGTTCGGGATTGCCGGCACCTGCATACCCCATCA
>SMXS01000066.1 GCA_004356955.1 Alphaproteobacteria bacterium | reverse complement strand
CCTTGTCGGCATAGAAGTGCCCAAATTGACACTGAATATCGGCGTCCATGGCATCGTCAGATGCGCCATTCAGCGTGTCCAGAGCCAACTGATCTTCTCCATAATACATATGCAGGCCTGCCAACAGCGCCCGGGCACGAATGTTTGCCACGTTGTACTGCAAGGCTTGTTGCAGATGCGGCAACGCCACCCGACGATCTGGTGAAAACGTCAGGATCATTTCAGCCAGCAGTACAGACCGTTCGTCCAAAGACAACAATCGAGGAACTGCATCCGATGCAATCTCTGTTTCGAAGTCCAGCCGACGACTGGACGTGCGACGATTTTTGGCCTTGGACCTTGCGCCAGCAGACATTTGCTGGAGTGGCATGTCAAAAGAGGCCTCGAACGCCGCTATCAGATCCTCGCCTTCATTCAGCTGATCCAGAAACCTATCGGTCTGTTCGGCGCGCTCTGCATCGGCAAGCATATAGTGCACAACCGCCCAGGCTTGGGCGTAAAAATCCCCATATCCGTGGCCTTCTTCATATCCCTTGACCTGAAACAGCCGGTCAAGGGGTATCCAGCGCGCTTTCTGTAGCGCCTCGACGCGATGCATGGGGGCCTGCCCCACGATGGCCTGACCATTGGCGGCAATATCAAACGTCGACAGATATTCAGCATAGCCTTCGTTAAACCAAAGTGGATACCGTCGGCTCGTGTCATTCGCCAACAAATGGTGCACATATTCGTGCAAGACCCCTTCCATGCTGATCGGCCTTGTGCCGGTTCGAGCCCGGTAGATGGGTCCGCTAGGCGTGTAGATTATTTCCAGTGAACTCGTGCCATCCTGCGCCCGTGCTGACATATCAACCAGTGCCATGCCACCTTGGTATGTGGTTTGGTACATGCCGAATATGTCTGTTCTTGGGACAATGGCCTGCAAGGAACTGGCGTTGCGCATCAACACAATACGAAATGGCAGGGGGTTGTCGGCACCTGCCAGATCCAGGTGACTGATAACAAAGGATCGAAAGATTTCAAGACGTTGCAACATACGTCTCGACCAGAATTCGCCCACCTCGCTATAGACGATGAAGTGGTCTGACTTTAGCTCAACCCATTCTCTGTCTGCCAGATCGTCAGCCGTCCTTGTGATACATCCACCAAGCAACCCGACAACTATCGTTGCCATGATCACAACACGGTTGATCGACGAGGTCCTAAAAAAACACATATCACTGCCTATTCGTACGCCTAGGGTCAGGACCCACTAATGAGGTCCAATTCTGTTGACCAAGATTGATCAGGGGCAAGGAAACAGGGCGCAGATGGGGTATTTCCCTTCAAGCCTTGTTGACGCCGCCCCTGATCAATCTTGGTAAACTCGAAGGGCGCGGCATCCTTTGCCAGGGAATGCGTCAGTAAGCCTAGCCATATGAATATATGGCGTCGACTTTCTTCCTATACCCTGACAAAATCTGCTCGCGCAGAATGGGCCTCATTAGTGGGTCCTGACCCTAGACTTTACCTTATGTATTTTGTGAGGTTATGGTGCACGCGCAAAACATAATTTCGTGAAAGGAAGCTCATGGCCCCCCGTATTATTCACATTAACGATCTAGCCAGCCTCGAAGGCCAAGTCATCGGTTCATCCGACTGGGTCGAAATTGACCAGGAACGCATCAATAAGTTCGCCGATGCCACTGGCGATCATCAGTGGATCCATGTCGACGTTGAACGCGCCGCCAAAGAAATGGAAAACGGCAAGACGATTGCCCATGGCTTTTTGACCTTGTCGCTGCTGCCCATGCTGACAGGCCAAATTATGAGTATCGATGGTGTGGCCCGGGGCATCAACTATGGCACCAACAAGGTGCGTTTCACCAATATGGTCCCTGTGGGTTCTCGCGTTCGCGCCACCCAAACCCTCAAGCAAGTCACCGTTCGTCCCGACGGCTCGGTCCAGTCTATCAACGAAGTTAAGATCGAAATCGAAGGTCAGGACCGCCCTGCCCTGATCGCAGAAACGCTTGGTCTGGTATACCCAGCCTAAAACTCTTGTTGCCGAATTGCCGTACTGGACAAGGCCATCATGCGCTCTGGCAAATGGTGGGGGAGCAGATGGTGGGAGGAGATGGTTGGGGCGGTAGGACTCGAACCTACGGTACACGGGATCAAAACCCGATGCCTTACCACTTGGCTACGCCCCATCATCGCGAGGCCGCGAACATAGTCTGATCGTGTTTCAGGATCAACGGCTTTTCTGGCCAATTTCGCTGCTAATTTACAACAGAGCCCAATTGAACCCCCAGCAGGTAGCATTGGGTAAAAAACCCCCAACAGTCTATAGTGCCCACAGTAGATCCTGACTGATCCGCTGGAGGCTATATGTCGGGCATATTGTCCATAATTTCTCCATTTATATTGGCATCGAACTTGATATTCGCGGTGTTGCTTTTCGGTGCAATATTGTCCGTCGTGTTGCCGGGCCGGAAATTTGGCAGAAGACTGCTGCAAATAAGTGTCAGCGCCCTTTTGCTCATCGGCCTACTGCCTTTGCATATTTGGTTGTTTGAGCCGCTGGAAAACAGATTTCCCATCCCTGAACTGCCTGACCGTTTGACCGGCATTATCGTAATGGGTGACGCTGGTAACCCACGCATCACAGAGGCTCGGGGCCAAATCAGTATCCTGAGCCAGGCCGAACGCATGATCGTCGGCGCCAGCCTGGCCAAAGCCCATCCCGAGGCAAAACTGCTCTATTCAGGCGGAAAGTGGAAAAGTTCGGACAGGCTTTCAGAGGCCGAAATCGCCGGGCAACTTTATCGAGATCTGGGCATTCCGTCAGACCAAATTTTGCTGGAAACAAAGGCACGCAATACGTTTGAAAACGCGCTTTTTACCTATGATCTGGTTAAACCGACAGAAACCGAAACCTGGGTATTGGTCACTTCGGCATCACATATGCCCCGTTCTGTTGGTGTATTCAGACGGATCCAATGGGAAGTAATCCCCTACCCCGTAGATTACCAGACTTACGATGGTCAACCGCTGTTCACCCTTAATGTCAGCCATAACATCAGGATGTTTGACCACGCTGCTCGGGCGTGGATGTCCCTGGCGGCATACTACTTACTTGATCGGATCAACACTATTCTACCAGGTCCGAAGGGCTGAGAGGTTCTGCTACTGGGGCCAGATTATCGTTCAGGAACTGAATGATTCGATCCATCACTTTGTCGTCTTGCATTACTCTGTGCTCGGAATCCCCATCGATGATGATCGATGTTGATCCAGGGCGGTCACCAAAAAAACTGCCGCAATGGCCAGACTGCTGGCTTTCGGCACCATTGTACCAAGGGTCGTTCTTTTGAACGATGGACAGGATCGGCGTATCGTCGGGGACCGAAATACCCTGAACCAACGGCGCGCCCTGACAGGTCCATTGTGTAATCACCCGTGCTCGAAAGTAGTCGCCGCGATAGTGCGCCGTCGCCAGGCCACCTTCACTAACGCCAACCAAAAACAGATTGCCCCAATCGACCCAAGGCTGTTGCCACAGATTGTCGAGGGCATAGTTAATCTCGGCCTGTCGAAAGTCAAAGACGAACGGGTGAGCCCCGCCCTTTTTAGCCCGCGGCGAACATTGCCTGGGGCGGTAGGCCCTTGCCATACTGTCCGGCGCAACAACAATGAAACCGGCCTCTGCGATCTGCTTGATAACCTTGCGATCTTCTGCGGAAAAACCAGTGCACCCGTGCATGTAGACAACCACGGGCTTAGGGGGCGCATCATAATCCCTAAAAAACCTCTTGCCCGCTTTCGTCGACATCCTGAAATAGGCAATGCCAATACCGTTCAGATGAGACGCCGCAACTCGGGCCTGAATCCAGGTCAGCTGCAGGTCATTGACTGCGCCATACGCCTTGGTCATACCGCCCATCAGCGATAGCCCCACGGCTATGCACAATCCCATGCAAAGTGCCTGCAACTTTAATCGAGCCGTCAATTCATTGTCCCTGATATCTGTGTTGGCTGTATCCACCAATCGGGTTGATTATTTTGCAACACTTTGGCTGCCACTCTAGCGCCAGTCGCCGTCTTGAATAGGCCAAAGCAACTGGCACCACTGCCACTCATTCGCGCCAAAGCACAACCAGGCAGTTGATCGACGGCATTCAACATTTCAGCAATAACCGGTTGCAAGCCAATAGCAGCCTGTTCCAAGTCATTGCTTCGACAGGTCATCGCCCCAACCATCGCATCGAAGTCTGCCATTTTGTCGGGCTGATTCTGGCCCGAAAATGAGGCATTGCTTCGTTTGAATGCAGCGAAAACATCCCTAGTTTCCAGTGGAATATTTGGGTTCACCAAAAGGACACCGCAGGCAGGTAAAGCCACGGGCTGCAAGTGATCGCCAACCCCGGTCGCCAGCGCCGCAGTGCTAAAGACACAAACAGGTACATCGGCACCCAGATTGGCGGCGATGTCCTGCACTGCTGGGTCATTGACGGAAATTCCCCATAATGTACACAGCCCCCGAAGAACGGCAGCCGCATCAGCCGATCCGCCACCCAGGCCAGAGGCAATTGGCAAGCGTTTCTCTAGATTGACCCTAACCGACGCGTCGCGATTGTATGCATCAGCCAGCAGATGCGCAGCCTTCCAAACCAGATTGTTTTGTGGGGTTGGCAGATCGTTTCGATAGTCGCCCCGATGAACCAGACAAAATTTATCTGCCTGCTCAATGGCCAACACATCTCCAAATTCAACAAACGCAAACAGCGTATCCAGTTTGTGATAGCCATCGGGCCGTCGTCCTGTCACATGCAGATAAAGGTTCAGCTTTGCCTTTGCTGCCTCTCGTATCGTCGACTGAGGGTCTGACATGGTCGTCTAGCGGCGACGGACATGTTTGTCTGGCAGTCCATCCCTTAGTTTTTTGCGGATGCGTTCGACATCTTCGACGGGCGGTTTCATCACCAGAGCGTGGCGCCATTGGAATCGCGCTTCCAGCCGTCGCCCGTGTCGCCAATATGCATCGCCCAGATGATCATTGATGGTTGGATCTTCGGGCTGCAACATGATGGCCTTCTCAAGCCAAGAAATTGATTCTTCATACTGTTTCAGCTGGTAAAGCGCCCACCCCAGACTGTCGATGACATAGCCATCTTCTGGCCGTTTTTCGACTGCCTTTTCGATCATAAGCAATGCTTCATCCAGGTTTTTGCCCTGTTCAAGCCAGCTATAGCCCAGATAGTTCAGCACCACCGGTTCCTCTGGCTGCAACGCCAAAGCCTGCCGAAAATCCTTTTCGGCGCGGCTCCATTTTCCCTGACGTTCCAACACCACACCACGTGAATAGTAAAGCGGCCAATGCGCTGCCTCGGGCTCGCCGATAAGCTTGATCACTGCATTATAGTAAGGCGTTGATTCGGCGTATTCTTTCTTGTCACGCAACAGGTTAGCCAAGGCAGCCAAAACAGCGACATCCTTGGGACGTTCTATATACATCTGACGTAAGTCAGCCAGGGCCTCGTCACTACGATCCAATCGCGTCAGCAGGACCGTCTTTTCGAACCGAGCCTGCCAGCCATAGAGAGGATCCCCCGAAAATTTCTCATATTCGACGAGCGCCTGGTCCCACAAACGGTCACGTTCCATCAGGCTAGCCATTAACAATTGGGCGACCGGAAAGTCAGGGCGCAGCATCAATGTCAGCCGCAGATAAATCTGGGCCGGCGACCGGGACCGACGATTGGACAAACGGCGACTGGTATTGAAATAAGCCTCGGCAAGCCCGTCGGCGGGCGACCGGATAAAGCGGCTGGGAATAATCCCTGCCGCTGCACGATCCCGCGCCTCTGCCATCATCAGGTTTTCGGGAATTCTCTTGAGGAATTCATCGTATAGCAGCTTGGCAGCTTTGCCCTTGCCTATACGTTCCAACAAATTGCCATAGGCAAAAGCCACCTGAAGGTCAGTCCCTTCCAGGCGAACAAGGACCTTCAAATAGGCTGAGATCGCGCGATCATTGTGCCCAAGGTAATCCAGAATATACGCTTCGTGGATTTCGCCAAATATTTCAAAGCTCTCGCTAGCCTTAAGACTTTCCAGCAAGGCAAAGACCTGGACTTCGTCGCCACGCTCTGCGGCGATCCATGCACGGGCCAGCGGGTCAATCAAAGTGATAATACCCTCGTCACCAACCACCGCCAGTCGTTCCAGGGTAAGGTCATAATCTGCCAACCGAATGGCGTCTGCCGTCAACACGAGATCGACCAGCGACGTGTGTTGGTCCTCAAAGGTCGCCAACTTGGCTGCCAGAGACGCTGCAGCATCGTAATCGCCACTCGCCAAAGACATCGAAAAAGCCTGACGGACCAAGTCAACATTGTCCGGGTCATTGGCGACTGCCCGATTCAGATAACTGGCGGCCACATTGGTATCGCGATGGGTCGATGCGAACCGACCCGACAAATAGTCGCTGAACAGAGCAATAGTTTTTTCATCCGAGGTTTCGTCGGTCGCCATTGCGGTGCCGGACCATGCCACAGACACGCCCAGGGCCAAAACCATGATCGCGGCCACGGCCAAGCCGCGTATATTTTTAGATTGATTGTCAGACACAGTTAGGCCTGCTCCTCTACTTGTTACGCGTCTCTTACATATTGGGATAGTTTGGTCCACCGCCACCTTCGGGCACAACCCAATTGATATTTTGGGTTGGGTCCTTGATGTCACAGGTTTTACAATGCACGCAGTTTTGGGCGTTGATCTGAAGTTGCGGGTTAGAGCCGTCCTGTTCGGCGATGATTTCATACACCCCTGCCGGACAGTAACGCTGTTCCGGCGCATCATACTCGGCCAGATTGATAGTAATCGGGACCGCGTCATCAAGCAGTTTTAAATGCGCAGGCTGGTCTTCTTCATGATTGGTGTTCGAGATAAACACCGAAGACAGACGATCGAACGTCACCTCGCCATCAGGCTTGGGATAGTCGATGGGCTTGTAGTCTGCAGCTTTTCCAAGTCCCTCATGGTCGGCCTTTTTGTGCTTCAGTGTGAAGGGCAATTTGCCAAACAGCCAACCCTCGATGCCCGACATCATAACACCCTGCAACAGGCCCCATGCAAAGGCCGGTTTGGCATTGCGGACAGCCTTAAGGTCCTTATACACCCACGAGTTTTCATAGGCCGTTGTATAAGAGGTCAGCGCATCTTTACCTTCAGAGCCACCTTGTAGTGCGGCAAAGGCTGACTCTGCAGCCATCATGCCCGTCTTCATCGCGTTGTGACTGCCCTTGATCTTTGGCAGGTTCATGAAGCCAGCAGCACAACCGATCAGCAGCCCACCGGGGAACACCAGATGCGGCACAGACTGGAAGCCACCAGCCGTCAATGCCCGGGCACCATATGATATGCGCTTGCCGCCTTCGAATGTTGGACGAATAGCAGGGTGCGCCTTGTAGCGTTGAAACTCTTCAAACGGCGACAGATAGGGGTTTTTGTAATCAAGTCCCGTCACAAAACCGACCGAGACCATATTGTTTTCCAGATGATACAGGAAGGACCCACCATAGGACTTGTTATCCATGGGCCACCCAAAGGTGTGTTGCACAAAGCCTTCTTTGTGCTTGGCCGGGTCGATTTCCCACAATTCCTTGATGCCAAGGCCATATTTTTGTGGGCCTATACCATCACGCAGGCCAAATTTCTTGGTCAGCTCTTTGGTCAGTGAGCCGCGAGCGCCCTCGGCAAAGAAAGTGTATTTGGCGTGCAATTCGATGCCCCGTTCGTAGCTGGGCTTTTCTTGGCCATCTTTGCCGATACCCATGTCACCCGTGGCAACGCCTTTGACGCTGCCATCGTCATGATAGACAATTTCAGCTGCGGCAAAGCCCGCGTATATTTCAACACCCAATTCCTCTGCTTGTTCGCCAAGCCAGCGGGTCACATTGCCCAGGCTGACAATGTAATTACCCTTATTATGCAACACTGGTGGCAGGATGAAGCCGGGGATACTAAACGACCTTTTTTCGGTCAGAAGCATGAACTTGTCTTTGGTACACGGTGTGTTTAGCGGCGCGCCTTTTTCTTTCCAGTCGGGGATCAGCTCGTTCAGGGCGCGCGGTTCGATCACCGCACCGGACAGAATGTGGGCACCAATTTCGGACCCTTTTTCCAGAACGCAAACGCTGAAATCGGCGTCATTTTCCGCGCAAAGTTGCTTCAGCCGAATAGCCGCTGCCAACCCAGCCGGTCCACCACCGACGATGACAACGTCATACTCCATTGATTCGCGTTCCATATCCTGCCCTTCGCACTTCGGTGTTCAATAAGTTGTTCCCGCTTTATAAGCGTCTGCGGGCATGGGGGTCAATTCTCGCTATCGGCCAACTGGCCAAGAACTATACCGGTTTCGACTTTTTGAAACCTGCCAATTGCTCTGGGCTGGCCTCAGACTGGTGTTTGGCCTTCCATTCTGAATAGGGCATGCCATAGACGATTTCACGGGCAGCGGCTTTGTCCAGGGTCAGGCCTTTGTCCTCGGCGGCCTCGCGATACCAGTCTGACAGGCAGTTGCGGCAAAAACCGGCCAGATTCATCAGGTCGATATTCTGTATTTCTGGCCTGCCCTGTAAATGGCTGACAAGGCGGCGAAAGGCGGCGGCTTCCAGCTCTGTTGTTATTTGTTCGTCCATGGTCTCAATCCTTCGGTGAATTTTGTTCACTATAGATGATTCCCAAGCGGTCCTACATAAATGAGGCGATTTTCTCAGTCTGTCTCTTGGTATGAATGTCGCTTCGCGTTACCCTGTCCTATGGATTCGACGGAACCTCTGGGAAATGCGCTGGAACAACTTCAATGGCACATCGACGCCGGTGCTGATGAAGCCATTGGCGATGTGCCCATCAACCACCTCAACGCCGTTGCCGAGCCGGAACCAGCCCCTAAGCCCACCGCAAAACTAACCCCTGAATCCCCCCCTAAACCAGCCCCTGAAACAACACCAAAGGCAAAAAGACCCGCTCCTGTCATTCGCAAGTCAGAGCCAGTTATCCAATTGCAATCTGCAGAAGAAACAACAGCCAATGCCCAAGCCATAGCCCAGGCTTGCAACAGCTTGGATGAACTTCGCGACAAATTGACTGTATTTGACCAGTGCCCCTTGCAAGCAACCGCACAAAATCTGGTATTCGCAGATGGGAACCCCAAGGCAGACCTGATGATAATTGGCGAAGCACCAGGTGCTGACGAAGACAGACAGGGCGTGCCCTTTGTGGGCGTCAGCGGACAATTACTGGATCGTATGCTGGCGGCCATTGGTCGGGACAGAACATCTGTCTATATCACCAATATCCTGCCCTGGCGGCCGCCCGGTAATCGCAAGCCGACACCTTTTGAGTCAGAGCTGTGCCTGCCCTTCCTGACGCGTCATATTGAACTTGTGCAACCCAAGGCGCTGTTGCTGTTGGGGGGGACATCCGCCAGCACCCTGATGAACACCACCACCGGCATCACCAAACTGCGTGGCAAATGGGGTGAATACGCAGGCGGCAATTATACATGCCCATGTCTGCCAACTTATCATCCGGCCTATCTGTTGCGACAACCCGCGCTCAAACGCGATGCTTGGCGGGATCTGCTATCGATGCAAAAGCATTTACATGTCGAGGTTAACTAGCTTGTGACGATCATAATAATCAGACGCCTATATGCTGCAGTACTTGTCGCCTTGGTATCGCTGGCCGCCGCTCCGGCACTGCTTGCCCAGGAAGATACTGCTGCCTCTAAACTGTCTGTCCTAACCGAGGCAGACATTCCACTTTATCAAGAAGTCTTTGTGCTGCAGGTAGACGGAGAGTGGAAAGCAGCTGATAAACTTATCAAGAAAATCGACAACGACATTCTGATGGGGCATGTGCTGTTTCAACGCTATATGCACCCGACAAAGTACACGTCCAAATACAAGGAACTGCGTAAATGGATGGCAAAATATGCCGACCATCCAGAGGCCTATCGCATTTACCGCCTGGCGATGCGACGCAAACCCGCAAAATCACGTGCCCCTGTATCGCCTGTCCCCCGCAAATATGAAGAGCCCGACCTGGGCCCCCCGCCACCATCGCCGCCCATCAGCGTGGAGCAGCGAAAGATCAATCGAGCAAATTATGCCGTACGCTCCAAAATCCGGTCGTACCTGAAGAAAGGCATGGTCGAAAAGGCCGAAAAGCGGCTATGGGCTGCTGAAGACCAAGGCATTTTCACTGAAATAGCCTTTGATAGCCAAATGTCACTGATTGCCGCCGCCTATTATTATCGGGGCCAGCTGGAAAAGGCCGAGGCCCTGGGCACCATCGCGTCAGTGCGGTCGATTGATCAATTGCCCGAGGCCAGCTGGGTCGCCGGGCTGGCCGCCTGGAAGCTTGGCCATTGGGCCCATGCTGCCAATCTGTTCAGCGCTGTGCAGTCTTCGCCCGATTCAAATAGTTGGCTGCGGTCGGCCGGGGCCTATTGGGCGTCGCGGTCTTATCTAAAGGGCGAACAGCCTGAGCGCGTCAGCGAGATGTTGCAGAAGGCCTCTGTTGAAAAGCGCACATTCTATGGCCAATTAGCGCTGCGGCAGCTGGGTAGGGAACCATCATTTTCCTGGGACGTCCCGTCGCCTGAACTGGCCCAAGTGGAAAACGCCCTGTCAATCGACGGCATGCGCCGGTCCATCGCGCTGTGGCAGATGGGCAATCCAGAAATGGCCGATCGTGAATTCCAAATGGCACACCGGCGATTGCCGCCCGGGGATGACCGCGAACTACTACCCATCGCCATCGAGATGGACTTGCATGGCAGCACCGCCAAACTGGCGCGCCGCATTATCAATGATCATGACCAGGCCATCGACGGTGGCCTGTACCCGATGCCAACCTGGACGCCGTCGTACGGCTATAAATTAGACAAGGCGTTCCTGTTCGCGGTCATGCGTCAGGAATCAGAGTTCACCCCCACGGCTGTCAGTTATGCCGGGGCCAGCGGCCTGATGCAGCTGATGCCGGCCACAGCCGCCTACATCCAACGCGACCGCCACTTACGCAAAAAAGATCGGCGCAAATTGTTCGACCCCGCGTTCAACATGATGCTGGGGCAGAAATACTTCCTCTACTTGTTGAACCTAAAGGTCACCGGCGGCAATTTGATGCTGGCCGTCGCCGCCTACAACGCGGGGCCGGGCAACATCGGCAAGTGGAAGAAACGCACGGGCCATGGCGATGACTGGCTGTTGTTTATGGAATCCATCCCCAATCGCCAAAACCGAAATTATGTGGAACGGGTTTTTGCCAATTTGTGGATATATCGCATCCGCATGGGACAGCCCGCCCCGACGCTGGATTTAATTGCCAGCGGGCAATGGCCCCGCTATTCCTCGCTTGACCAACAAACCGCCTTCAACACGTCACCGTAAGAGCCAACTATGAGCCAATCAGCCCGAGCCTTTTTGCCCCTGAATATCGCCATCATGACCGTGTCTGACAGTCGGACGCTTGCAGATGACAAATCCGGCACCATCCTGGTCGACCGATTGACCGAGGCCGGGCACAATCTGGCGGACCGGCAAATCGTCACCGATAATGTCTCGGCCATCACCGGCCAGCTGCAAAAGTGGATAGACGACAGGGAAATCGATGCAATCATTTCCACAGGCGGAACCGGCCTGACCGGTCGCGATGTAACGCCCGAGGCGTTCGAGGCCATATTTGAGAAAAAAATCGATGGCTTTGGCGAACTATTCCGCATGCTGAGCTATGACAAAATCGGCACGTCGACCATCCAATCCCGCGCCACCGGTGGCGTGGCAGGCGGCACATATTTATTCGCGCTGCCGGGCTCTCCCGGCGCCTGCAAAGACGGCTGGGACGGCATCCTGAAAGACCAACTCGACTTCCGCTTCAAACCCTGCAACTTCGTCGAACTGATGCCCCGCTTGCAGGAACATTTGGATAATCCGCCTACCTAGCCGTCAATTGTTGGCTTCTGTCAAAGTGATGCGCACCTTGCCTAGGCGACGTAAGGACAGGCATTGATACGAAATAGAGGAACAGCCGTGCCAGACATAAAAACGACCACTTCCATAGTTTCAGCAGGTGATGAAAGCGCCGGTGTCCACAGTTTCTCTCACCCGTGGAATGAAAAGTCCGAAATCACTATGAATCAACTGGCTCGACGCACTGGCATGTCCCGAGCCATTGTTATCAAGGCCGTTATCCCACCCGGAAAAGAAAGCTTCGTCTATCACGCTCACCATCGGGACGAAGAATGGGTGTACATTCTAAATGGCAACGGTACAGCGGAAATTGACGGACAAGACTATCCCGTTAGTGCTGGCGACTTCCTTGGTTTCCCCACGCCATCCAAAGCCCATCATCTGCGAAACACCGGCACAATAGATCTGACCATCTTGATGGGGGGCGAAGCCCATGAGATTGAAATCGCTGATTTCCCAAAACTCGGTAAACGCAAACTAACCATGGGTACCGATACGCAAATTGTTGAGCTAGCTGAGAAATAGCGAGGGCTTTTTACAGTTCGGACTGACAAGTTCAGTGATCCAGAGGTTTAGAATTCGATGATCCGCTGGATTAACCAATTCCCGCGTCATCCCGACAAAGGCTGCGGCAGGCCGACAAAGGCTGCGGCAAGAATGACAGGATTATTTGCGTTTAACGCTAATGTTCGTGCCGAGTGGTTTCGGCCGCAGGGAGGAATTGTATCGAGGTATGAACCCGCCAATGTAGGTCAACATTGGCCGCCCTGCACCCGTACCTAGATACAATTTATCGCTGAAGCCACAAATCACTCGGCACGAACGGTAAGATTATTTCGCCCTTACTGTAGGCCATAACCCCTATGGAAGCTGGCCGAGCACTCATCTCAGACGCCTGCGCCACGCATCCCAGTCATCGCCATCATCAATATCGTGCAACTCTGACGCCCAGCGCCGGTTCCAGCGGGTCAGATTGCCCAGCGTCTGGAACATCTCCATACCGCTGGACCAGTCAACATTCTTGAAAGCACCGCGTGGGACGGGTCGGCGTTTCATGCCGATGACCCAATAGCCGCCATCGCCTGCCGGGCCGATGACGACGTCATCGCGCTTCAAAACATTGAACACGCAGTTGATATGTCGCGGCAACACGCCCGGTATATCAGAGCCAATAATGGCCACGGGTCCGGGCGGCAGGCTCTGCATTACGCGGTCCATTCGGTCGCCCAGGTCGCCATGCCCCTGGGTGATGATGCGCGTATTGGCGGGGATACCGGGCCAGAGACTGGCGTTTTCTGGGCTGAGGGCCAACCACAATTGCCAGCGACTGTCGCGCGCCAAGATGCGCAGAATCCGCGTCAGGTTCTGCCGATAGAACCAGGTGGCTTTGACCAACCCGATATCTTTAGCCAGGCGTTTTTTGACGGCGCCCATTACCGGTTGCTTGGCAAAGACCACCAAATGCTGCTTCAAGATCGACCTCGGTAAATTCTGTCGATCAGGCCAATGGGCGCACGACAATAGAAAAGAAAAAGACAAAACAAATTTCGCGCAGGTCGCCACCAATAGCCACCCTTTTGATAACGCGCAGCCGATGTTTCTATTGCCCCTTGCAAGCCGACAAGTCGCCCACGGCCAATGCGCCGGACAAGGTCGACGTCTTCCATCAACGGCAAGTCGGCATACCCACCGATTTGATCGTACAAAGTTCTGCTGATCAACAACCCCTGGTCCCCATAAGGCAGACCCCAACGGCGGGATCGCCAATTGGCCCAGCGGGCTACACGCGTCGCGCCTTTTGCCTGGTCGTCAAAAGACAGCTGAAACCAACCCGCGCGGTCTTCATTCACCGGGTCCATCAGAAACACGGCAGCTAACGAGCCGCAACCAGTCTGCAAAATGGTGTCTGCGTGCAGGAACAACAGCCATGAAGATGTCGCCGCGTCGGCCCCTATGGCAAGTTGTCGCCCCCTGCCCGGTTCTGCAGCGATAATCTTCACGCCTCTTTCTTCGCAGTCGATACGGCACTGATCAGACATGCCGGCGCTGACGACAATAATCTCGGACGCCAGACTGCCCAGCTCCACCTGCACTGACGCCAGCACAAGGGCCAGCCGGTCGTCAGGGTTTAATACAGGAATGATCACGCTCAGCATGCGAGCGAGTGTAAGGGGCAACCCTACCAATACGCCACAATTACGTATGTTCTTGTTTTGTTCCTATTTATTTGTTAAGTTGTTTTCATGACCAATACAGCAATCAATATTGATATAGCCCCTGCCCGGGCTGCGCTGGACCCCAGAGTGCACGCAAGGGGGCGCGGTAGTATCAGCCAACCCGACGGGCGGTATGAGCGCTTTGCGACCACCCCGTTTGATGATGGCTGGGCAAGTTTTGATGAACCGGTCACGCCCCTGCGCACCCAGGTTATGCCCGAAAATGTGCGCAAGGCCATTACCTATAACAATTCGCCAGACATTGGGTTTGACCGCTCCATCAACCCCTATCAGGGGTGCGAACATGGCTGCATCTATTGTTATGCGCGACCGCGCCATGCTTTTTATGGCCTGTCACCAGGGTTGGATTTTGAAAGCAAGATATTTGCCAAATATAACATCGTCGAAAAATTGGAAGACGAGCTGCGCAAGCCCACCTATAAGGCCGCGCCTATTGGCCTGGGCATGAACACCGATTGCTATCAGCCCATCGAGCGCGATCTGAAGATCACCCGTCAGATTCTTGAGGTTCTGAACGCCTATAATCACCCGGTCTATATCGTCACCAAGTCAGCCATGATCTTGCGGGACATTGACATATTGGCCGACATGGCCAAGCGTAATCTGGTTAGCGTCTTTGTCTCGGTCACCTCTTTGAACCGTCAATTGTCGCGGCGGATGGAACCACGGGCGGCAACGCCCGCTCGCCGGATCGACACAATTCGTGCCTTATCTGATGCCGGCATCCCCACCGGCGTGATGGTTGCACCCATCATTCCGGGCCTGACAGAGCACGAGCTCGACAATATTTTAGCGCAGACCGCCAGTGCCGGTGCCCGCAGCGCCGCTTATGTAGTTTTGCGCCTGCCGTTTGAAATCAAGGATCTGTTTGGCGAATGGCTGCAAGAACACTATCCCGACAAGGCACGTAAAGTATTCCGCATGATCCATAGTATGCGGGGCGGCAAAGCCAATGATGCCCGGTTCGGCAAACGTATGACGGGCACGGGTGCCTATGCCGCCATGCTGGGCGACCGTTTTGATCTGGCGTGCAAACGCCTTGGTCTGGTCCATCACCGCATTGGCAACAGTATGGGGGGGCGCTCTGGTGGCAGCGCAAAACTGGACAGCGACAGCTTTTCCCCACCGCCTGCGCCGGGGGATCAGTTCAGCCTGTTTGAACAGAGCATCCACTAATTCATCGGTAGCCCGCATATTCTTCGACAGAGCAAGTGGGTTCTTTCTGAGAGATCGCCTCTCGTGATAGAAAGACCCATGCCTGACTTTTCATTTGAACTTGTACACGACAACCCGGTTGCCGGTGTTGACGAGGCCGGTCGTGGCCCCTGGGCCGGACCTGTTGTTGCAGCAGCCGTGATCCTGGATCAAACCAATTTTCCTGACGGGCTCGATGATTCCAAAAAGTTGTCCGCCAAGAAAAGAGGCATCCTGTTCGGCTTGATTATGGCCCAGGCAAAAGTCGGTGTTGGGCAGGCCTCTGTCGAAGAAATTGACGCGTTAAATATCCTGCAAGCGACGATGCTGGCCATGGTTCGGGCGGTTGAAAACCTGCCCCAAAAACCGGCCTTTGTGTTGATTGACGGCAACAGATGTCCGGAAATGGAAATCCCGTCCCAGGCCATCATAAAAGGTGATGCACGCAGTTTTTCAATCGCTGCGGCGTCTATTATTGCAAAAGTTACGCGTGATCAAATCATGGCTGACCTGGCAAAAACCTGGCCGGACTACGGTTGGGAGCGAAACGCAGGATATGGTACATCGCTGCACCAACAGGGGCTAAATCTGGTAGGGGTTTCGCCACATCACCGAAAAACCTACGCCCCCATACGTAAGATTATGACTCAAGATTCTTCTATAAAGTCATGATTTAAAACACTGAATCAAAAATATTTCTTGACGTGATTCGGCCGATGAATCAGGATGGCCGTCATGGGAACAAAGCAGACAAAGACCGCCTCATCGCGCGGCACCGGGACCGATCAGCTGAGCAAGCTGCCTTTGGACCGGGTTATTCGGGGCAACAGCATCGAGGTGCTGAAGCAATTGCCAGAGAAGTCAGTCGACCTTATCTTCGCTGACCCCCCTTACAATTTGCAGTTGAAATCTGACCTGCATCGACCAGATAATTCCAAGGTCGATGGCGTCGATGATGCGTGGGACAGATTTGCCAGTTTTGAGGCCTATGACACCTTCACGCGCGACTGGCTGACCGAGGCACAACGGGTGCTAAAGGATAATGGCGCGCTTTGGGTCATTGGCTCGTATCACAACATCTTCCGGGTTGGCGCAATCTTGCAGGATTTGAGATTCTGGATTCTTAACGACGTTATCTGGCGCAAGACCAACCCGATGCCGAATTTCCGTGGCACGCGCTTTACCAATGCACACGAAACAATGATCTGGTGCGCCAAGAGCGAACATCAGAAAAAGTACACTTTCAACTATGACGCCATGAAGGTCATGAATGATGATTTGCAGATGCGTTCTGACTGGTTGATGCCGATTTGCACAGGCAAAGAACGCCTTAAACAAAATGGCCAGAAGGCGCATGCGACGCAAAAACCCGAAGCGCTGTTGCACCGCATCATTCTGGCAACCAGCAACAAGGGCGACGTCATCCTGGATCCCTTCTTCGGCACAGGCACCACCGGCGTCGTCGCCAAACGCCTGGGTCGGCACTATATCGGTATCGAGCGTGAAGCCGAATATGTCGAGCTGGCCATGCGTCGCCTGAAGAACACCAAAGTGCTGAAGGATGAGGACATCGAAATCACGCCTTCCAAGCGCGCGCTGCCACGTATTCCTTTTGGAACAGTCGTTGAACGGGGGCTACTCCGACCTGGCACGGTGCTGTGTGACCAACAAAAACGTCACAGAGCGCGTGTTAGGGCCGACGGTTCCATTGCCAGCCAAGACCGGACGGGGTCTATCCACCAGGTTGGCGCCCATGTGCAGGGCGCGCCTGCCTGCAACGGCTGGACCTTCTGGCACTTCGAGCAAAAGGGGAACCTGGTTTCCATTGATTTGCTGCGCCAGCAATTGCGTTCCGAAATGGCGTCTTAGGGGCTTTGGCTAACGGCTCTGGCGGTCCTGTAGCACCAGATCACTGACCTTCTTCATCAACGTCGGCAGGGCAATATCGCCCAGCCGACGCACAGCGACCCATTTCCCATCTAGTCCAGCCGTTACGCCATCAGTACGTTGAAACACGTCCAGTTCCAGCCGAAAATGGGTGAAGACGTGGATAATTTGGCCGTTCAACGGCTGCCAGCCATCGCCAGAGGGCCCTTCAGGCGTGGCTTCCAGCCACTCACTTGATGGAAACTCCATCATGCCACCCAACAAGCCTTTTTCAGGCCGGCGTCTCATCCAGACTTCCGCACCCTCGTCAGCCTGCCGTTCAATCCAGTAAATAGACGCACGCCGCGTTGGTCGCTTTTTCTTGGGTGCTTTAACCGGGTACAGCTCTTGATCGCCGACCGAGCGCGCTTCACAAGCATTCGACCAGGGACAATTCCCGCACATCGGCTTGCGGGGGGTGCAAATTGTCGCTCCAAGGTCCATCACGGCCTGCGCGTAATCGCCTGCCCGCCTTGCGGGAGTCATGGCTGCGGCAAACTTTTTGATATTCTTTTTGCTACGGGGCAAAGGCTCTTGAATTCGGTGTAGTCGGGCAATGACGCGTTCCACATTGCCGTCAACCACGGTGGCCCGTTGATCAAAGGCGATGGCTGTGATCGCCGCAGATGTATAGTCACCGATACCCGGAAGATCCTTGAGGGCTTCTGTTGAGTTCGGGAACCGACCACCCAGTTCATTGGATATTGCGATGGCGCATTTGTGCAGATTACGGGCTCGGGCGTAATAGCCCAGCCCGGCCCACTCAGTCAGGACGTCGTCCAACGATGCCGCCGCCAGATCGCTGACAGTCGGCCAGCGGCGCATGAAAGTCTCAAATCGATTTTTGACCGTTGCCACCGTTGTCTGCTGCAGCATGATCTCACTAAGCCATACCCGATACGGATCGGCTTCCTCGCCAGGCAGGGCACGCCAGGGCAAAACCCGCCTGTGCTGATCGTACCAGTCAAGCAATTGGGTTGGCATTTCAGCAGGCTTCATCAAGTTCATTCTGTTCTGGGTGTATAAAGGATTTGCCATCCTATCTGGCGCCTGACAAAAATACGATATGAAAGCCAAACCGAAACCAGATCGAATCAGAGGCAACAGATCCCTGTCTCAGCTGACGCGTGGCATGTTGGGCCCGCTGTTTCGCAGGCAAGGCTTTGCCCGGCAGGAAATTGTCACGAAGTGGGAAACCATTGTCGGCTCTTCCATGGGTCAGTATTCCCACCCTGAACGCATCAGCTTCCCGCGTGCCGCCCGCCATGGCGGCACATTGTTCGTTCGAGTTGAAGGCGCTTTCGCGCTCGAGCTACAACATCGCAGTGTTGAAATTCTCGACAGGATCAATACCTATTTTGGGTATGGGGCCGTGGAAAAACTCGTCATCAAACAAGGCCCCTTACCGCCAAAGGTCCTAAAAAAAAGGAAGACAAAACCATCACTGACCCGCGAGCAGGAAAGCCATCTCGACACTGTGGTTGGCGATACCAAAGACAATCGTCTCCGCAGCGCCCTACGCGGCATTGGTGAACACGTTTTGGCCACCCCCAACGATGACGACACCGACAATGACGCCGAACCAACCTCTAAAGGTGATGAAGCAGACAATTGAAATCAGACGAATTGATCTATTGTCTGTATCACCCGAATCCCCCTATACTGACACAACATCTAGTAGGTAGCATATGACTGACACTCTATATAAACGCCCCTTTTCGCCCTTAGCCGCTTTTGCGGGACTGGCCCTATTGGCTGTTTTGGCTGGCTGTGGCAACGAAAATGCCACTGCTTCGGACAGTAAAACTGATGTTTCTGTCGAAGCCCAGGGTCCCGCTTCAGAGATCGCTCCAAAGATAGCAATGGGCGACATGATGCAGGGAAATCCAGAGTCACCGGTTACGGTCATCGAATTCGCATCCATGACCTGTTCGCATTGCGCCGGGTTTCACAAACACGTCTACCCGCGCCTCAAAGAAAATTATATCGATACGGGCAAAATCAACTTCGTATTTCGGGAATTTCCGCTTGATGCGTATGCGCTAGAGGCCTCTATCATGGCCCGTTGCGCTGGCAAAGATCGGTATTTTGAAGTCGTCCACGAAGTGTTTGTGCGCCAGGAAGAATGGATCTTGGCCAGCAGCCCCAGCAAAATCCGTAGCCGGCTGAGAGCCATCGGCGAGGATTTAGGCATTACGGCAAGCATGTACGAAACCTGCCAGGAAAATGAAGCGCTGCAAAAGCGCATTGCCGCAAAAGCAGCCGAAGGCCGTACACGTTATGACGTCAGTGGGACACCTGCCATCGTCGTCAACGGACAATTGGTCGAAGGCGGTGCCAATTACAATACTCTGGCAAGGCACATCGAAGGGTTGTTGTCCGGCGATCAATAAGCCGGTGATCAATAGGGGAGGAACGGTTGGAATTTACACGGCTTAGACTATCGGGGTTCAAATCGTTCGTTGATCCGACGGAATTGTACATTGAACCTGGTTTAACGGGCATTGTTGGCCCCAATGGCTGTGGCAAATCCAACCTGCTTGAAGCCCTGCGCTGGGTGATGGGCGAAACCAAGCCATCCAACATGCGTGGCAGCGGCATGGATGATGTCATCTTTGCTGGTACCGCCACACGACCATCGCGAAACCTTGCCGAAGTCAGCCTGCTGATCGACAATTCTGACCACAAAGCCCCAGCCGCTCTCAATGATTCTGAACAGATTGAAATTTCACGGCGGATCGAACGCGAGTCCGGCTCGGCTTATCGGGTCAATGGCCGCGAGGCCCGTGCCCGGGACGTTCACCTGCTGTTTGCCGATCTGGCAACAGGGGCGCACTCTCCATCACTGGTATCGCAAGGTCGCATCGGCGCGCTGATCAATGCCAAACCGCGCGACAGGGCTGCCCTGTTAGAGGAAGCCGCAGGCGTTTCTGGGCTTCATTCCCGCCGTCATGAAGCCGAATTACGATTGCGTGCTGCTGAGACAAATCTGGAGCGTCTGCAAGACGTCATGACCCAGATCGAGGGTCAATTATCCGCCCTGAAACGTCAGGCGCGTCAGGCGGCGCGCTATCGCACCCTGTCGACCCGCTTGCGCGCTGCCGAGGCCATGATGTTGCACCTGCGCTGGGTTCATGCCCAGGCGGCATTGGAACAATCGCAGAGCGGCCTGACAGCCATCGATCTGGTGGTGACAGAACGCACACGCATCCAGGCCAAGGCCAGCACAGAACAGGCAACTGCGGGTGCCAGGGTCCCGCCCCTACGACAGGTAGAGACAGAACGCGCAGCGGCAGAACATCGTCTGACAGTCGCCAAAGAAAGCCTTGATGCCGAAGAAGAACGCACCAATCGCGAGCTTGCCCAACTGAAGGGGCGCCATGGCCAGATAGACCAGGATGAAGACCGCGAAAAAGCCATGCTGACTGACGCAAGCGGCCATATCGAACGCCTGACGACCGAACAAAGGGAGGTTTCTTCGCAAGAAGACAATCATCATCAGGTATTAGCCACCGAAGAAATCCGTCTTGATGAAGCCACCAATAACGTCGATAAAACGCGCAATCTGGCTGACGCTGCAGGCGAAGAATACACACGCCTTAGTGCCCAAAAAGAAAGCCTGACCCAGCAATCCGCCAGCCTCGACATCCAATTGGGTGACCTGGATCGCCGCATCGAAGGCTCCATGGACGAACATGCCACGCTGACTGCTTCGGCGAAGGACAACCCAGAAGCCCGCGAAGCGGCCGCCGCGACGACAGAAGCCCGCAAAACGACAGAAAATACCCAGGAGAGCTTCGAAGCCCATACCCTCAGCGCCAGCAAAGCCAAGGACACAGAGGCCGAAGCCCGCCAAGACTTTGAAGACGCTCGTAATGATCTGTCACCCTTGCAGGCAGAACAAAAAGCACTGGAATCACTGATTGCCGACAGTGACGACAATGGATCACCCATTCTCGATGAATTGAAGGTCGACCCTGGGTTCGAAACAGCGTTGGCAGCAGCCTTTGGTGACGATCTGTCTTTGTCAGCTGATGACGAAGCGGCGGCCTTTTGGCGAACTCTCGATCCTCTTAGCGACGTACCGGATCTGCCGACAGGCACGGCATCCCTTGCCGACCATATCGCTGCGCCCAAAGCACTGGGCCGCATTATGGGATTCATTGGTGTTGTTGACGAAGATGCTGGCGATGCGCTGCAGGCAGCGCTGGCACCTGGACAAATTCTGGTTAGTCGAGACGGCGCCGCGTGGCGATGGGATGGCAAAACATCCCGTGCGGGCGCGCCGTCGGCTGCAGCGGTTCGCCTGGAACAACGCAATCGTCTGGACGCATTGGCAGGCGATATTGAAGGCAAACAAAGCGTCGTCAATGCCACAGAGGCCGCCTGGACCGATGCCAATGAACGCACCAGTGAAGCCGTCGCACTGGAAACCCAGGCGCGGATTGACTTGCAGGATGCCCAGGACGCACTGATCGACGCCAGAAACAAAGAAGCTGATATCGCCCAACTGGATGCCAAAAAGACAAGCCGCATTCAGTCGTTGGACGAAACCCTGACCAGACTACGCACGGATCGCAAAGATGTGGCCGAGCGCAAGGAAACCCTGGCGCAAGAATTGGCCGACATGCCCGTCGTCCAAGACTATCAGGACAAATTGGATACGGCGCGCACATCTTTGCATGAAGCACAGGAAAAACTGGCCGAAGCCCGCCAAAATCGTGACTTCCTGGTCCGTGAAGCACAGCAAAGGCAACACCGCCTGAAGACAATCACAAGCGAGCTGGAATCCTGGATTGGACGCCAATCCGGTGCTGACACTCAAATTAAGCAATTGGCAGAACGAAAGCGTCAGACAGAAGAAGAGCTGAGCGCCCTGGAATCCAAGCCTGCGCAATTGAAGGCCCGTCGTGAATCACTGACGGAGGAAATGGACAAGGCAGCAAAGGCCCGTCAGGAAGCCGCAGCCCAATTAGCCGAAGCCGACTCTGATCTTGCTGGTTTCGACAAAGCCTTGACTAGCGCCCAGCGCAGCATGGCAGAGGCCCGCGAGGAACGTGTGCGTGCCGAGGGCCTGGTGGAACAATCGCAGGAACGTATTGCCGACCTGAAGGTTCGGATCGAAGAAGAGTTGGAATGCAACCCCGAAGACACGCTGGAAATTTCAGGCCACAAACCAGACACGCCCCTACCTGATCTGGAAGATGTCTCCAAACGTCTTGAGCGATTGCGGCACGAACGCGACACCATGGGCCCGGTTAATCTGCGGGCAGATCAGGAGGCCGAGGAAATCCAGACGGACCTGACCACCATGACAAACGAGAAAGCCGACCTGCAAGCCGCCATCGACAAATTGCGTCGGGCCATTACCAACCTGAACCGCGAGGGCAAGGATCGCCTGGCCACCGCCTTTACTGAAGTAAATGAACATTTCACAGATCTGTTCAAACGCTTGTTCGGTGGCGGTAACGCACATCTGGAACTGACGGAATCTGATGATCCCCTTGAAGCCGGCCTCGAGATAATGGCCAGCCCACCAGGCAAGCGCCTGCAATCCATGTCATTGCTGTCTGGCGGCGAACAGGCATTGACCGCCCTGTCGCTAATTTTTGCCGTGTTCATGACCAACCCGGCGCCGATCTGCGTTCTCGATGAAGTTGATGCCCCGCTGGATGACGCAAATGTCGAGCGCTTTTGCAAACTGCTACACGAAATGACCGAGCAAACAGGCACCCGTTTCCTGATCGTTTCTCATCATCCGATCACCATGTCTCATCTGGACCGATTATACGGTGTAACGATGGGTGAACAGGGTGTTTCTCAACTGGTTTCTGTAGACCTGGATCAGGCAGAAGAATTGATTGCAGCAGAGTAACTGACAACGTATTATATCTATTATTATCAATGGGTTATGAACTTTCTCAACCCCCTTGACACCATATGGGGCACCCACTATGGTGCACCCGCCTTCAAGGTGCCGATTCCCGGCATTTAAAAGGAGGTCGGCTTGAAAGAACATGACCCCCACGGGGAGATGTCAGAACTGGATGCACGCATCAAAAAAGTGCGGGCGGAGAACGAGCCGAAATCGGAACAGTCTTTAAGCTCGGCGGGAGTTGCTTTTCGAATTGGAATTGACTTGATATCGGGTGTAGCATTCGGCGTCATCGGCGGACTGCTATTGGATAGATGGCTGGGAACAACTCCGTGGATGTTGATCGTCATGATGGTCCTGGGCACCGCAGCTGGTATCAGAAATGTCATTCGCACGGCAGCGACACTGAATGAAGAAGATTAACAAACCTGAACACACAAGCTGATCATTTGCTAAAGCAACCCCTCCAAGGATAATATCGTGGCCCACAATCCTCTCGACCAGTTTAGGATCAACCGCATCGTCGAACTCGAAGCCGGCGGCATTGATGTATCGTTTACGAATTCGTCCGTGTTTATGGTTGCTGCCCTGATCGTGATTTGTGCTTTTGTTATCTTGGGAATGCGGCAGAAGGCGCTGGTACCCGGTCGTTGGCAATCGATGGTGGAGATGAGTTACGAACTTGTCGCCAACATGATACGAGACACCGCTGGCTCAGAAGCGCAGCGCTATTTCCCGTTTATTTTCAGCCTCTTCACCTTCATTCTCGCCCTTAATCTGCTGGGTATGATCCCCTACAGCTTTACTGTTACCAGCCACATCGTTGTGACCTTCGCCATGTCTGGCTTTGTCTTTATAGGCGTTACCATCATTGGCTTCTCCCGCCACGGCATAGGCTATACCAAGCTGTTCGCGCCCAAAGGCGCCTCGCCGATCTTGCTCGTTATTCTGATCCCGATCGAAATCATCTCTTACTTTATCCGCCCCATCAGCCTGTCTGTCCGTCTGTTCGCTAATATGATGGCCGGCCATACCATGCTGAAAGTGTTCGCTGGGTTTGTGATTTCGCTGGGTATGTACGGTATTTTGCCGCTGGCCTTTATGGTCGCGCTGACCGGACTGGAAATTATTGTGGCCATTCTACAGGCCTATATCTTCTCGATCCTCGCATGCATCTATCTTAATGATGCAATTCACCTTCACTAAAACGGATTTATTTCCTCTCAACTGGAGAAATTAAAATGGAAACTGAAGCAGCTCGCATGATTGGTGCTGGTATCGCGGCAACGGCCCTTATCGGTGCCGGTGTTGGTATTGGCCTTGTGTTCGGCAACTTCCTTGCCGGTGCCCTTCGCAACCCAGCCGCTGCGGCCTCTCAGACCACCAATATGTATATTGGTTTCGCACTTTGCGAAGCAACAGGTCTGTTCGGCTTTGTGGTCTCTATGATCATTCTGTTCGGCTAATCTGACTTTCTCTGTCTGGGCACCTGTAAAGGGCTCTGTCGGGGTCGCTGTCAGGGCCAATTTTCAGAACTGGAACCCGTCCCATGCCTCAGCTCGAACTCAATGATTTTGCGCCTCAGCTTTTTTGGCTGGTCATCACATTTGGTGCCCTTTACCTGCTCATGGCGAAGGTTGCCCTGCCCCGCGTATCAGACGTTTTGTTGTCACGCGAGCAGCGCATTGCCAATGACCTCGATGCTGCGCAAAAGCTGAATAATGAGGCCCAGGACGCGCTGAGGGCCTATGAAGCAGCCCTAAGCGAAGCGCGTGCCAAAGCCAGCGCTCTTGCCGCAGAAACCCGCGCAAAGGTCCAGGCAGACGCTGCTGTCCAACAGGCAGAAGCCGAGGCCCGACTGGCTGAACGTGCAACCGAAGCAGAGGCCCAAATCAGGGCTGCCCGCGATGATGCCATGGCCAATGTCCGTGAAATTGCAGAGTCTGCAACGCGTGATGTTGTTTCGCAATTGCTGGGCACGACACCAGATGACGCAATTGTTAACGCAGCCCTTGATGCTGAATTGACACGCGCAGGGTTGAACTAAGATGGCCCATCACGAAACAGCGATAGATAGTGTAGACACTGCACCTGCCGGTGAGACTGTACCTGCCAATGAAACTGCGCCGGTCGACGAATTTGCCGCCACGATGGAACAGGCCATCGATGGTCCCCTTCCCGGGGTTGAAGAAGCCTTTTACGAGGATCCAACCTTTTGGGTTCTGATCTCGTTCACGTTCTTCATTGTTGGGCTCGTGTTCCTGAAACTGCCCGCAATGATTGCTCGGGTGCTGGACGAACGTAGCGAAGGCATCGCCAGCCAGGTTGATGAAGCCCGTAAACTGCGTGAAGAAGCGCAAACTCTGCTGGCCTCGTACGAACGCCAACAGCGCGACGCCATAGGCGAGGCTCAGGAAATTTTGGACCACGCCAAGGTCGAGGCCGAACGCGCCACTGCTGATGCTAAAGTCGCATTGGAAGAAACGATTGCGCGTCGCGAAGCCATGGCCCAGGACAAGATCACCCGGGCTGAGGCTGCGGCCGTCAAAGAAGTTCGCGATGTGGCGGTTGAAGTCGCCGTCGCCGCTGCTCGTATATTGGTGGCCGAGAACCTGCATGCTGAACAGGCCGACGCCCTTGTCGACAAATCCATTGCCGAACTGGGACAACATCTGAATTAAGCGTCTGTTAGACGCGCGCTGAAGGGCTGGCCGATTATCGGGCGGCCCTTTTTTGTATTTGGGGTATGCCGTCGTAAGAGGCTTCCCAGCCCAACATGGCCAGCTTTCTGGTTTCACCCCAGCGATAGCCACTGATAGCACCACTTTGGCGAATAACCCGATGGCAGGGGATCAGCCAGCCAATGGGGTTTGCCCCAACCGCGCCACCGACGGCCCGGGCGCCCTGTCGCCCCATATGCAAGCTTTCGGCAATATCGCCATAGGTCGACAGAGTTCCCGAGGGTATCGACAAAAGTGCCTTCCATACCTGCAACTGGAACTTGCTGCCACCTAGGTACAGGGACAGGACGCCTGGCACGCTCTGCACTGCGCTACGGCTGAATACCAGGTCAATGAAGGGCCGAGTTTTTGAGGGTGCCTCAACAAAATCTGCATGGGGCCAGCGCGCAAACATGACCCGGGATGATTTGTCCCCTGCTGGGAACTCCAAGCCACATATACCCCGATCGGTCATGAACAAATCACAAACCCCAAACGGTGTGTCATGGCGACCATGATAGATCGTCAGGCCTTTGCCGCCTTTTCTGTATTCACCAGGGGTCATGGCTTCAACATTGATCATCAGATCATGGAGGCGTCCCGGCCCTGACAGCCCTGCGTCATAGCTGGCATCCAACACATTGGCAGATGCACGCAGCCGGTCTTTGGCCGCCTCGAGCGTCAGATGTTGCATGAACTTCTTGGGGCTGACGCCAACCCAATCCTTAAACAGTCGCTGGAAATGAAACTCGCTGAGGCCAACGGAATTGGCCAGATCGGTCAGGCTGGGTTGCGGGTCAGGCATCTGGACCAATTGGTCCAGGACGCCTTCAATCATTGTGTATGTGTCATTGCTCATAGGGCCAATCTATGCCCGCAATCAGATGATAACCACCCGGTTCTTGCTATTCGGCGGCATCCTGATCCGGCACTTGATACGACAGCACCGGGTTGCGCGCCGCCTGGGTTTCGTCCAACCTGGTCACGGGGGAATATTGCGGTGCCGCAGCAAAGCTGTTGCTGGTACCCGCGCTGGCCATTGTCGCCAGATGGCGCAAGGCGCCAATAAATTCGTCGAGGCTCTCTTTGCTTTCGGTTTCGGTCGGTTCAATCAGCATGGCCCCCTGCACGACCAAAGGGAAATACATGGTCATGGGGTGAAACCCTTCATCAATCAGAGCTTTCGAGAAATCGAGCGTTGTCACGCCAGTGTCTTTGAGGAAACGGTCGTCAAACAACGCCTCGTGCATACAGGGTCCTTCAAAAGAGGGCGACATGACATCCTTCAGGCCTTCCAACACATAATTCGCATTGAGAACCGCGTCTTCGGCTACCTGAGCCAAGCCATCACTTCCGTGGCTCAACATGTAAGTCAGTGCCCTGACATACATGCCCATCTGTCCGTGAAAAGCCGCCATTCGGCCGACGGCCCCGTCGGCACAATCTTCGACCAGCCGCAGAGTATCACCCTCTCTGGCGATAAATGGCGACGGAGCGAAGGGCACCAGCGCCTCTGAGAACACAACAGGCCCAGACCCCGGCCCACCCCCGCCATGCGGGGTCGAAAACGTCTTGTGCAGGTTGATATGCATGGCGTCGATGCCCAGATCGCCGGGCCGCACTTTGCCGACAATGGCGTTGAAATTGGCGCCATCACAATAGAAAAAGGCCCCCGCAGCGTGGGTCATGGCGGCAATTTCGATGATGTCGCGTTCGAACAATCCGCACGTATTGGGATTGGTCAACATGATGGCGGCAACGTCGTCACCCAGTTTTTCCGCCAGGGCCTCAATGTCCACCCGACCTTCATCATTGGCGGGGATAGAATCAACTTTGTAACCACACTGGGCTGCCGTCGCCGGGTTTGTCCCGTGCGCGGATTCTGGCACCAGCACGCGCACCCGCGCGTCACCACGTGCCTCCAACGCTGCACGAATGGTCATCAAGCCACACAATTCGCCATGAGCCCCAGCCTTGGGCGACAGGGACACCCCTGGCATGCCAGTCAGGGTCTTCAACCAGTGCGACAATTGTTCCATCACGCCCAAGGCCCCCTGCACTGACGCCATGGGCTGCAGCGGATGAATATCGGCAAAACCCGGCATGGCTGCCACGGCTTCATTGAGCCTCGGATTGTGTTTCATGGTGCAGGACCCCAGCGGGAATATGCCCATATCGATGGCGTAGTTCTTGCGACTGAGGCGGGTATAGTGTCGCACGACTTGCGATTCCGTCAGCCCAGGCAGGCCGATTTTCTCATCCCGTTCCAGGCCACCCAATCGAGTTTTGCCTTCACTCACCGGTTCGAAATCAACGCCGGTTACACCCGGTCGATCTTGTTCAAATAGCAAAGGCTCGTTCAGGTCAAGCGCGCGATGGCCTGTCCACGTCGCAGAAATGGGTGCAGTCGTTGCATCGCTAGGCTGGGACGGCCTGCCCTGACGGTTCATCATGACAGTGCCTCCCGCAGGGCACTGGCCAGGGCATGGATATCTTCATCTGTCGTTGTTTCGGTTGCTGCCAGTATGATCAGATCGGCCATATCTGTGAGTGAATCGAACAATCGGCCACCGGAAACGCCGGCCAGAATACCAAGTTCGGCCAGTCTGTTAACCAATTCACGTGCATCGCCCGGCACCCTGATGGTGACTTCATTAAAGAAGGTGTCGTTGAGGACCTCGACGCCCTCTATTTGTCCCAGGGCATCGACCAGTTGAACAGCCCGCATATGATTGATATGGGCCATCTGCCGCAGCCCCTTCTCACCCAGCAAAGACAGGTGAATGGAAAATGCCAGCGCACAAAGACCAGAATTAGTGCAGATGTTACTCGTCGCTTTTTCCCGCCTGATATGTTGTTCGCGGGTCGACAGGGTTAGCACAAAGCCGCGCTTGCCATCGCTGTCTACTGTTTCACCACACAGACGCCCTGGCATCTGGCGGACATAGCGTAGCCGGGTTGCAAACAGGCCCAGATATGGCCCGCCGAAACTCAACGCGTTGCCGATCGATTGGCCTTCGCCAACAACAATGTCAGCGCCCATTTCGCCGGGAGATCGAATGGCCCCCAGCGAGACAATCTCGGTCACGGTGGCAATTAACAGAGCCCCCACCGCATGGGCTGCCTCTGCCAGACTGGTAAGGTCGCGGACATTGCCAAACACATCTGGATTCTGCACCACGACACACGATGTCTGATCATCCAGCACCGCAATCAACGCATCATCATCGATGTGTGGCGTTGGCGCCTGAAAGTTCACATCATCATCTGTGAATCGCGTCATGGTCCGAATGACATCGGCATATTGCGGATGCAGCCCGCCCGAGACGATCACTTTTTTCTTCTTGGAAATCCGACGCGCCATCAACACAGCCTCGGCGCAGGCGGTCGAGCCGTCATACATCGATGCATTGGCCACTTCCATGCCGGTGAGCCGCACGACCTGGCTTTGAAATTCGAACAGCACCTGTAGTGTTCCCTGGCTGATTTCTGGCTGATACGGGGTATAGGCGGTCAGGAATTCCCCCCGCGATATCAGATGCTTAACAGTGGCCGGGATATGGTGTCGATAGCCCCCAGCACCAAGGAAAAATGGCCCCTCGCCGGCCGACCTGTTTTGCTTTGCAAGCGCCTCCATGGCGCGTTCCACCGCCATCTCACTTTGATGTCTAGGCAGGTCCAGAGGACCAGATTGAAGCAGCCCCTCTGGGACGTCGACAAACAGATCGTCAATGGACGACGCGCCGATACTGGCCAGCATGTCTTGTCGATCATGATCAGTGAGTGGCAGATAGCGCATTAGTCGAGCCCTTCCAGGAACTTGTTATAGGCGTCTTGGTTGCTCAGGCCGTTCAACTCTTCCGGCTTCGAAAGCTTGATCTTGAATAGCCAACCTTCGCCCAATGGGTCTGTGTTCACCAGGGACGGGTCGCCATCAACGGCTTCATTGACGGCGACAATTTCTCCAGACACGGGTGTGTAGATTTCACTGGCGGCTTTGACAGATTCAATCACACCGACTTCGGCCCCCTTGTCGAGGGACGCGCCAATTTCGGGCATTTCGACAAAGACAACATCACCCAGGGCCCCTTGGGCATAGTCCGAGATACCAATGGTGCCCACATCGCCGTCAAGTATGATCCATTCATGATCTTCTGAGTATCGAATGTCGCTCATATTGCTGTCCTTTGTACGATCACTATTTCCAACCCTTTTTGATGAATGGCATCGGCGCTATATGCGCCTTGTGTACCTTGTTCCTGATGTTCAATCCGACCTCTGTGCCGTCATTGGCAAAGGCCGCGTCCACATAGCCCATGGCCACAGGGCCGCCGACTGTCGGCCCATATCCACCGCTGGTGATCTCGCCAATGATGTTGCCATCCAGATCGAGTATTTCTGTATGGGCCCGTGCCGGTGCCCGCCCATCGGGCCTGATGCCAACGCGTAGTCGGCTTGGTCCATCAAACAATTGATCCATGATCGGGCCAGCACCGGGGAAATCTTTTTCGATCTTGCGGCGTTTGCCGATGGTCCAGGTCAGGGACGCCTCGATGGGCGTTGTATTTGTATCGATGTCTGAGCCATAGAGACATAAGCCTGCCTCTAGTCGCAGCGTATCGCGCGCGCCCAGGCCGACAGGCTCGACGTCATCAAAGGCCAAAAGGGCCCTTGCCAGGTCTTCAGCCTGGTCATTGGCGACAGATATTTCATATCCGTCCTCACCAGTATAGCCACAGCGTGAAACAAAACAGTCCAGACCATCGAGGCTGGCCTGCATCCCGCTCATGAACGGCATTTGGGCCAGCTTGGCATCATACTGTCCCATCATATTGGCAGCTTGTGGTCCCTGCAGCGCCAACAATGCCCGATCATCCAATTTTGTCAGCCTGGTATCCCCCGCAAGGTGCGCGCGCATATGCGCCTCATCCGCGTCTTTGCATGCCGCATTGACCACGATAAACAGGTCTTTGGCTCCCCTCGTGATCATCAGGTCATCCAGAATGCCACCCTGTTCATTCAACAACAGCGAATAACGCATGCGGCCCGTCTTCAAGCTGTTGATATCGCCTGGCACAAGCTTTTCCAACTCGGCCACGGCGTCATCGCCCGCCAGGTTGAACTGCCCCATATGCGACACGTCAAACAAGGCTGCTTTTTCCCGGCAATGCAGATGCTCGGCCATGATGCCCATCGGATAGCGAACGGGCATGTCATAGCCTGCAAAGGGGACCATTTCGGCACCCAGTTCCACGTGCAGTGCATGCAAAGCTGTTTGTTGTAGGGCTTGATCTTGTGGTGACTGGCTCATTCTGTTCCTGATTCGACAAAGTAGTCCGCCAATGGATATTGGCGGCCACCCCCTCTGTCACGGAACCTGAGAGATTTGACCAGCGCCAATTGTGGCCCTGGCTTACCCCTTCGGTGAGGCGTTGTGACGCCTACTTTCCAGAGTGTCCAAACCCGTGCGGTCCGTTTGCCTGAAAGTTTCCGGGGTGGTTGCTTCTTCGGCGCCGATCCTGAAACCAAACCCTGTTTCAGAACCAATCTCTCCCGCACGGGCACGAGACAGGTTTGAAAATACCAAGAGCCTGAAAAGAGTCAACGTCAAACCATATATAGTATGTCAAATTCGACACAACTCTATGGGGGGCGTTGAATTTTAAATGAGTTAGCGGTGGATATTGTAGGTCAGTTGCTCAGTCGTCAGTTGAAAACCAATCAGCACTTCTTTGTCTACCAGTCGGCCATCCTCGTCAAAGGGGACCTGCAATCCAACATATTGACGCACCAACCCATGATTGTTCGATATGGGCACGCTGACCTGATAAAGCTTGCGTTCCAAAGGCTGGTCAACTTCGTTCGTCACGGTGACAAAATAGGTCAAATCCACCGAACCGCTGGGTCGCGCTGCCCCGACAGAGGCACTGACATCAAAGGACAATGTCGCATCAACCCCGGTTTCGGTGTTGAAGCAGTTGACGGTCAATCCGCTGATTGTGCCACGATTGATAACATCATCCGTCGTTCGGCTGGGCCCCGGCAAAAACCGCGTGATCTCGCCCGTATAGGCAACGATGCCAACTGGTGGGCACCGTTGTTTATCTTCGTCAGTAAACTCGAGGCTTACCTGGTTTCCAAAGATTCCACACCCGGCCAATAGTGGCAATATCATCACAGACAGGGCTGGTAGAAGGCGGCGAAAGCTCGTCATAAAGGGGATGTTCCTGAGTATTCCCAAATCTCTTAACTTGGTAGGCGCTTATAGCTTGGAATGGGTGCCATCGCACATAGGATTTTTCGAAGTTTGCTTGCAGCCGCAGAAATAGACCGTGCGGTCTTTCGACGCCTTGTATTCCAGGGGCTCAAAGTCGGTATCTTTGTGGCTGCCATCACAGAAAGGCTGCTTGGCGCTTTGCCCACATGCACACCACCAATAGCTCTTGCCTTCTTTAACATCGACGGCAAACGGTTCTGTCGCAGCAATTACAGGTTCAGACATGTGTGGTATTCCTCTCGCACTCAGTTGTATATAAACGGCTAGTCACCGGCATAGTAGAGAACGGCTGCACATTGGACAAGATAGCCATACAAGATGAAAGCAGGATGAATAAAAAAGAATCCCTCAAGGTTTTGGTCGCCGGTCCGCGTGGATTTTGCGCCGGCGTTGACCGTGCCATCCAGATCGTCGAAACCGCCCTCGACAAGTTCGGGGCCCCTGTCTATGTGCGCCACGAGATCGTGCATAATCGCTATGTCGTCGAAGGCCTGCAACAGCGTGGCGCAATTTTTGTGGATGAACTTGACGAAGTCCCAGGCGATGCACCTGTGGTCTTTTCTGCCCATGGGGTGCCCAAATCTGTTCCCAATGAGGCCAAGCGGCGCAATCTGATGTTTGTTGACGCGACCTGCCCGCTGGTCAGCAAAGTGCATCGCGAGGCTGAGCGACACTTCGCCGCAGGCTACCATATCTTACTGATTGGACATGCTGGGCACCCTGAAGTCATCGGCAGCATGGGGCAATTACCAAACGGGGCGATGACCCTCATTGAAACTGTCGACGACGCGAAAGATTTTGAAACTAACCGACCGGACAAAATCGCCTACATCACCCAGACGACCCTGTCCGTTGACGATACAGCCGACATCATTGACGTGCTGATGAGACGTTTTCCGTCCATCACCCCGCCACGCAAGGAAGATATCTGCTACGCCACCACCAATCGGCAGGAAGCCACCAAGGCCATCGCCGGCCAATGTGATCATGTGTTGGTGATCGGTGCGCCGAATTCATCAAATTCACGCCGTTTGGTCGAAGTGGCCCAACGCTGTGGCGCACAATCGACCCTAATCCAGCGCGCCACAGACATTGACTGGTCTGCCTTGGCGGGCGTATCGACTTTGGGCATCACAGCTGGGGCATCGGCACCTGAAATTTTGGTAAAAGAAGTCGTTGAAGCCCTGAGACAGCGGTACGAAGTATTGCTGGAGGAAGTCATTACCCGCACCGAAGATGTCAGCTTCAAGCTGCCTTCCATGCTAACGGAATAGTCTAGATGGCCGTTTTTACCCACGTTGAAGAAGAAGAGCTTGAAGCCTTCCTGAAAGATTATGACCTTGGCGATATCCAGGCCTTCAAAGGCATTGCCGAGGGTGTGCAAAACACCAACTACCTGCTGACCACCACCAAGGGTGCCTACATCCTGACCCTGTACGAACCAGGCATAGACAAGACCGAGCTGCCGTTCTTCTTGGACCTGATGGACCATCTGTCCAAAAATGGCCTCGCCTGCCCTGTCCCCATCAAAACCAGGAATGGCGATGAGCTGGGTGAGCTGTGCGGTCGCCCCGCGGCATTGGTTTCGTTCCTGAATGGCGTTTCTGTCGGTCGCCCGACGGCGCATCATTGTGCCGAGGTTGGCCGTGGACTGGCACAGATGCATAATGCTGTGGTCGACTTCCCGGGCAAACGTGCCAACAGCCTGGCCCATGAAGGATGGCGCTCGTTGGCCGATACGTGTTTGGAGGCTGCCGATGAAATAGAGCCTGGCTTGGCTAATCTGATCACCAATGAGTTAAAATACCTTGATGACAACTGGCCTGAAGGGCTGCCGGAGGGCGTGATCCATGCCGACCTGTTTCCGGACAATGTATTCTTTTTGGGGAATGATCTGTCGGGTTTGATCGACTTTTACTTCGCCTGCAACGACACCTTTATTTATGACTTGGCGATCTGCATGAATGCCTGGTGCTTCGAACGCGATGGCTCGTTCAACGCCACCAAGGCGCGACGGATGACGGCCGCTTATGGCATGGAGCGCCCCTACACTGAGGATGAAATTCACGCACTGCCGATCCTGGCACGTGGGGCCGCCCTGCGCTTTTTGCTGACCCGCTTGTATGATTCCATCAACCAGGTTGAAGGGGCGATGGTGGAAACCAAGAACCCCATGGAATATGCCAAGAAATTACAATTCCACCAGCGCGTTAAGAACGCTGGCGAATACGGACTAGGCTAATTAAATGATCACGATTTACACAGACGGCGCCTGTTCAGGCAACCCGGGCCCCGGCGGCTGGGGCGCGTGGTTAAGCTATGGTGACCATGAAAAAGAACTCTGCGGCGGCGAGCCCGACACCACCAATAACCGGATGGAACTGACGGCGGCCATCAGATCGCTTGAGGTGTTGAAAAAGTCACCTAGTGATGTCGCGCTCTATACGGACAGTGTCTATGTTCGCGACGGCATCACATCGTGGATTCACAATTGGAAAAAGAATGGCTGGCGCACCGCCAAGAAAAAGCCGGTCAAGAACGACGATCTGTGGAAACAATTAGATGCCTTGATCGGCGCCCACAACATTACGTGGCATTGGGTAAAGGGACATGCAGGCGACCCCGGCAACGAGCGCGCTGACATGCTCGCCAACAAAGGCATGGATCCCTTCAAATATTCATAATCAAAGGGACTAGGTTTCCGCCTCTACATTAAGGACGGTGCCATCGGTTCCAACCACGCGAACCAAAGACCCCAGGTCCATATCGGGCCCGCGAACCTTCCAGATAGAATCATCCACCTGCACTTTGCCCTGACCATTAACGATGGCCTCGGACAGCGTAAAAGTTCGATCCACATACTGATCTGCCCGCCGGTTCAGGCTTTCATCCTGGGTTTTCAGCGGATGCTTCTTCAACCACATTCGGCCCGAGACCAAGCTGACGAGCGCCAACACAGAAAACAGAGTTAATTGGGCAGGCCAGGCCATCATGGGTGCAACACCAACGACCAGACCGGTCACAATGCCCGCGACACCAAACCATACGAAGATTAAACCGGGCGCGATCATTTCGACAATGATCAGGCCAACACCAATCGCCAGCCAGCTCCATACAGTCCAGAATTCAAACACAAAGTCCTCCATCAACTCTCTCCTTGCCGTGAATTACATTGGGCCTCGTCGTGAATTGCATTGGGCCTAGTCGCGGCTTACATTGGGAATGTTGCTGCCGCCAGACGGCGTGACTGGCGAGTTGATCTCTTTGAATAATTCGCTGATGCCGCCGATCGAACTAATCACGCTCGAGGCCTCCAGAGGCATGAAGATCAGTTTTTGGTTAGGCGAATTCGCAAACTCTTTCAGGGTGCGAATATATTCCTGGGCTACAAAATAATTAATTGCATTTTGATTACCATTCGAAATGGCATCTGAAACCATTGTTGTTGCCGCCGCTTCCGCCTGGGCTTCACGTTCTCGCGCTTCGGCGTCCCTAAAGGCGGCTTCCCTGCGCCCCTCTGCATCAAGAATTGCAGCTTGTTTTTCGCCTTCAGCGCGCAAAATTTCTGATTGGCGTACGCCTTCAGCTTCCAAGATAGTCGCGCGTTTTTCGCGCTCTGCTTTCATTTGCCGGGCCATAGCCTGCACCAGATCTGCAGGTGGTTCGATGTCCTTGATCTCAATACGGGTGACTTTGATACCCCACGGGGTGGTTGCATCATCAACAATGTTCAACAGCCGCACATTTATTTCATCACGTTTTGACAACAGTTCATCCAGGTCCATAGACCCCATAACAGTCCGAATATTCGTCATCACCAGATTCAGGATTGCCAGATCCAGATTGTTTACTTCATACGCCGCTTTTGGCGCGTCAATGATCTGAAAGAACACGATGCCATTGGCTTTGATCATGGCATTGTCCTTGGTGATCACTTCCTGAGAAGAAATATCCATGACCCGTTCCATCATGTTCAATTTGGCACCAATTCGGTCAACGACAGGAATGATGAAGTGCAATCCAGGGCGTAACGTCTTGGTAAACCTACCAAAACGCTCTACAGTGTATTCGTTTCCCTGGGAAACAGTCTTGATACCCAATGAAATAGTAATAACGACCATTGCTACAAATACATAGACTAAAATTTCCATTTCAAATCCTCCTGTTAAAATATTTCATCAATCCAGTTCTCTACATGGTGATGAATTTCCGCAACAAAAAGGGGGCTACTGCCCCCTTTTATACTTATCATGATGAAAACATCAGAATACTATAGCTGTTTCAGCGCAACTTCAGCAGCCGAATTCTTGAATTCACCGCCTTGTTCAAGATTTAGATGGGTCACAACGCCATCTTCAGCAATGAGAGAAAAACGCTGCGATCGCTGGCCTAGGCCAAAGCCAGATCCATCCATGCCAAGACCAAGCGCTGTCGTGAAATCGCCATTACCATCGGCAATCATCTGCACTTTGTCGCCAACGCCACGGTCTTTGCCCCAGGCATCCATAACAAAAACGTCGTTTACAGACATGCAAACAATGCTGTCAGCACCCTTAGCGACCAAGGCATCAGCATTATCGATATAGCTTGGCAAATGCTGGGCAGAACAGGTTGGCGTGAACGCACCTGGCACAGCAAATAGCACGACTTTTTTGCCACCAAAAAGGTCTGATGAGGATACGGGTGCAGGACCGTCGCCAGTCATCTGCATCAGTGTTGCTTCGGGGATCTTGTCGCCTACGCTGATTGTCATGTGTCTTACTCTCTCTGAAATATAAACCGCGCCGTCAATTTGGCGGCATCTGCCAGCATCATAGCAGTTTTCCCGGAAATACAAGACGGATTCAATCCAGACCTGGGCAGAATTGTCAGGGCGCAATCGTGACCAGTTTCTCTACAGCGCGGCGGCCTTTGTCCCAAGCCACAATAGAAATTGCCCGCCCCACCAGGCCGCCTTCGGAAGGATCAATCAATACCGGAATTTCTACAGTCGCGTGATCGCCTTCCAATTTGACGGTAGGCGCTTGTTGCGCGAAACCGGCAGGAAGCTCTAGCACAACATCTGGCGCAATCATCTTGTCGGGGCCAGAAAGATCAACGATCACCCTTTCTGACTTGCTGTCGTATCGTGCCCTTTCAATCTGTATCGGGCTGTCAGCTGACGACAAGGGCACTTTGCGTTCAAACCTGGCAATATGACGGGCATGAGGCGTCTCAGTTGTGCTTGTCTGATTAACAGGCATCGTCAGCTGGGCTTCGACGGGCATACAGATGTCCCGGCAAACACCAAACTGCAGGTCAAGGGCCACCATCACGGGGCCGCCTTTGTCCTGGGCCTGTATCGTCACGGGGAAAATAACTTCGGTCTTATAGCCAAAAGCCTGACTGCCATATTCATCAAAGCGTGTCGGTGCCGGCCAGCGCAAATCGGCATTTGCAACGTTTTGTGACCCCGACCAGTCAAAGCTTGCGGGGATGCCCGTTTCGCCAGGTGTACGCCAATAGGTCTTCCAACCTTTGAATAGCCGCATCTGAACGCCGATGATGACCTGCCCATTGTCATTCAATCCCTCTGAAGCCGCGATCAGTCGCACCTGTCCGTATTCAGCGCGCACCCAGTCAGATGATGGCTCGGCAGCGGCACCCATTGCCCCTATGGCAAGCCAAATGGCAGCGAACGTGGTTGCAAGGAAAAAACGATGTAGGCGGATATGTTTAGGCACGGATGCTCGCTTTTCATGTAGCCAAAAGGAATGCCCGATATTTGGGCGTCATGCGCTATAATATAGGGAAGGAATCGGGCTTTACGAAGGAAGTCTGCACGACGGGGACGGCCTGTATGGTCACAATTTCGTTATAGAGATGCGCAGTTCTGCCACCGAACAGACGCTGAGACCAGGCCATTTACGCGGCAAATTGCTGTTGGCCATGCCCAATATGGGTGATCCGCGCTTCGAACGGGCGGTCATCTGTATGTGCGAACACTCCGAAGAAGGCGCAATGGGTATCGTCATCAACCAGCCGGCCACACACATCGAATTCCCCGAATTGATGGAACAATTGGACATCTCAATCCCGAAAATTCATGCCGACATCAGCGTTTTTACCGGCGGGCCAGTGGAACCCAACAGAGGGTTTGTGCTGCACTCTGCGGACTACACACAAGATTCGTCCATGGTGATATCCGAAATTTTGGCAATCACTGCGACCGTCGAGATTTTGCGCGCGCTGGCTGCCAATGAAGGCCCCAGCAACAGCTTGTTGGTGCTGGGGTATGCAGGTTGGTCAGCCGGCCAGTTGGAAAGCGAAATACTGGCTAACGCCTGGCTGCACACGGAAACCGATTCTGATTTGGTGTTTGCCACCGAACCAGAATTGAAGTGGCCACTAGCCATGGCCAAACTGGGCATTGATGTATCGATGCTGTCATCAGTGGCAGGTCACGCCTGACCCAACTAATGAGCGAACTGCGCCGCCAATTGGTCATAGTCGACCAGCGAGCCCGCAGGACCAACGGCCGCAACCGATATGTCCCCTGACGTCAGCAAGCGGTTGGCAGCCTCCATCACCTGATCAGGTGTGACGGAATTCAGCTTTTCAACCAATTCGCTCATGGGCATGATGCGATCAAAGACGAAGAGCTGCCGGGCAAATTGTTCAACCCTGGTGCCAGAACTTTCCAATGCCATCAGGGTCGATGCCTTTAGCTGTGCTCGGGCCCGCTCGAACTCATCGACACCGATACCGTCGCAGATTTTTTTGACTTCCTGCGCAATTACCGCGCCCAGTTCGTTCGCCTGATCTGGTCCGGTTCCCGCATAGATGCCAAACATGCCGCTATCCATCAGCGAACCCGAGAATGAATAGACAGAATAGGCCAGGCCGCGTTTTTCGCGGACTTCCTGGAACAATCTGGACGACATTCCACCCCCCAAAACAGCCGACAGAATTTGCCCCGCATAGAAATGGTCATCATCATAAGAGAAACCGGGGAAACCGATCGTCAGGTGGACCTGTTCCAAAGGGCGCTCGACCCGGCGGTCACCACCCTGATACGTCGCCTTTTGGAACCCAGGGGCACCCGCATTCTGTAACCCATCAAAAATTTGGCCAATCTGGGCAACCAAAGTGTCGTGGTCGACCTTACCAGCAGCTGCAAACATCATGTGTTTCGCCTGATATTGGTCTGCCATATATTTCGACAGAGTTTGCGAATTGAAACTGCGGACGTGATCTGGCGTTCCCAATATGGGCCGGCCTACGGGTTGATCCGGGAATGCGGCATCCTGCAACAGGTCAAACACCAGATCGTCCGGCGTGTCATGAGCTTCACCAATTTCCTGTAGAATAACGCCGCGTTCGCGCTCAACTTCGTCAGTCTCAAACGTTGAATTCAACAGGATGTCACCAAGGATATCGACCGCCAAAGGCACGTCGTCACCCAGCACCCGGGCAAAATAGGCAGTCTGCTCACGCGATGTATAGGCATTCAGATGACCACCAACCGATTCAATCTCCTGGGCGATATCCAGGGCAGTGCGCGTCTTGGTACCTTTGAAGGCCATGTGCTCCAACATGTGCGAAATACCGTTGAGCTCGGCCGTCTCTGACCGTGCGCCGACATTGACCCATACGCCCAGCGACGTTGACTCGATGCCCGGCATGGACTCGGTCACGATCCGCAATCCATTGGGCAATGTTGTCTGCTGTATTGTCATTTACCTGTCACCTTGCACATAAGCTTTTAAAGCATCCACATCATTTGGCAGCGTTGCAAAACGCTCAATGCCGTCCATCACGGCGCGCAGCCGGTCGGGCGTCTGCGGTTCATGCCCCAAGGCCTGCTCCATCGCGTCAGGGAACTTAGCCGGGTGGGCCGTCGATAGTACCACGAGCGGCACACCATCGGCGCGGTCAATCCGAAGCCCTGCGGCCATACCAACAGCGGTGTGCGGGTCAATCTCAACACCTGTACGTTCAAAGACACTTTTGATGGTCGACAGGACGTCAGCCTCTAACACTTTATGCGGCAACAGCTTTTCGCGGACTTTTGCCAATTGCTCTTCAGATATCTGCAGATCACCTGTTTCGGCGAACACGTCCATTACCTGTGCAAGCGCTGGGCCATTGCGGTCGAACATGTCGAACAACAGCCGCTCAAAATTGCTGGAAACCTGAATATCCATTGCCGGGCTGATGGTGGCGTGAACGTTTCGACGGCTGTAGTCACCATCGCTGAGGGCGCGATACAGGATGTCGTTATCATTCGT
>SMXS01000065.1 GCA_004356955.1 Alphaproteobacteria bacterium | reverse complement strand
TGCGATCTGCCGCGCATAGGCCGCACCAATGCCTTCAGAGGCCCCGGCTATCAACGCCCATGGCCCGTATTTCTCATTGAAATTCATCCTCAGGCTGCCTGACGTGTGAAGGGATGTTCGGCGTCCCACATGCGCCAGATCAACAGGACCGGAACAACCAGCCAAGACGCATTAGCGCCAGCAACCGCCCACAAATTTGGCGATGCGAACTCACCCATGAATTCCTCACCGAGAATGATGGTGACATTGGTCATCATCACGGCGGCGAATATGACACTCGGTATGCGGATCCAGTCTTTGCCCTTGGTGAACGCGTAGATCGCCGCCATGTAAAACGGGCCAAAGAACAATGCATCAATCCAGATGGTCATGCGCCACCACACAGGTCGTTGCAATAATACCGGGTCAAAATTGGCACCCCACCAATGGCCCAGATCAACAATGAAGGCTGGCGGCCAAACTGGATATTCAAAATTAGACGGGTCGGTGATAACGATCTGTTCCAGGTCAAACAGATAGGTGATGAACACCAGATTGAACCAGAAGAACCCCAGAAACACGATATCCAATTTGCGTTCCTTCAACGGAATGACTGTTCGCATGATCTCGCCCCTCCCCCAATGAACTTTACTCTCTGTAGACCCTCGAGAACCGATCCCCCAGGCTGGTCAGCAATTCATAGGGGATCATGTTGCCTGCCTTTGCCACGACATCTACCGGCATGCCGGGGCCAATCAGCTCGACCCATTCGCCTGGTGTGGTCAGGTGCATCGGGATGTCGGTGACATCGATGGTCATCAAATCCATTGACACAAGGCCCACAATACGCGCTTTTTCGCCGCCGATCAGCACATGTCCCCGATTGCTGATACCCGTGCGAAAACCGTCTGCATAGCCTGCAGCGATGGTGACGATGCGGCGTTCTAACGTGACTTCATAGGTGGCCTCATAGCCCACGGTCTGACCGGCGGGCACCACACGTTCCTGCAAGATGCGACTGCGCAGGCGAATCACTGGCTGCAAGGAATTGTCGGTTAGATGCGACAATCCCTCGCCAAACAGGCCAATGCCGACCCGTACCATGTCAAAGTGATAGTCCACCCCCAAGAATATCCCGGCAGAATTAGCCAGGCTGGCAGGCACACCCGGGAACATGCGCACCACCGTCTGGAACGACGATAGCTGTTGTGCATTGAGCGGATGGTCAGGCGTATCAGCGCAGGCCAGATGGCTCATGACGCCACCAAGGTGGAAGTCCCGCAAATCGATAATTTTCTCGACCTCGGCCATGGGGGTGCCAAGGCGGTTCATGCCTGTATCGACATGCAGCAAGGGGGCGGTCATCGTCGCGTGCGCGCTGGCAAAATCGCGCCACAGGCGCGCCTGGTCAAAATTATTAAGGACCGGCGTCAGATTAAAAGCCGAAAAAGCTGTTTCCTGCCCGGCGAATATGCCGTTCAGCACATGGATGCGCGCCTCGCCCAGTAATTGCCGCAAAGCGACGCCTTCTTCCAATGTTGCAATGAAAAAGTTCGTACAGCCTGCCCGCCACAAAACAGGCGCGACCTGCTCCATACCCAATCCATAGGCGTCGGCCTTGACGGCAGCGGCAACGTTAACCTTGCCCACATGGGCCTGAATGGCTGTGTAATTTGCCGCGATTGCCCGTAGATCAATTTCCAGCACACTGGATACCAGGTCAGTCTGATGGGTCTGAATGGGCATGGGCTGGTTGGGTGTCCTTGTCGATCTGGGTGTGGGCTGTTGCACCACATGCCATTGCACAGCGCAAGGCGTTTTTAGGGTGAAACCTGTGACGGCTTCCTATAAAACATCCGGGAAACCGAATTTACTGCGTACACCACATTGATGGCCAAATGATGGCCAGCAGAAGAAGGATAGAAAAAATGAAACTTGGCGTATTGATTGGCTATTCCGGCGGGTCCATGGACATCGGCCTGGACCATGTCAAAGAAGCAGAAGCCATGGGCTATGAGTCAGCCTGGACTGCAGAAGCCTATGGCTCTGATGCCGTCACACCCGCTGCCTGGGTGCTGGCCAACACCACCAAAATCAAGGTTGGTACGGCCATCATGCAGCTTCCGGCACGCTCGCCTGCAGCCACCGCCATGACAGCCATGACACTTGATGCCCTTTCCGGCGGTCGTTTCATCCTGGGCCTTGGCCCATCCGGCCCACAGGTGGCAGAAGGCTGGCACGGCGTCCCTTATGGCAAGCCCCTGACCAAAATGCGCGAATATGTCACCATCGTTCGCCAGATTCTGGAACGCAAAGGCCCGCTTGTATTCCAGGGCGAAGAATACCAAATCCCCAACACCGGCCCCGGCACAACCGGCCTCGGCAAGCCGCTGAAGTCCATTCTGCACGGCGACCCCAGCCTGAAGATCTATTCCGCCTCGATCACACCCGGTGGTGTGCGCACAGCGGCGGAGCTGTTCGACGGCTTTTTCCCCATCTGGATGAACCCCGGGAAAATTTCGATCTTTAAGGACAATCTGCTCGACGGTTTCGCCAAGGCTGGCAACAATAAGTCGCTGGCTGACTTTGATGTGGCCCCGTTTGTGACCATTGTTGAAGGCGACGACATCGACAAGTGTCGCGACCAGGTTCGCCCGGGCATGGCCCTGTACATCGGTGGCATGGGTGCCAAGGGCAAGAACTTCTACAATGATTACTGCAAGCGTCTTGGCTATGAAGATGCTGCTGTGAAAATTCAGGATGCCTTCCTGGACGGTCGCCGCGACGACGCCATGGCCGCCATCCCCGATGCCCTGATCGACGACGTTGCCCTGTGTGGCAACATCGACCGCATCAAAGGCGGCCTGGAAGTCTGGAAAGAAGCCGGTAAGAAAAAAGAAGTCGGCTCTATGCTGCTGGGCAACCGCGACAAACGCGTGCTGAAGCTGCTTGCAGAAGAAATGCTGAGTTAATATCTCTCACGCCAGTGTGCTTCGCACACGGCTCCGAGGGGCGGCACACTAGTGCCGGGCCGCACTTGCGGCCTTAAGAAAACGAATTGAAGGCCGGGATGGTTCGCCACCCCGGCCTTTTTATTACCTACTCTCTCACCCCGTCATACCGGACAGGGCAAAGCCCGGTGCGATCCGGTATCCAGAGAACAAGAGTGCCCTCGCCAGAACCAATGACATTGCCTTTCTTCTGGATCCCGTGTCGTAACCTGACCGCCTCTTATCAGAGGCAGTCAGAGCACGGGATGACGACTGTTAGGTTGGTGAACACCTGTCAAAATCTCATAGTCATCGGACTGATCTGTATTTACAGCGACCTTATTGCGCGACACATGGCCACAGCCCATACACTGATGCACAACCATCCAACCTTTCTTGCGCTTATAGTCCAGCCCCACCGGCACCATCAACGCACCGCAATCGGCTGCCCTATCCCCCGGCACGATATCCACATGCAGGGAATGCAAACAATACGGGCAGTGATTCCTATAACTGCCATTCGTCAATTTTTCGACTGTCTGGCCACAATTGGCGCAGACAAATCCTGTGTTTTCTTGGCTTCTCGCCATCCTGAACTCCTTGATTTCATATTGAAATTCAAGGAGCAGGGTTCCGTTTACTCTTAGGTTTTCGACCTATTCAGGCTTGATGAAGGAGGGACAAATTCACCGCTTGGCCGTTGCGGCTACGTCCAGTTCCTGCTTGTGGAATTCTTGCGCTTGCGTTTTCCACTCGAAGTCATGCGCTGTTGGCACATGCCACTGGTAAGTGTCACTTCATCTCACTGACATTGGCGTCGTCCCCTGTTAGACGGCGATACAATCCTTTCGATGCATAATTATTTCCTTCTGTTGCACGGACACTCTGACACAAAAAAGCCGGGACGATAAACCCCGGCTTTGTTAGTTGACTATTGTGCGTTCTGATCAGGTATCTGAAATTGCCTTCCACAGGCCGTCGCCACCAGCCTTGGAAACTGTACGACCGATGACCTTCTGCCAATAGAACTCGGAACCATATTCCTCGCGCCACGACCAAAGCCTGCGGGTGCGGTGGTGCAGATTATGCTCATGGGTAAAGCCCATGGCGCCGTGGGCCTGGTGAGCCAGTTCGGCCGCTATACCAGCGGCCTCTGACGTGCGGGCTTTGGCCGCCTCGATCAACAAGCCTGGCTCGCCGGCTTCTAACAGATGCACGGCCACGTCAGCTGCTGTTTTGGCCGCGGCCACTTCGCCGGCAATGACTGCCATGGCATGTTGCACGGCCTGGAACTTGGCAATGGGTCGACCGAACTGCACACGATCCATTGTGTATTGCACGGTCATTTCCAGCATGCTTTCCAGCGCGCCAGCCATCATGATCGACCGGGCGAGTGCGCCCAGCTTAAAGAGGGTCTCGCCATCAACCTGATTGCCCAAAGGCGCACAGGCGGTGACTTTGGACCCGTCAAAGGTAACAGTGCTGCGCGGTTCGCCCGCCAGATTAATCCCGGCATCAATGTCGGCGGCGTCGGCATCCACCAGCGCCACGCATTCCTGGCCATCCATATCGGCGATAACGACCAATTGGCCGCCCGGGATCGCCCAGGCCACCTGGCCAACAGAGCCATTCAACACGTAATCATCGCCAGCCTGCGCCAAGGTGACAATCTCGTCATCTACGGGCAAAGCAAAGCCCAGCGGTCCGCCCGGTACGGTTTGACCCGCACTCGACAGGGCAATACCTGCCAACATGGTTTCGGCCAGTGGCAGAGGCACCGAATAGGCACCGGCTGCGCGCAACACAATCATGGCGTCCCCAATGGAACCGCCACCGCCGCCGTGTTCTTCGGGCACAGCGATTTGGGTCATGCCGGATTCTTCGATGGTGTTCCACAGCTCGGTCGGCCAGATGCCGCTTTCGGCAGCGTTCACCACATCGGGTTCGCACAGGTCGCGGAAAATCCGGTCGGCTGTGTCGGCGATCATCTGGCGCATTTCGTTTGTTTCAGTGTTCATGGGCGCTCTCCTATCGCATGCCAAGGCCGCGGGCGATAACGCCGCGCAGGATTTCGCGTGACCCGCCCTGAATGGTCAGGGATGGCACGGTCAGGATGGCACTCGCCAGGGTTGCCTCGTAGGAAATGCTGGAGCGTTGCGATGGCATGGCCGCCATGATCGACCGCGACAGGTCTGGCACCAATTTGCAGTAATTTGTCCCCAGATCCTTCACAATCGAGGCTTCGTTGGCGGGGACAAGCCCCTGCCCCAACATGCCCGCAACCGACAGCGACATCTGCCGCAGTACAATCAATTGCGCAGCCAGTCGACCGATCACCTGGGCTTCGTGGTCGGACGGGTCATCCCCCACAGCATCAACAAGTTCGGCAAACAATTGGAAAGTCGACAGGAAGCGTTCCGGGCCCGAGCGTTCATAGCCCAGTTCACTCATCACCTGGTTCCAGCCATTACCCACTTCACCCACAACCATTTCGTCAGGGACAAAACAGTCGGTAAACACTTCTTCGTTAAAGTGGTGGTCGCCAGACAAGTTAATGACGGGCGAAATTTCAAGGCCCGGCGACTTCATGTCGATAATCATCTGGCTGAAGCCCGCATGCCGGTCTTTTTCGTCTAGGGGCGAAGTGCGCACCAGCGCAATCATATAATGGGAAATATGCGCGCCTGACGTCCACAATTTGGTGCCATTCAACAGCCAACCACCATCTGTCTTGGTGGCCTTGGTTTGCACCGACGCCAGATCCGACCCCGAATTGGGCTCGCTCATACCAATGCAGAAATAGGCCTCACCGGCTGCGATCTTGGGCAGGATTGTCTCGCGCTGTTCCTCTGTCCCAAATTTCAGAATAAGCGGCCCAGACTGGCGGTCTGCAATCCAATGGCAGCCTGTGGGGGCGCCTGCGGACAGCATTTCTTCGGTGACGACATAACGCTCCAGCGCGCTGCGTTCATGCCCGCCATATTTCTTGGGCCAGGTCAGGCCGATGAAACCGGCCTTGCCCAAGCGCTCGGAATATTCCGGCGTATAGCGCGACATGGCTTCGATGTTCTTGGCATTGCCAAGCTTGCGTTCTTCTGCGAGGAAGGCACGGATTTCGGCGCGGATTTCGGTACATTCCGGCGGCAGATCAAGCGGGGGGAAGTTCAGGCCCTGAAACAATGGTCTCTCCTGTCAGGTCTTTTCTGGGTGGCCACAATGTAAAAAGTGAGGGCTCGTGACAAGCCCTCACTGCACAATTTAGGCCAGATTATTTGACTGCTTTGACGACGGGCGAACCGGACGACCAGTCGATGGTGCGGATGGGGTCGGTGACGCCGTCCCAATTATCCGCGCCTTCTTTGATAAAGCCAAACATCGTGTCCATGGCTTCACTATGGGCCATCAGCTGGATCATGGTGCCAGGGGATTTTTTATTGTCGAGATACGCATGGCCATCACCATAGCTTTGGCACACAACCCAGTCGTCGCCAATTTCGGCCAGTTTATCTTTAATATTATCGCACCATACGGCCAGGTGCTGCAGGCCGCCTTCGGGGTGCGCATCCAGATATTTCTTGTAGATCGTTGGCGTATCATCGTGCTGCATGATCACTTCGATCTGCTGGTCGCCAGAATAGGCAAAGGCTGCCGAAATATCGACCGTCGCCTTTTCACCATCGATTTCGCAGGGGGGGCTGACATGTTTTTCGATATAAAACGGGCCAATGCCACGGTCGATCCAATGCTGCATGGCAGCCTCAATATCGGGCACGATGTATCCCTGCTGGACGACAGGTCCAAACAATTTGCTCATGTTGTATCTCCTGTAAGTGAGTCCCCGATAGACTAGTCCCCACCCCGACATGGCGCAAGATGGCCTCTGGTGTTACCGATTGGTTTCTTGAAATTGCCGTGCTCTCCTCTGTCCGCTATGGTGCAACATTCTGAGCCTTAGTTGAGTGGAGCAAGCCATGTTCAAATTCCTTAAATGGGCAATCCTGATTGTCGTTGTTGCCATTGTTGGCATTTATCTGTCCCTGCTGCGCTTTGATATACCTGCTGAAGAAGTCGACGCGCTGTACAGCAATGCAGAATCAGAGTTCATGGTGTTGGGCAATGGCCAGCGCGTACACTACCGCGATGAAGGCAAGGCGGACGGCCCGACACTCGTGCTGATCCATGGCAGCAATGCCTCGTTGCACACGTGGGAACCCTGGGTTGCCATTCTGGGTGACCAATTTCGTATTGTCTCGATGGACTTGCAAGGGCATGGGTTGACCGGCCCCGCGCCGGACAATGATTATTCAGCCGACGCCATGGCCAGATTGGTAGATGAAGTTGTCACCAGACTGGGTATCTACCGCTTTGCTCTGGCGGGCAGTTCCATGGGCGGCAGAACGTCGTGGCACTATGCCATCGCCCACCCAGACAGACTGAACGCTTTGATACTAGTGGGTTCCAGCGGTTA
>SMXS01000064.1 GCA_004356955.1 Alphaproteobacteria bacterium | reverse complement strand
GTGAACGAAATGATCGCGGTGAACGGGGTGGTCGACGTAATCGTCGCAATAAACACGACCCCGCGGATACCGAGGTGCAAGCAGAAGTCGTCGAGGAAGTAGAAGACCGCAACACCGAAGACACAGTAGAAGACGGCCAGGAAGAGCCCAGGAGGAGGCGTCGTCGGGGCAAGCGCGGCGGTCGTAGACGGCGTAAAAACAGCACCGAAAATGAAGTCGCAGTCGAAGCAGGAACTGAAGCAGCGACTCAAGACAATACGGATACACCTGCCGCTGGTACTGAAGACCAGCCTGACATCGCCCAGTCCGCAGCCACATTGGATATTTCCAATGATCCAACGGTTGAGCCGGACGGAAGTGCTGTTGCTGATGAAGCCCCTGCCCCAACCTCTGCTCCTGGCACCGAAGAAAAAGCCGAGAAAAAACCGCGCAGACGCCGCATCCGGGCTAAGCCAAAAGCTGAAGAAGCAGTAGCAGAAGCCAGCGAAGCCCCAATTGAGGAGTCAGCAGCTAAAGTTGAAGCGGCCCCAGAGCCTGTTGTTGAAGTGGCAGCACCAGCCACCCCTGAGCCCGCAGCGCCAGAGCCAGAAAGCACGCCGGAACCAGAACCGGTGGCCAAAGCGCCAGAGCGCCCCAAAGGGCCACCGAAGTCGGGTTGGTGGAATCGGCCGTCGAGTTAAGATGCATCTTTGGTGTGGGTGATTGACCCACACCAATCGCGCACCTACCTTTAGTCCCGCGTACGGTTTCTGCTTATAGTCGGCCTTTGACACTTAATTGCGGAGATAGACCATTCGTAAACTGGTCATCACATTGTTGCTTGTCATCTTTCCCCTACAAGCCAGTTGGGGGCAAGGCATTACTTTGGTGCGAGATGCCGAGATCGAGCGGTATATCAAATCCTATTCAACGCCAATCTGGCTGGCGGCAGGCCTCGACCCCGACAATGTCCAGATACACTTAGTTAACAACAAAAGCCTGAACGCCTTTGTTGCTGGTGGGCAGCGAATTTTTATATTTTCTGGGTTATTGTTGGCGGCACGCGACCCAAGTGAAGTTATTGGCGTGCTGGCCCATGAAACCGGCCATATCACCGGTGGCCATCTTGCTCGGTTCCAGGACGGACTGAAGGGTGCGTCGACGATCACCATCATAAGCATGTTGTTGGGGGCCGCTGCCATGGCCGCTGGCGCCGCTGATGCTGGCGCTGCCATCATGACCAGTGGTGGCCAATTCGCGACACGGTCCTTCCTGACCTATAGCCGGACGCAAGAATCTTCTGCTGACCAGGCGGGGCTGCAATTCCTGACTGCTGCGGGCATGTCCGGGCGTGGTCTCATTAGTTTCTTCGAGTTTTTGGGTGACCAAGAAGCCCTGTTGACCACCAACAAAGACCCTTATGTGCGATCGCATCCACTGACCCAGCAACGCGTAGAGTCTTTACGCTATCAGGCAGAGGCATCACCCTTTTGGAACAAACCCACAGACCCTGTCTTTGTCGAGATGTTGGCCCGCATCCAAGCCAAGTTGCACGGTTTCCTGACGCACCCACGTCGCGTTTTCACCATGTATCCGATTGATGACAAGTCTGACCACGCCCGTTACGCGCGCGCGGTGGCCTATCATCGCGAGGGCATGCTGGAAAACGCCATAGAGGAAATGGATGCCCTGCTCGAGGCCAATCCCAAAGATCCTTATTATTGGGAACTTAAGGGCCAAATATTATTTGAGAGCGGCAAGTTGCGGGAATCCATCGAACCCTACCGACGGGCGGTCATTCACGGTCCGAATGAGCCCTTGTTGCGCGTTGGTCTGGCCCAGTCCCTGCTGTCCCTTGACGATGAAGAATTGGCAGAAGAAGCAATTGTGCATCTGGAAAGATCCAATCGAACCGAGCCAGACAACAGCTTCTCTTGGTTCCAACTGGCCAAGGCCTATACGCTGGTCGACAACAAAGCGATGGCATCCTTGGCATCGGCCGAACGCGCCGCCATTACTGGCAGTGCCCGTAACACCATCAGACGAGCCAACTATGCCCGCGAAAACCTGGAAGAAGAAACCCCGTCTTGGTATCGGGCGCAGGACCTCTATCTGCTGGCTCGCAACGCCATCGAAGACCAGTACCGACGCAAAGGCAAAGCCCCACCCCCGATGCCCGGTGACCCGCCACCTGAAGCAGAAGGCAAGGATGGTGATCGTTCGAATAAACCAGATACAGAAACTCCAGAACCCGAGCCGGCCGATACGGAGCAACCGACTTCATGACATTTTCTATCAAGATACTGACAGTTACATTGGGTGTGATTCTGGGATTAGGTCTATCAGTGCCCAAAAGTTTTGCCTTCAACGATGATGAACAATCTGAAATCGAAGCGATCGTCCATAATTATCTCATCGAGAATCCCCAAATTCTGGAAGAGATGATCGCAGCCATGAAGTTTCAGGAAGCATTCTCGGCACAGAAAAAAGCGAAAGACATAATCGTCGAAAAATATGATGCCATCTTTTACCCAGGGGCAGCCTTTGTAACCGGTAACCCGAAGGGCGACGTAACGCTGGTGGAGTTCTTTGATTATACCTGTGTTTTTTGTCGGAAATCGCTGCCTGACCTGGAAAAACTGATCAATACTGACCCAAATTTGCGGGTGGTCTTTATTGACTTCCCAGCGCTCCGCGGTCGCAACCCGACAAGCATGGTAGCCACCCGGGCCTCAGTCGCGGCAGCCCAACAAGAGGGCAAATATGCCGCCTACCACTTCAAGATGATGGGCACTAAATCGGGCTTGACGGAGAAAGCAATCGTTCGCATTGCCGGTGAAGTTGGCCTGGATGTCGAGCAACTAACAAAGGACATGAATGCGCCAGAAACATACGCTCGGATCGATGCCAATATGGAGCTGGCGCGTGACCTTGGTATTGATGGTACGCCAACCTTTATTGTCGGCGATCAAGTTATTGCCGGTGCCGTGGGCTATGATTTACTGAAGGCCGAAATTGACGAGGTCCGGCGCAAAGCAGCTGCTGCGAAAACCAAAGCAGACTAAATCAACCCGGCCAATGGCGACGATGGGTCCGCGTATAACTTGCGCGGCATGCGGCCTGCCTTATAGGCCAATCGTCCGGCCTGAATAGACAATTTCATTGCCTGGGCCATAGCAATGGGGTCTTTGGCCTCGGCAATGGCCGTATTCATCAGCACACCGTCGCAGCCCAATTCCATGGCAATGGCCGCATCAGAGGCAGTCCCGACCCCAGCATCCACGAGGACGGGCACCTTGGCATTTTCGATGATGATGCGGAGGCCCACAGGGTTTTGCACACCCAGGCCAGAGCCGATGGGCGCCGCCAGGGGCATGATGGCGCAACAGCCCAGGTCTTCCAATCGTTGGGCCATGATGGGGTCATCACTACAATAGACCATCACGTCGAAATCTTCTTTGATCAGCACTTCAGCCGCCTTCAACGTTTCGACCATTTCCGGGTACAGCGTCCTTTTGTCACCCAGCACTTCCAGCTTTACCAGCTTCCATCCCCCGGCCTCACGGGCCAGGCGCAGGGTGCGCACGGCATCATCTGCGGTAAAACAACCTGCTGTGTTGGGTAGATAGACATATTTTTTGGGGTCGACAAAATCTATCAACATAGGCTGGCCTGGGTCAGAGATATTGACCCGGCGCACAGCGACAGTGACGATTTCGGCACCGGATGCGGCAATGGCTTCCCGTGTTTCTTCGAAATCTTTGTATTTGCCGGTTCCCACGATCAGACGGGATGTGAAGGTCTGTCCAGCAATAGTGAATGTGTCGTCGTTTGTGTCAGTCATGCCACCACCAATAAAATGTACGATTTCGAGTGTATCGCCTTGGTCAATATTGACATCGCGATAGGTTGATTTGGGGACTATTTCCAGATTGCGTTCAATAGCTACTTTTTTTGGGTCTATCTCTAGCTCTATCAAAAGAGCCTCGACCGTCAAGGGGCCCGCAAATTGATGCGGTTCACCGTTGATCGTTACGTCAATCACAATTGTCCTCGTTCTTCTTTTGTCACCTGGTCCGAATTTTCCGGTCAGGATAAACATTTATGCTCACGGCATTATTTGACTAGTTAGTCATAAAAACTATACAAGGTTTCGATCCAATGTAAGTGCAGATGACTATGGCAAACCAGACAAACACAACTTCAACGCAGACCATATTGGTTCTCAACGGACCCAACCTCAATATGTTGGGCCAGCGGGAACCAGAAATCTATGGCGCGCAGACATTGGCCGATATTGAGGCGTCACTCAAGTCTTTGGCGACCGAATTAGGCATGAATATTGATTTTCGCCAATCCAATGTTGAAGGCGACTTGGTCACCTGGATTCAAGAGGGCAATTCAGGCTGCCAGGGGCTGATTATCAACAGTGCAGCTTACACCCATACATCGGTCGCAATTCTGGACGCCTTATTGAGTTTTGCTCCACCAGTGATAGAAGTGCACCTGTCGAACATCTTCAAACGCGAATCATTCCGCCACCATTCCTATATCAGTGGTGCTGCTGACGGGGTTATTTGCGGGTTGGGTGCGAACGGCTATCTATTGGCCTTGAGCGCATTGAACGATATCATAGAAAATTCCTGATCCTGCCTGATCGCCGGACGTTCACAACAAGTAGTCAAAGGTAATATGACCAAAATTAAACTCGACGAAGACCTCATCCGAAAGCTGTCCGATTTGATGGACGAAACAGGTCTCACAGAAATCGAGATTACCAGCGATGGCCAAGCGGTTCGCGTGTCGAAAGGGCATGTGGCGGTTGCAGACCCCGCGGTTGCAGCGGCCCCTGGGACCGCGGAATCGCCCTCACCTGCTGTTGAAGGCGATGATCTGGCCAACCACCCGGGTGCTGTCACGTCGCCCATGGTTGGTACCGTATACATGGGCCCCGAACCAGGCGCCCCTGTGTTCATCCATGTTGGAGATCATGTCGTAGAAGGTCAGACAATTCTGATCATTGAAGCCATGAAAACCATGAACGCCGTCGCGGCAACTCGAAGCGGCACAGTTAAACAGATCATCGTAGAGAACGAACAGCCCGTCGAATACGGCCAGCCTCTCGTCATCATCGAGTAAGGCGTATGTTCAAAAAGATCCTGATCGCCAATAGAGGGGAAATTGCCCTTCGTATTCATCGTGCGTGTCGCGAAATGGGTATTCATACAGTTGCCGTTCATTCCGTCGCCGATGAACATGCCATGCATGTCCGATTGGCTGACGAAGCGATTTGTATTGGCCCGGCACCGGCGGCAAAAAGCTATCTGAACATTCCCGCTATTTTGAGTGCCGCTGAAATTACGGGTGCTGATGCGATCCACCCAGGTTATGGCTTTTTGTCCGAGAACGAAGGCTTTGCCCGCATAGTGGCAGATCATGGGATCACCTTTATTGGCCCGACGGCCGACCATATCCACACTATGGGCGACAAGATCGAGGCCAAGCGCACGGTCAAGAAACTGGGCATTCCCGTTGTGCCGGGTTCCGAAGGCAGTATCGATTCGATGGAAGAAGCGTACCGTGTTGGTGAGGAGATCGGTTTTCCGGTGATTGTCAAAGCGTCTCTGGGCGGTGGTGGGCGTGGCATGAAAGTTGCGCAAACCAAAGAAGACCTGGAGGAGGCCATGTCGACGGCCAAGTCAGAGGCCATGGCAGCTTTTGGTGATGACGTTGTTTATCTCGAGAAATTTCTCAGCAAGCCACGACACATTGAAGTGCAGATTTTGGCCGATAGCCACGGCAACGTCATTCACCTGGGTGAAAGAGATTGCTCATTGCAACGGCGTCATCAAAAAGTGTTGGAAGAAGCACCCTCGCCGACCCTGGATGAAGAAGCGCGCAACAAGATCGGTGAAATTGTTCGTACCGCTATCGCCAGCATGGGCTATCTAGGCGCCGGAACGATTGAGTTCCTTTATGAAAATGGTGAGTTCTATTTTATCGAAATGAATACTCGCTTGCAGGTGGAACATCCGGTGACTGAAATGGTCACAGGTATTGATATCGTACGAGAGCAAATTCGAATTGCCATGGGCATGCCGCTTGAAGTCACCCAAGATGATATCAAGCTGCGGGGCCATGCGATCGAATGCCGCATCAATGCCGAGGACCCACAGACCTTTATCCCCATGCCAGGGACCGTCAGGGATTATCACGCGCCGGGCGGCCTTGATGTCCGCGTCGACTCGGCACTTTATGCGGGCTATTCGATCCCGCCCAATTATGACAGCCTGATCGCCAAGCTTATCGTGCACGGCCGCAACCGCCATGACTGCCTGTTGCGGCTGCGTCGGGCGCTGGAAGAATTCGTCATTGATGGCGTGCCAACAACTATCCCACTTCATGTCAAGCTCATCGAAAATGAAGACTTCAAAGCCGGAAATTACGACATCCACTGGTTGACCAAGTTTTTGGAAGACCAGGCGGCGCAAACTTCCGAATGAGGAAATGGCCTAAGCAATGAAGCTGGCCCCTGAAACTGTCCTTTCTGCTTATGCCGCTGGCGTCTTCCCGATGTCGGAATCGGCAGATGACCCAGAGATCTTCTGGGTGGAGCCCGACCATCGTGGCGTCTTGCCGCTTGATGCTATGCATATCCCCAAACGCCTGGCCCGCACGATTCGTCAAGAACCCTTCCAGGTCCGTTGCGATTCTGATTTTCAGGGCGTCATTGACCGCTGCGCCCAGACTGCCGGTGACAGGCCCGAAACCTGGATCAATCAAACCATTCGCGATCTGTTCACGGAATTATTTGATCTGGGTGTCGTGCATACGGTGGAATGCTGGGACGGCGACGAATTGGTTGGGGGCCTTTATGGCATTGCCCTGGCCGGTGCCTTTTTTGGCGAAAGCATGTTTTCGCGTCGTGATGATGCCAGCAAGATTGCACTGGCGCACCTTGTCGCGCGATTGCGAACCGGTGGATTTGCATTATTGGATACCCAGTTCACAACGCCACATTTGGAAACATTGGGCGTGATCGAAATCTCAAAGGATGAGTATCAAAAGCAACTGGCCGAGGCCCTGAAGGTTCATGGTGATTTTGATGCGATGCCTTCATCGGTTTCGGGTGCAACAGTTTTGCAGTCAATTACCCATACGTCATAAACCGGGTGCTCCATAGCTGACAATGCCGGGCTAGATGCAAACATCCAGCCCGTAAAGACTGGCTCGGGCTCCCTATCAGGTCTATGGTCGGTGACCTCTAAAAAGACAGTGACTTCTGGCGTATCTTCTGGCGGATTTTTGTAACAATAACGCATCGTGATCTGCAATGTTCCAAAGCTTGATACGTCATTCAGCGGCGCATCCAGGTCCGTTACGCGTGCTGTGATCTTGTCAACCGCGCGCAGCACGGCCACATTTCCACCAGGCGGTTTGGGTTCGGCTTTAACTTCTGCGGGGGGCGATACATCAATGGCCTCAGTCTCGTCGCCCAATCCATATTCTTCGAACAGAACATCGACACTATCTGCGGGTGTTTCTGCCGGCAGTTCCAGCAGGTCCTGCGCAGCCAAAGGCGCACATAAAGTGACAGCGCCAAGAATGATCAGAGGAGAGACAATACGCATCAGCAGGCCAGCTATTCTTCCGAATTACCAAGAGAGCCATAGACCACCTGGCCAATCAGACCCATCAAATCAATCGATCCCTGCCCCGGTTCGTCCATTTCCTGTCCGGGTTGCAATACATCCAGTGATGCACCAGGCAACAGGGCAATGTAGGACCCACCCAGCAGGCCATCCATCGAGACTTTGGCAAAGCTGTCTTCTGGCAACTCGATGCCATTATTTATTTGCATGACGACGTGTGCAGTATAGGTGATCGGGTCCAGAGACTGCGCCGTGACGCGACCGACTTTGATGCCACTGATACGAACATCAGCGCCGATACCAACGCCATCAATACGGTCAAACCGGGCACTGATCTCGTAGCCGTCACTGTTGAGGTCCCTGCCCGCAAAGGCAAAGGTCAGAAACCAACCCGTCACGCCAAGAACCAGAGCCCCGATCAGTGTTTCTACCAAAGTGCCGCGCATAAGACCGTTCCAGTTGTTCAGTCGCCTGTGTGTCAATCGGGGGTGATGTCGCCCTTATTCAGGCTTCCAAGCTTCATAGTCACCTGCCACTTTGGCACGTTGGCCACCGCTATTCAAACTACCTGGCGGGAAATACGCCCCCACCGAGCCTGTCTGATTCGCCTCATGCGGTTTTTCCCAAGACTTTACAGGCAAGGGCGCTTCAGATGGTGGAAGGTCACTGGTGTAGTGCAACCAGCGGTGCCATTCAGGTGGGATGCGCGAAGCATCAATGTCACCATTGTAGATGACCCACCGGCGCGTGCCGCGGCGTTCCCGGTAATAGATATTACCCTGTTCGTCATCGCCAACTTTTAGTCCCTTGCGGAACGTATACCAGGCTGTGCCGATCGTTTTATCGTTCCACCAGGTGGTGATCGCCTTTAAGAACCACATTTGCTGTTCAGACCTTCTGTTTGACTGCGGCGGGAATATGGCATTGCCGCCCTCTGGCGTCCAGCCTTTCAAGCCGGTTTGCCTTAGGTTTTTTCCGGCCTTTGTACCCTTTCCCATGAGTCGCACGGACGAGTGCAACAATAGGGACGGCAATATCGATGCGGTCACTTCTGCAGTTCCGCATTAGGATTAACTAATAACCTATTATTATTAGAGTATTAAAAGCCATATCTAGCGAATATTATAGTGACTTCAGAACACGTTATTGCCTCAGCTTTTCCAACCAATTCGTTGGGACACACTCGGTTTAGCGTTTGCAACACAATTATTTACTAAATCTTGATAAAAGCACCTTGCGCCTGCATAGGGTTATTTACTAGAGTTTGTGGTCTTCGCCGATAACAACACTAAATGTAGTAATTGGCGGATCGGACCGGGGGGTTCAAAAGATACGTCAATAAAACGACCATAGTGCGAGGGACAGGCATGCGTATAGAGCGCCAATTTACGACCGAAGGGTCATCACCATACGACGGTATTCCGTTCAAGACTGCGACCAGCGAAATTCGTAATCCTGATGGGTCAATCGTCTTTAAGCTTGAAAACGTAGAGGTTCCAAAAGCTTGGAGCCAGGTTGCCACAGATATCATTGCGCAAAAGTATTTCCGCAAAAAGGGCGTTCCCCTCACCTTCAAGGCTGTTTCAGAAAAAGACGTCCCCAAATGGTTGTGGAGAAACAAGCCAGCAGACAATCTGCGCGATGATAATCGCGATTACACCGGCGAATTGAGCGCCAAGCAAGTGTTTGACCGGCTTGCCGGCACGTGGACCTATTGGGGCTGGAAAGGTGGCTACTTCGATACAGAGGGCGACGCCCAAGCATATTATGACGAATTGCGCTTCATGTTGGCCAAGCAGATGTGTGCGCCGAATTCGCCACAATGGTTCAATACGGGTCTTTACTGGGCCTACGGCATCAATGGACCAGCCCAGGGCCACTACTATGTCGACTTCAAGACCGGCAAATTAACGCGCTCCAAAAGCTCTTACGAGCACCCCCAACCCCATGCCTGCTTTATCCAGAGCGTCAGCGACGATTTGGTCAACGAAGGTGGCATTATGGATTTATGGGTGCGTGAAGCCCGCCTCTTCAAGTTCGGCTCTGGCACGGGCAGTAACTTCTCGCGCATTCGCGGCGAAGGCGAACCTTTGTCTGGTGGCGGCACGTCCTCGGGCCTTATGAGCTTCCTGCGCATTGGCGACAGGGCTGCCGGTGCGATCAAGTCTGGTGGTACAACCCGCCGGGCCGCCAAAATGGTCGTGGTCGATGTCGATCACCCGGACGTCGAAGCATTTGTGAACTGGAAAGTTATCGAAGAACAAAAGGTCGCCGCGCTGGTCACCGGCTCCAAGCTGTCACAAAAGCACCTGAATGCCATCATGGCGGCCTGCGCGCCGCATGATGATCTGACGGACGAACAACGCTTCAACCCACGCGAGAACCCACATCTTAAGACGGAAGTCATCGCGGCTCGCAAAGTACAAATCCCTGAAAATTACGTGCAGCGCGTCATCCAATTCGCGCAACAGGGCTACACATCCATCGACTTTCCAATCTATGACACGGATTGGGATTCCGATGCGTATTTGACCGTTGCAGGCCAGAACTCCAATAACAGCGTGCGCGTTACTGACGACTTCATGAAGGCCGTCGAGGAAGATGGCGAGTGGGAACTGATCGCGCGCACCAAAGGCGTGCCCCCTAAAGTGTTGTCTGCCACGGACTTGTGGGAAAGCATTGGCCACGCAGCCTGGGCCAGTGCAGATCCAGGTCTGCAATACCACACGACGATCAATGACTGGCACACCTGCCCCGAATCCGGTGAAATCCGGGCCAGTAACCCTTGTTCTGAATATATGTTCCTGGACGACACAGCGTGTAACCTGGCATCCCTGAATCTGATGACCTTCCTGCGAGACGATGGCACATTTGATATCGAGTCTTTTAAACATGGCACCCGCTTATGGACCATTGTCCTGGAAATCTCGGTGTTGATGGCGCAATTCCCGTCCAAGGAAATTGCCCAACTGAGTTACGACTTCCGCACACTGGGTCTGGGTTACGCCAATATCGGTGGTCTGCTGATGGCAACCGGTCTGTCCTACGACAGCGAAGAAGGTCGCGCCATTTGTGGGGCGATCACAGCGATTATGACCGGGACTTCCTATGCGACGTCTGCCGAAATGGCAGGCGAACTGGGTGCCTTCCCGTCCTACGATAAAAACAAGGATGCAATGCTGCGGGTGATCCGTAACCATCGTAACGCCGCCCATGGCAGAGCCACGGGTTATGAAGGCCTTAGTACAAACCCAGTACCGCTTGATATCGCCAATTGCGATGATCCACGCCTGACACAGGCTGCCAGCGATGCTTGGGATAAGGCCCTGATTTTGGGTGAAGAACATGGCTTCCGCAACGCCCAGACCACGGTAATTGCCCCGACGGGTACCATTGGCCTGGTCATGGATTGCGACACAACCGGCATCGAGCCGGATTTCGCCCTGGTCAAATTCAAGAAGCTTGCAGGCGGTGGTTACTTCAAGATCATCAACCGCATGGTGCCAACGGCGCTGACGACCCTTGGTTATGATAGGGGTCAGATCGAAGATATCATCAAATACGCTGTTGGTAATGGCACGCTGAAAGGTGCGCCAACGCTGGGGCATCGCCTGTTGGGCGAAAAAGGCTTTGGTCAGGAACAGCTGGATGCCATCGAGGCCAATCTTGCTGAGGCCTTTGATATCAAGTTCGTTTTCAACAAGTACACACTTGGCGAAGGCTTCTGTAAAACAGTGCTTGGCCTGGACGATGAACAGCTGAATGATCTCAGCTTTGATCTGCTGGCCGCCATTGGCTTTTCGAAAGAAGATATCGACGCTGGCAACCTTTATTGTTGTGGCGCCATGACGCTTGAAGCTGCCCCTCACCTGCAGGACGAACATCTGTCGGTCTTTGATTGTGCCAATCCTTGCGGTCGCATTGGCAAGCGCTTCCTGTCTGTTGACAGCCACATCCTGATGATGGCTGCTGCACAGCCATTTATTTCTGGCGCCATTTCCAAAACCATCAACATGCCCAATACGGCGTCAGTGCAAGATTGCAAAGATGCCTATATCGCGTCGTGGAAAAAGGGTCTGAAGGCCAATGCCCTGTATCGGGACGGCTCCAAACTCAGCCAACCACTAAGTGCATCACTCGTTGATGAAGAGGATCTGCTTGAAGAAACAGCCCAGCCCATAACCCGCATCGTCGAGCGTATCGTTGAAAAAGCCGCTGTTGTCGAACGCAACAAACTGCCCCACCGTCGTAAAGGCTATACGCAGAAAGCCATCGTTGGCGGCCATAAAGTGTATCTGCGTACCGGTGAGTATGACGAAGGCGAAATCGGTGAAATCTTTATCGACATGCACAAAGAAGGTGCTGCCTTCCGGTCAATGATGAACAATTTTGCCATCGCCATTTCCATTGGTCTGCAATATGGCGTGCCGTTGGAAGAATTTGTCGATGCCTACACCTTCACCCGGTTCGAGCCATCGGGCATTGTCGAGGGCAACGACACGATCAAAATGGCGACGTCCATTCTGGATTATATTTTCCGCGAATTGGCCGTGTCCTATTTGGGCCGTTATGACCTGGCCCATGTAGAGCCATCCGACGTCCGCTTTGATGCTATGGGCACGGGTGTTGATTCGAACGCTGTTGACGATGAAGACCAAGGTGAAAGCCCGCTCGAGGTCGCTATTCGGGGTATCGCATCCAATGGGTATGTCCGCAACAAGCTGACAGTTATAGATGGCGGCGCATCGCAGCATCGACAAGTCAAAGTTGAAAAGCCTGCAGTTGTTACCGCTGAAATGCCACTACGCCAGGCCGTTGGTGGGGCCACAATCGTCGCGACGCATACAGAGACAGTCACCGAACAGGTAACGGTCTCTCCGATGGTTCCTGACAAAACCAATTTGATGCATGCTGCAAGGATCAAGGGATATGAAGGTGATCCATGCGGCGAATGCGGCAATTTCACCCTGGTACGCAATGGTACTTGCCTAAAATGCGAAACCTGCGGGGGTACAAACGGTTGTTCCTAAAGGATGATTGAGCACAAAAAAAGGCGTTGCTGTAATGGTTGCGCCTTTTTTTGTGCTCAGGATTCCCTTGAAGCCTAAAAAATCGTCCACATATATGGGCGACAGCGGACCAGTAACCGTTGTTAACTGTCTCTAGTAATGAGGAAAACCATGGCTGACGAAACCAATGATTCATCCGACAACGACGGCGAAGGCTCCAAACCTGCCAGCAAGCCCGTTGCGGCCCGAAAAACAACCGAAGCAACCAATGGTGACAACATGAGTGATAGATCAGGACCCGGCACAGGCGACATGAATTGGGGCAAAGCCAAAGAGGCTATCTCAGGCGTTGACTGGGGTTCTCGGGTTTATCAGCTAAAGCGTGTCGTTTTGATGTTCCTGGCGGCCATTGCGGCAGCTGTTTCTCGCAGTATCATCTTTGCCATGGCCACTGCCAATTTCCTATACGTGTTCATAACGCTGGAACGACTGACAGCCCTAAGCGAGCTTTCAGGCCGTCTGTCAGCTTATGTAAATCAGTTATATGATTTCATTGGCTATCATTCGGACGAGCCCGTGTTTCCGTTCGCCCCCTTCCCCGAGGCTGTTGAGCGAAAGCGGGCTGACTGATCAGGCTGAATGGGTCGCCTCATAAGAGTCGACCAGTGTCGTATAGAACGCCATATGATCCTTGATGGGCGCTGCCGCTTCAATCGGTGACTCATAGGCCCAGATGGCGTTCTGCACTTCCCGATCCCCAACTTTGATCGTCCAATAACTGGCGTCGCCCTTAAACGGGCAGTGGGTGGTATGATCAGTTTTGGTCAAATATTGCTCGGCTACGTCCTCTGGCGGAACGTAACAAACGGGTGGAATACCCGTCTCCATCAAAACCACAGCTCGGTCTGTATCAGCGATAACGACTCCGTCAACGGTAACTTTGACGGTTCCCTTTTCGGGATGAAAGTCAACTTTGTGTCCTGGCATAGCTTTGTTCTCCTGCAAGCAGCGTACTCCAAATCAGACTTTGCTGCTATCCAATGCATAGCCCGCAGATCGTACCGTTCGGATAACGTCGCTCTCGCCTTCTTCGCACAAGGCCTGGCGCAATCGACGAATGTGCACATCAACGGTTCGCGCTTCGATATAGATATCGTGGCCCCAGACAGAATCGAGCAATTGATCACGAGAATAGACCCGCCCCGGATGTTCGATAAAGTGGCGCAATAGTTTAAATTCGGTGGGCCCTAATTTGACCGCACGACCATTTCTGCTGACACGAAATTCTGCTGTATTGAGGACGATGTCTTCGAATTCCAACACTTCAGTGCCAATCTCGGGGCGGACGCGACGCAGCACAGCCTTAATGCGGGCGATCAATTGACGCGGCGAAAATGGCTTGGTGATGTAGTCATCGGCACCAGTTTCCAGCCCCCTCACCAGATCGTTTTCCTCGCTGCGCGCCGTGATCATAATCACGGGTAGGCTGCTGGTATCGCTGCCTTGGCGAATCTGGCGGCAGATTTCAATGCCAGAAACATTCGGCAACATCCAATCCAGCAGCACCAGGTCGGGCAAGTGCTCTTTGATGCGCAACAGCGCCTCTTCGCCATCCGTGGCAACGGAGACATCGAAGTCTTCAGCCTCCAGATTATACCGGATCAGCTCGACCAGATTGGCATCGTCTTCAACTAGAAGGATAGTGGCCTTCAATTCAGATACTCCTGCAAACACCCTTATTTGTCTGTTGGTTTAGGTAAACCATCAAGCTTTTTATTCAGTAATTATGGGCAAGCCAACTGATATGACCGTACCGTTGATGTCGTCGCTTGCCACGGCAAAGCTGCCACGATGGCGATTGACAATATGTTTGACGATGGCAAGTCCCAGACCGGTGCTGTCGAGCGAGCGCGACCGGGCACTATCAACCCGGTAAAACCTGTCCGTCAGCCGCGGCAGCATTTCCCGAGGGATAACGTCCCCTTGGTTTTGCACACTGATGACAACGCTCGGCTGGCCCTCGGTTTTCGAGGCATCGAGAATTTTTGATGATACGCACACCTGGGTGCCTTCATCGCCATATTTGATGGCATTATCGAGCAGGTTTTGAAATACCTGCATGAGCTGATCCAGATCACCCCGGACGGAAGGTAAGTCTGCACCAAGATCTATGTGCAACGACATATCCCGATCAGCGGCTCTGCTTTCCAACACTTCGCATACTGAACTGAGAACCTGATCGAGACGAACTGTGCCGGTAGGCTGAATATGCTCGTCCATTTCGATGCGGGACAAAGACAGCAAATCATCAATCAGTCTCGACATGCGTCCCGATTCTCGCGCCATAATATCCAAAAAGCGCTCTCGTGCGACCGGGTCATCTGCTGCTGATGTTTGCAATGTTTCGATAAATCCGACAAGGCTGGCCAGGGGTGTCCGGAGTTCGTGGCTGGCATTTGCGACAAAGTCTGCACGTAACTGCTCTGATTTTCGCTGAGCCGTAACATCGTGTAGCACCAGAATGGCACCGCCAGCCATGTCTTCGCTAAGGTATGGCCTGGTGTCTCTGTCAGCCAAAATGGCAAATGGAATGATCTGTAAGGTCAAGAAACGCTCACCAGGACCTGGCATGGAGAGATCGGTGGTTCCCAGTTTTTCTTTATCCAGGGCTTCATCAATGGCAGCTGATACGTCTGGTTGGGTAAGGCTTAGTGCAACGTCTCGGCCTCTTAATCCGTTACCCAATAACTCGCGGGCCATTTTGTTGGATTCAACGACTATCCGGTTTTGATCAATAGCCAGTAGCGCATCGGGCAGCGAATCGATGATGGCAGGTGCAACACTATCGATGCCCGTTATCTGGGCGACGCCCTGTGTTGGATTGTCTGCCTGTGCGGGTCCGACAAATAGTTTGACTGTCGAGGGAACAGATCCCAGTGCAAACAGCCCGCAAAGCCACAGAGGAGCGAAGCCCGAAGCATATAGCACAACAGCAAATCCTATTGGCATAAGCGCCGATATTATCAGGTTAGACCTATGTCTGCTATTGTCAGCCATGGGGCAAAGTCTCGCTGTGGTTACACTCTATTTAGCCTCTTATCAGGACTTTGTGACAGTTCGGTGACATTTAGAATTTCGGTTCCGGACCACCTGGTAACAGAACCGCTTGCCAGCCTAAGGAAAATGACGCAAAACACTTCTGAATACTGATGTAAACACCGGCCGATTAACAAGCCGTAGAAATAAGAGGACTTCCCGATGGACCTTTCCTTTTCGGATGAACAGAACATGCTGCGCGACAGCGCCGAGCGTTTTGTTGCAGATAATTGTGGGGTAGAAAACCTGCGGACCGTCCGTGACACAGAAGATGGCTTCAGCCGCGACTATTGGAAGCAGTTTGCTGAACTCGGCTGGCTACACCTGCCTTTTTCTGAAGAACAAGGTGGCCTTGGCGGCACGCCTGTTGACACGATGGTCCTGATGGAATCATTCGGCAAAGGCCTGGTTATGGAACCGTATTTTTCCACGATCATGCTGGCCGGTGGCGTTCTCCGTCAACTTGACGAATGCGCTCTGATCGAACCGATCATGGAAGGTAATCTCTTGATGAGTGTTGCCTATGCCGAGCCACAATCCCGCTATGACCTGTTTGACGTCACCACGACGGCGACGAAATCTGGCGATGGTTGGACCCTAAACGGCCACAAGTCTGTTGTTCTACACGGCGAAACCGCCGACAAATTGATCGTTAGCGCGCGGACGTCCGGTGATCGTCGTGATGAAAGTGGCATCAGCCTGTTCATTGTTGATGGGAACGCGCCGGGTGTCGAGCGCCGCGGTTACCCAACCGTTGATGGATCCCGCGCTGCTGAGATTATCCTGGAAAATGTCTCGGTCGATGCTGACGCTTTGATCGGTGTCGAGGGCGAAGGTCATGCCCTTTTGGAAAAAGCAACCGATGAAGCCATTACTGCTCTGTGTGCCGAGGCTGTTGGCGCCATGAAAGTACTGGTTGATACCACCGTTGAATATTGCAAAACCCGCCAACAATTCGGTCAGCCGATCTCGCAATTCCAGGTTCTGCGCCATCGCATGGCTGACATGATGATGGAATACGAGCAAGCCAAGTCGCTGGCACTTGTTGCCGCGCTCAAGGTTCATTCTGATGATCCTGTCGAGGCGCGCAAAGCCGTTTCTGGTGCTAAAGTACAGATTGGCAAAAGCGGCAAATTTGTCGGTCAACAGGCCGTTCAACTGCATGGTGGCATGGGCATGACCGACGAGCTGTCTGTCGGCCACTACTTCAAACGTCTGACCATGATTGACGTGCTGTTGGGCAACACTGATCACCACCTGAAACGTTTCAGCAACGCTGCATAGTACAGAGTAAACGGGGAAATAGCATGAATCTCGAATTCGATGGCGAAGAACTGGCCTTCCAGACGGAAGTCCGTGAGTGGGTTGGCAGCAATCTACCCGAAGACATCCGCGATGGCGTGATGAACGGTACGGGCATTGTCAAAGAACAGACCATCCGTTGGCAAAAAATCTTGCATGACAAGGGCTGGATTGCCCCTTCATGGCCCAAGGAATATGGCGGCACGGAATGGACAGCAGCCCAGAAGTACATTTTCGCAAACGAACTGGCAGCAGCCGGGGCACCTGCCCTGAACCCATTTGGCCTGACCATGTGTGGACCGGTTATCTACACCTTTGGCAATGAAGAACAGAAAGCCGAGCATCTGCCCGGCATCCTGAATAGTGATGTGTGGTGGTGCCAGGGATATTCAGAACCTGGTTCTGGCTCTGATCTGGCATCCCTCAAGATGGCGGCGATCAGCGATGGCGATGACTATATCGTCAATGGCTCCAAAATCTGGACATCAGGTGCCCATATTGCCGACTGGATTTTCTGCCTCGTCCGCACCAGTACCGAAGGCAAACGCCAGGAAGGTATTTCGTTCCTGCTGATCCCCATGGATTTACCCGGTATCGAAGTCTCTCGCATTACCATGATCGATGGTGGCCACCATGTGAACCAGGTGTTCTTCACCGATGTTCGTGTGCCCAAGGCCAATCGCATCGGCGAAGAGAACAAAGGCTGGACCTATGCCAAGTTCCTGCTGGTCAACGAACGCAATGGCATTGCCCAGATCGGCGGCAAAAAACGCCAACTGGCCCGCCTGAACAAGCTGGCCAAAGCCACAGGCATGGAAGGCGAGACACTTGCTGACAGCCGGACATACCAGGAAAAAATGGCGCATGCTGAAATTGCGCTGAACGCCCTGGAATATACCGAGCTGCGTTACCTTGCCGGCCAACAGTCTGCCTTCGCGCCAGGATCCGAGGCCAGCGGCCTGAAGATCAAAGCCACGGAATTGCAGCAAAGCATGAGCGAGCTGTTCCTTGAGATGGCCGCCTATTACAGCCTGCCCTACAATGGCTTTAGGGATATGGACGGCGTCAACGAGCCACCGATCGGCATGCCCGAATTCACCGGCGGCAACGAAGACTTCCTGTATGGCCGTGCAGCCACCATCTATGGCGGCTCTAATGAAATCCAGAAGGATGTGATGGCCAAGATTTTGCTGTCGATGTAGATTGTTCTACATCAATGAACAATCAAGGGGTGGCTTCGGCTGCCCCTTTTTTTATGCAGTGATGACGAGTGCAGGCAATGGCAACTCTTCCTTATCCTCTCATTTCCCGCACCAGCCCTGCCCCTGATTTAATCATCCCCGTGTCGGATGCCACGGTGACCAGATCAAATCCCTTTGCGGCCATCTGCTTGGCATAATCGACGTTGGAATTGAAAATCGCTGTCTTTCTTCCGGCGCCTTTGGCGATCTCAAGAATGTGGTCGATGGCTTTGACCACTTCGGGATCCGTCTGATTGCTTTTGGCCTCACGACCCATGGAAAGGCCCAGGTCTGATGGGCCGACCAGGACAGCGTCCAAGCCTGGTGTCGTGCAGATTTCTTCTAACGCTGCCAAGGCTTCAACAGTTTCAATCATGGCGATGGTCAGGACTGTTCTGTTGGCCTTGTCGAGATAATCAGACCCGCCATACAGCACCGCCCGATTTGGGCCGACGCTGCGATATCCGTCTGGCGCATAGCGACAGGCGCCGACAAAGGCCTCGCATTCTTCACGACTGTTGATCATGGGAGCGATGATGCCATAGGCACCCGCGTCCAGGGCCTGCATGATCGACGCAGGTTCGTTCCACGGCACGCGGACCAGCGGCACACAATCCGTGGTAGAGATCGCCGTCAGCATGGCATAGGCGTCTTTCATGCCGATCATTCCGTGTTGCAGGTCGATGGTGATGCTGTCCCAACCCTGATGTGCGATCAGCTCGGCCACATAGGGGCTGGGGATGTTCAGCCAACAATTACTGGCCGCCCGCCCCGCTGCCCAAATATCCCAGAGCCGATTTGGCCGCATGCTCAGTCTTTCCCTCTATGCAAAGGGATCGAGCAGGATTTTGACCTGATCGTCAGGTTTACGCAGCGCCTCAAACGCCGTGGGGAACTGGTCAAACGAAACAATATCTGTCACCAGCCCTTCGACATTGATGCGGTCTGACGCAATCATATCCACGACGAACTGGAAGTCCTGTTTTTCCCACGCAATCACGAACTTCATGGTGATTTCGTTGGCCATGGCCAATGCTGGAAAAATCGTGTCTGGCTGGGTGCAAAAACCGACAACGACAACGGTGCATCGATGCGGCGCAATGGCCAGACAACTCATGATCATGCCAGGCACGCCAACGCATTCGAATATGAAGTCAGGCGGGCTGCCACAGATTTCAGTGAATTGGGCACCGACATCGCCATTGGCGTCTATCAGGTCCGTTGCGCCATATTTCAGGCTCATTTGGGCACGTCCGGGGTCCAGCTCAGATACCACGACTTTTCGGGCACCAAAGAACTTCACCCACAGGGCGGTTGCCACACCAATGGGGCCACCACCGACGATCAGGACATTCTTGCCTTCCATATTGCCGGCACGGCGCACCCCATGCAGGCCAATCGATAAGGGCTCGACCAGGGCACCCTCTTTCCAATTGACAGACTCGGGCAGTTTGATGGCCTGGTTCAGATCAACCTTCACAAACTGGGCAAAGCCACCGGGGACTTCGCCACCCAGAATGCGCCGTTCGGAACAGGTCCAGGGCTTGCCTGTCAGGCATGGCACGCACTTGCCACAACCCAGCATCGGCAACGATGTCAGGCGATCCCCCATCTTCCAGCCTGCGGGGGCGTCCTTGCCCATAGCGACAATCTCGCCGGCAAATTCATGGCCCATAATCACGCCCTGCTCGGACGCAGGCGCGTGTCCTTCCGTGGCGTGCAAATCGGTACCGCAAATGCCGCAATGCTTTACCTCGATGACAACTTCTGTTGCCTCGGGCGTGGGGTCGTCAACAGTCTCGATCTTGAGTGGTTCCCCACCCTTATAGAATACGGCCGCTTTCATGTGATTGTGCTTCCTTGTAACTGGTCATTTGATTGGCCCCAGCTTACCCCACGCGGTGTTGGGTGCAATGTCTTTTCCCCCATGACACGGGCTTTATCGATCACTTTTTCATGCTATGACTCTCAGCACACAACGGCTGAATAGTCGGCCGATCAAAGTCTTAGGGAGACCATTATGGGTGTTGCACAAGAAATCGTCGAAAAGTTCCTGGCGCATTGGAATGCGAAAGAAATCAATGAAGCCTGCGATATGCTGTCAGAGGATGTGGATTATCACAACATCCCCATGGACCCCATCAAGGGACGTGAAGCGTCACGCGCGTTTTTGGCCGCCATGGGTGATTGCGAAAGCATCGACTGGAAGCTGCATGCCATTGCCGAGAACGGTGACACGGTCCTGACCGAGCGCACCGACTGCTTTTATTATGCCGATGGTCGCAAGCTGGAAATCCCGCTGATGGGGGTTTTCAAGGTTGTTAATGGTGAAATCACCGAATGGCGGGACTATTTCGACCTGGGTGAATTCCAGCGTCAGATGGCGGGTGATTAGGGTTTAACCCAACCACTCAATGCCTCGATTGCCTCTGGCAGATCTTTGAAGACGGGGATGCCTTCGTCTTCCAGTGACCGGCTAAGTTTGGTCGAGGCCCCAACCCAGATAACGCCTGCAGGTTTGCCTTTAGCCTGCAGGCCTTTCTTTATGCCGTCGATCATGGCACCAGAAACGCTGTAAAGCAGGCCAGTGGCGATCAGATAGAAGTCGTGTTCGTCATGATCACCCAACAGGTCACATAAATCGGCAAAGGTCTGTGGGTTACCGACAACACCGGCGGTTACGTCCAGCGGATTGCGCGGGCCCACGAAAGGCGGCAGTAACGCTTGCAACTTGGGCTGCATATCTGGCGAGAAATCGGAAAGGTCAAATCCCTTGCGACTGGCATCATCGGCAATAAGGACCCCTGCCCCGCCAGACGTTGTGATGATCCCCAGACGCTTGAAGGGCTTCAGGTCGGGATAAGCCAAAGCGACCTTGGCTGTATTGAGGGCCGCAGACATCGATTTGGCACGGATAATACCCAGATCGCCAAACCACTTGTCGATTTCGGCTTCTGTCATTTGGGAGTCTGCGCCTGTGTGGGCCGCCGCCGCTTTGGCCCCAGCATCTGTCTGGCCCGCCTTTATGGCAATGACCATCTTGCCGTTCTGTTTGGCCAATTTGGCCGCGGCGTCGAATTTGGTGCGGTCCCGAACGCCTTCTGCATACAGTCCAATGACTTTGGTCGCAGGGTCCAATGCCAGAGCCGCAAGCCCGTCGGCGACGTCGACATCGCACTCATTGCCCGTTGTCAGCCAGGACGAGATGCCAATGCCTGCATTGACGGCCAACGCCAACCACCACGCTGCCAAGGCGCCACTTTGGCTGACAATGCCAAACGCACCCTGTAATCGGGCACCTTCAGCCCATTCGTTGCGCTCCAGGGCCGTCGTAAAGGTTGCGGTCATACCGTTGGCGGTGTTGATAGCACCAAGGCAATTGGGACCCAGGATTGCCACGTCGTGTTCCTGGGCCAGCGCAGACAGCTTTGCCTGTTCTTCGGCTCCGGCTTCGTCCTGTTCGGCAAAACCTGACGTAAAGATGACAAAGGCTTTGACCCCAGCCGAGATACCATCAATTACGATGTCGACAACACCAGCGGCAGGCGCGGCCACAATGGCGAGGTCTATCTGGCCTTCATAGGCTGATAAAGTGGGGCTGGCTGCCAGGCCCTGTACTTCTGCTCGATGGGCGTTCACGGGGACAATTCTGCCCGCGAACCCGGCGTCGCGCAGGGCGGTAATTGGCCGTCCCCCAACCTTTAATGGATTGGAAGATGCCCCGACAATGGCAATAGTCGATGGATTAAGAAGCGCCGATAGATCTTTGAACTGCAACGTCTATTACAGTTCGCCAATGCAATGTTTCAAGCCGCGGCGAATAAGCTCGTAAAAAGCCGGATGCTTCCAGGCGCCTTCTTCGATGACTGGATATTCTTCGATCATCGGCTGCATGTCGTACTTGCCACGGCAATGACCAAGCGTCAGGTACAAGACCTCGCCCGCCCCGTAAGGATGCGTGTAGAACACCAGATGCGTGCCTTTGGCCTCATCGGTCCAGTCTTCATCGGTAAAGCCCTCACAGGTGCCATTCCATTCGGTTTGGATGTAGGCCGTATTCTCACCAAAATAGTTACAGCAATACAGTTCGTCATCGACTTCGAACGGTTCAATGCCCTTAACCAGGGGATGATCTTCCTGCCCCGGTGTCACGTGCACCGTATAAGGCATGATGGGCGGATGCGCGGCGAACTGGCTGCCCAGCATTTCCATGAATCTGGGGGCTTCATTAGGCGTATCTACCTTCCCGTCGTCCAAAAAGCGCAGAATTGAGTTCGTGCCATGCAAGGCAAACCACTTTTTGCCACTGTTCAGGAACTCTTGCAGACCGTCCTGCTCTTCTTCGGTGGGAATGACGTCGCAGGTATAGGTAATCAACACGTCGGCGGCCTGAATGGCCTCTATATTGGAATAGTCGTCACCGACCTGCACGCGATAGCGGTCATCCTCGGCGATTATCTTCAAAAGCTCTAATCGGGCAAAGTCGATATTGTGATATTTGCCCGCAGCGACGAGGTAAAAACGAAAAGGTGCCTTTGACATGGTTGGTCCCCTGAAGGTTGTTGGCCCCTAATCCACCAGGCCTGAATAGTTAGAAATTGAGTTTGACGCCCGGAATGGCAAAGGGATTATCCGGTCCCCTTTTGGCTGTCACTAATTGGACGTATACATTGCCATCTTCAACCCTCACAGGGAAGACGGTGATTGGCAGGACCGCTGGTGCCCCCAGGGCCTTGCCATCGTCATCAACATCGAAGTTAGACCCATGATGCGGGCAAACAATTTTTCCAGCGCCGCGCAGTCGCCCGCCTTCCAGCGATATTTTTTCGTGCGGGCAGATATTCTCGACCGCTTTCATGCCGCTGTGAAAAGCGCAAAGCAGCACGCCGCGGCCTTCGACTTCGAAACAACGATTTTTGCCCGCGGGGACATCATCCACGCGGGCAACAAATACGAATTCCAAATCTGAATTATCGCTCATGAACCAAGCAGGCCCTTTAGGCGTCGGTGGCGTACTTCCCGTTGATATAGTCCATCAAACCAACATGCATGTGACGGATGCGACGTTCCTGCCCGGAAATATGGTAGCCATCATAGGCGTCGGAATTCAGGCCAATCTGCACATGTGGCAGGTTCACTGAATCCTGATCCAGCACCAGTCCCAGGGACCGCTCACCATGCTTGAACTGTTCATGATCTGCAGGTGGTGGGTTGTCTGTACCATCTGGCAACTGCACGAACATCTGCATATCGAACAACATCTTGTTGGGGTCGGTCGGATGCGGACGCTGAATGAAGAGCATCATATTGTCAGAATGGACGTTCAGGGTCAGGTTCGGGAAGATGTTGTAATGGTAATCATCCGTCAGCTGGTCATCGTTGAACATCGAATAATCACGGCCCAGAGACTTTTCATTCTTGCGCTTGAATTTTTGCATATCAACGCGAATGTCGGCGACCTTGCCCTTATAGTCTTCAGGGTTCATGCCCATAGCCTGCATAGGCATAGCAATGGCTTCAGGCACTTCTTCCAGCTCTACACCCAGGCGTGGACTGTAGGTTTGGAATGGCACCAGATAGCGATTGTGGAGTTCGTAAAGATCGATCTGCACATCGACATCATCAATGCTGTAGGCCAGTTCCGGGTGGATGGACTGCACATGGTAAACTTCGTTGAACGCGTCAACCGACGTCTTCCAGTTGCAATCCCACTCGACCGTCTGGTTCATGACCATGGCCATGTCTTCAAAACGGTAAGGGTCAAGATGTTGCGGCACCATGCCCAGGAAATCAGTCAGTGGAACGCTGTTTGGATCGAGGCTGACCCACACGAAGCCACCCCAGGTGTCAGCTTTGACGGTGCGCAGTGACAATTTGTCCTTGTCACAACCCTGTTCGAAGTCTTCTTCATCCGGGACAGTGATCAGCTTACCGCTGAGGTCATATTCCCACATGTGATAGGCGCAACGCAGTGTCTTGGCGCTGCCCATCTTGTCGAATTTTACCTGGTTGCCGCGATGCTGACAGACATTGTACATCGCGTGGACTTCGCCATCATCACCACGGGTGATCAGCAGGGATTCTTTGCCGATTTCAGTTGTAATGTAGTCGCCAATTTCGGGGATCTGGTCTTCGCGACACATGACCAACCAGATCTTGGTCCACATTTTGTCCCATTCCTTGTCCATGAAATCCTTGGAGATATAGCGCTCCTTGGGAATAATTTCACTGCCCATATCTGGGTCATTGGCTTTTTCAGCGGGCGTTTGAACGCTCTCTGTAACGCGGGTAATGGCAACCATCTTAACTTCCCCTTCGGTTCTCTTCTTTGGCCTGGCCTAAATCACTGTCGGCCGGCCTCGAATATTGGCTGATTAACTTTTGGCTAAGGCTACTCAGCGGCTTCTTTTGGTTTGCGGAACTTTTCTGGCATGCCCTCTTGTCGGACAGCCATCATTTCAACTTCCGCATTATGGGCGTGGCACATGTGGTGCAACGCCAGTGATGTTTCCTGTGTCGCACGATGGCCCATATTGTCCTGTGCAATATTGACAGCCTTCTTGGCCATCTTCAGCGCAAACATGGGGCGCTCGGCAATCTTCTTGGCCATTTCCAGGCTGAAGTCTTCCAGATTATCGCGTTTAACTACTTGGTTCACCATGCCCAGGCGATGGGCTTCTTCGGCGTCCCACCAATCGCCGGTGAACAAATGCTCTTTGGCCTTGCGGATACCAAGCTCATAGGGGTGATTGAAGTATTCGACGCCCAATACACCCATGGCAACCACGGGATCGACAAATGTTGCATCGTCACTGGCGATAATGATGTCGCACACCCACGCTAGCATTAGGCCGCCAGCAATGCACTTGCCCTGGACCATCGCAATCGTTGGCTTTGGCATATCGCGCCAGCGCTGGCACATGCCCATGAAAACTTCTTGTTCGAACGAATAGCGTGAGTGTACACCACCTTCGCGAACCATGCCCCAGGTATTGACCAGCTTAAAATCCCGCTGTGGGAACGGCGGGCCAAACCCCCGCAGGTCATGACCGGATGAAAAATGAGGTCCCTCGCCGCCTAGCAAAACGACTTTGACTTTTTCATCTTGGGCAGCCAGATCAAAACAGTCGTTCAGATCATAAGTAAGTTGCGCGTTCTGGGCATTGCGAGCCTCCGGCCGGGCCTGCATGATCTTTGCAACGCCGGGGGCTACAATTTCATAAGTGGCGTGTTTAAATTCCACTTTCTTCTCTTCAGACAATCTCATTCTCCTTAAGCCACACCTGTTATCCACAAATGTGGGGGCTTCGTCTGCTTACCCGAAATCAGCTGCAATTTACCGCGTATACTGCTCGGGTCATTGTTCAATTTGGAGACACTCTACTCAGTGCGCCCCCCAAATACCAATACAATCCGCCACTTTTACGCATTTTTTCAGCACGCGCGCAGAAAATGGCGCTGTTGCTATACTACCCTACTTTCGTGGCCTTCCCAATATGGCTCGCGCAGGTCACGCTTCATTAATTTGCCCGATGGATTGCGGGGCAGTTCCTCCAGAAATTCGATGCTTTTGGGGACCTTGAAACCCGCAATACGCTCTCGGGCAAAGGCCATCAGCTCTGCTGGGTCGGGGTCCGTACCCGGTGCCTTGACGATCAGCGCTTTGACTTCTTCGCCCCAGCGTTCACTCGGCACGCCAATAACGGCAATATCGGCAACACTGTCATGCAGGGACAGTGCGCTTTCGACTTCGGCCGGATAGATGTTTTCGCCACCAGAGACGATCATGTCTTTGAGGCGATCGTGGATGTACAAAAACCCGCCTTCATCAAGATAGCCCGCATCACCAGAATAGTACCAGCCATCCCGCACAGCTTGTTCCGTTGCCTCGTCCAGGTTCCAATATCCTTTCATCAGCGCATCAGACTTGACAACAATCTCGCCAACTTCGCGGGCTGGGACTTCATTGCCATCGCTATCGACGATTTTGATTTCGCAGCCTTCGAACGGTTTACCGCAGCTTTTCAGGCGCTCGTTGCCGACGACATGTTCTTCCGGCGGCAGATAGGTGACCGACCCATTGGTTTCGGTCATGCCATAAAGCTGGACGAAGCTGCTGTTGGGGAACAGTTCCATAGACCCAACCAGCACGGCCTCGGGAATGGGCGATGCGCCATAAAGGATGACTTTCATTGATGATACATCTGTTGTTGCCGCGTTTTCGTGCGCCAGCAAGAACTGAAGCACTGCCGGCACGACGAACACTTTGGTAATCTTATATTTTTCTATGTATTCAAGTATATCGCCCGCATCTGCCACAGGCATGATGACGCCAGCGCAGCCATTATAGAGGCTCTGAAAAACCCACCCCGTCCCACCAATATGGAACACCGGCATCGGTATCAACGAGACGTCACTGTCATCCCATTCGTTCCACTTGCCTGTATCAGAGAAGCCTGGCGCAAGGGCCAAAAAGCCCCGATGGGTCATCTGCACGCCCTTTGGCTTGCCTGTGGTGCCCGACGTGTACATCTGCAGCGCGACGTCTTCATAGTCGATGGGGATCATGGGGTCAGTATCGCTCTGGCTGTCGCGCCAGGTGGCGTAGTCCTCCCACTCATCCCGATTGCCGGACAGGGTGATGATCTTCTTCACTGTCTTTAGCTGATCACGGATTTTGTCGATAATGGGGAAAAATTCCTCGTCAACGAAAAATACCGTGGCCTCGGCATCATTGGCGATATATTCAACCTCTGGGGCAGCAAGTCGCCAATTCACGCCAACGATCGCGCAATTGGCCTTGGCACAGCCCAGCATCAGCTCAATATAGGCCGTGGAATTTTTGCCGAGATAGGCAATGCGAGATTGCGGGGGGATACCCTCGGCAACCAACCCATTGGCCACCTTGCTTGTCAGCACATCCAACTGCGCATAGCTGGTTGCCTCGTCATTAAAGATGATCGCTGTTTGGTCCGGATTGCGCGCTGCATGAAACCGGGTAATTTCTGCAAGGGTGGTGATCTCGGGAAAATATGGCATGTGTTACGCGTCCTTTTACTAGTCGAATTTTAGTCGAGAATGGGCCGAAAGCCGAACCCGTTGCCATCCCCGACCTTGGTAGAGATAATATGACCGTATCCTGGGTCAACAAAGTGCGCAGGGATTATTAAAGTATCTGTATCGACCAGTCGCTCCAGCACAGACCGGCGGGTTGTCGCCGATTGTACTGGGTCTTCGCAGAAACCGCTGTTCCACTCGGGAAAGATAATTTGGCTGGGGTGATGCAGGCAGTCACCTGTGAACAAGGCAGTCTGTCCATTACTGGCCGCGTTGATGCCGCGATGGCCTGGTGTGTGGCCTGGTAACGGTTCGATCACCAGCCCTGTGTCGATTTCAAAGTCATTGGCGACGAGGTCCACCCTGCCCGCCTCGACCACAGGCAATACACTGTCCTGGTAAACCTGCAGATGGTCACCGTCATGGTCGGCGGAATGTGCATCCCAGTGGTCCAACTCTGTCTTGTCGAACAGATAGCGTGCATTGGGGAATGTCGGCACCCAACGCCCATCCTCCAACTTTGTATTCCAACCGGTGTGGTCGACATGCAGATGGGTGCACATGACGAAGTCGATGTCTTCAACACCAACGCCAGCGGCAGCCAAATTGGCCAGCCAGGGTGTTTCCTTTTGATGGAACGCAGGCGAGTTTGGTCGCTCTTTGTGATTACCACCGCATGTATCGACCAGAATATTGTAGCGGCTTGTTCGGATCAGGTAGGAATTCACGCTCATATACATCCAGAACGACTCTGGATCGAGGTAGTTGGGCGTCAGCCAATCGTAATAGGGGCGCAGGGCCTGTTCATTGGCGTCGGGCACCAACCCACTCAACAGGCCAAAGGGGCCATCCCGCTCGACAATCCGGTCGACCCGAATATCCCCTATACTGAATGGCTTCACATACTTTCCCCTAATCCGTTTCGCGGATTGTCGGGGGCTAGTGAGATGTTTGCAAGTCCAAAAGCAACAGCCCGCTTCGTTTCCGAAGCGGGCTGCAATTACCGTCGCTGAAAAAGCAGTTATGCCATTTCGATTTCCAGGTGCAATTCGCCTAGACCACGCAGCAAGACCGACGGAACGTAGACCAGTTCCTGATGATCTTCGGCCAGTTTCCAGCTTTTCATCCGTTTGATGATGATGCCAAAAGCGACATTCAGTTCCTGACGCGAAAGATGCACACCCAGGCAAGCATGGATGCCATAGCCAAAGGCCATGTGCTTGTCAGTATTCGTACGATCAAGATCGATGTTTTCGGCGTCTTCGAAGATTTTTTCATCACGGTTGCCAGATGCCCAGCGGATCATTGCTGTGGCCCCTTTGGCCATTTTGACGCCGTTGATTTCAGTATCTTCCAAAACGAAACGCCACATACCCGCCGAAGGGGTTTCGAGGCGCAAAAGTTCCTCGACAAAAATCGGGATCAGGTCTGGTTCCTTGCGCAAACGTTCCAACACATCGGGACGCTGGATCAGGTGAACCATACCGGCAGCCAATGTAGCGGTTGTTGTTTCGTTGCCGGCCACCAGGATCTGTTGGATCATCGACAACATTTCTGCAACGTCGAGGGGTTCTTCCTCCACTTCAGAGTTCACCAGAATTGACACGACGTCATCACCCGGATTTTCTCGGCGATGTTCGATCATGTCGGCGAAGTATAGCTGATACTCCAGTTGGGATTCAGCATTGCGGATGCTGTCTTCCTTGGATGCCATGCCCGAAATGGCTGAAACGGCGCAGTCTGACCAATATTTGAATTTGTCCAGATCTGACCGGGGTACACCCAGCGCATCGGCGATAACCCATACAGGCAAATGAACACAAAATTCGTGGAAGAAATCGACATAGCCACTTTGAGGCAGCTTATCCATCAATTCATTGACGATTTCAGCCATCTTTTCCGTCATCTTCTTGATGCGGCCTTCTGCAAACGCGGGGTTCACGATTGCGCGATAGCGGTTATGGCCTGGCGCATCCTTGGTCAGCATGGTGGCAACGGTCGGATAGCCCTTTTCCATAATCGCCACCACTTCGGGGTCAGGCTCCATCCCCTGCATCAGGGCGTTTATTTCGCTGGAAAAGATTTTGTGCTTGCGAGCAATCGCCTTGACGTCTTCATAGCGCGTGACCAAGTACATTTCTGTCCCAGGGATTTGATAGATAGGCGCTTCATCGCGAAGTTTTTCATAGAACTCAAAGGGATGTTTCACGACCTCTGGGTCAAAGAAATTAAAGTCTTCCAATTGCTTGTTCATTTTATGCTCCACGCTTTGCCGGTTGCTGTCTGACAGTTTTTACCCGAAAGGTTTGGCCGCTTACAACGTATATCTTTAGATAGGGTCGTTGACCTTGATTAATTGCTTGCCTTTGTTCGCGCCGGTGAACAATCGCATCAGACCATTTGGCAGGTTTTCAAAGCCTTCGATGATATCGACCTGATACTTCAAGCTACCATCTTCCAGCCATGGCGTCATGGCATCTGAGAATTCCTGCGCACGATGAAGGTTATCAACAATGATAAAGCCTTCCATGCGGGCGCGCTTATAAACAAGGTTAAAGTAGTTTTCCGGGCCCGGCACTTTGTGGTCCTTGTTATAACGCGATATCCCGCCACAGATGACAACCCGGGCATTGAGCGCCAGATTGTTGAGCGCAACATCAAGGATTTCACCACCAACATTATCGAAGAACACATTCATGCCGTCTGGGAATGCTGCACGGATCTGATCCGCATAGTCATCGTCTTTGTAGTTGATGGCCGCATCAAACCCAATTTCGTCGATCAGCCATTTGCACTTTTCATCCGTACCCGCCAGGCCAACAACTTTAGAGGCACCCTTAATCTTGGCGATCTGACCAGCGATATTGCCAACTGCGCCGGCCGCACCAGAAATCAGGACCGTGTCGCCTTCTTTGACTTCGCCCGTTTCGACCATGCCGTAATAGGCGGTAAAGCCAGTGCCACCAAAAACGCTGAGGACTGCCTCAGCATTCAAACCATCGGGCAGTTTGGACACCATCTTGCCATCACTGACCATATATTCCTGGAAACCGGGCGAGCACTGAATCATGTCGCCAACGGCGAAATCTGGATGGTTTGATTTGATGATCTGGGAAACACCGCCTGCGCGGATGACGTCACCAATTTGCATGACCTGAGCATAGGCTGACTGTGGCAGCATTTGGCCGCGCATCGCGGGTTCAACACCAACATAAATTGTCTTGGCCAGGAACTCACCCTCACCTGGTTCGGGAATGGGTGTTTCAGTTTGTTTGAAATTGCCGTCGTTCAACATCCCTTCGGGACGGGCGGCCAGCAGCCATTGGCGATTAATTTTTTCAGACATTGGGTGATCTCCTGCACGCGTGAATATTTGTGCTCGCAACCTAGAGCCTTCAAATGGAAATTGGAACCAGTTTGCACTCTCAGGCGCAAAAACGGCCATTTCTGGACATACTGTGTTAACTATTCTTAACTGACCTTGCATCGACAGCTAAAAATGTGCCGTGGTAGGCATAGATTATAGTTTGAAAAGAAATTGGTACGTCCCAGATTAGTTTAGGCGTTTGAAGAAATGAAAGAACATGGACTTAACAGCCCAAGCGATCCTTGAACCGCTGCTGACAACATTCAGCGTGGAAGTTATTCGCTACCTGATCGCCGTATTTTTGGTGATTACAGCGATCTTTTTCATCACGAAAAGAGGCCGATCCCGCAATCTGCATACCGAGCCAGCCACCGCCGAACAGAAACGGCGAGAAGTTTTCTATTCAATACTGACGGCCCTCGTGTTTAGCGTAAATGGCCTGTACGTATATTTCGGCATGCAGGGCGGTTGGGCACTGGTTTACGAAGATATCAACTTGTATCCCGCCTGGTATTTACCGATCTGCCTCATCGCCATGATCATTGCCCATGATGCCTATTTCTATTGGACGCACCGATTGATCCACCACCGCTTCTTATTTCGGTGGGTACACCACACACATCATCGTTCGATAAAACCGACCGCTTGGGCCGCCTATGCTTTTGCCCCAGGCGAGGCCTTTATCAACGGCCTTTTTGTGCCCATCTGGGTCACGTTCGTGCCGACTTACGAATTCGTCGCCTTCTTCTTCCTGGCCCATATGATTTTGCGCAATGCCATAGGTCATAGTGGTTATGAACTTTTCCCAATCCGCATGCCCGGCAGCAAGGCCTTTGGCTGGGTCACCAATGTGTTTCACCACGATCTGCATCACAGAGATATTGGCGAGAACAATTTCGGTCTCTATTTCACCTGGTGGGATCGTTGGATGGGCACCGAGCATCCTGAATATACCCAGATAGTTGAAAAACAGAAACAGGCCCGCCTGGAAATTCCCGCAAGCTGAAACTGCGCTCTTGGCACGGGTGGAACAACCCGGCTAGGCTTGAATCACCAGTCTGGCTTGCGCTTTTCGATGAAGGCATGCAAGCCCTCCTGGGCCGCCTCTGTTTCAGCAAGAGCGCATATAGCATCGACAACTTTGGCGATGTCGTTGCGATAGTCACGGTCGTTAGCGCTCAGAAAAGCAGATCGCGCATGCTGCATGACTGTGGGTGAAATTGCCGCAAACTTGTTGGCCAGCAACAGGGCTTGCTCCATCAGCTGTCCCTTTGGCACAACTTTATTGACAAGCCCAAGACGCTCGGCCTCGTCGGCACCTATTGGATCGCCTGTCATCAATAGTTCAAAAGCCTTGTAACGCCCGATATGGCGCGGCAAGTGAACAAAGTGAATGGCGGCCATAAGCCCCACCTTCACTTCCGGATAACCCAACGTAACCTGCTGTTCTGCAACTATAATATCGCAAGAAGCAGAAATGGTCATGCCGCCGCCGCGCGCCGCACCATTGAGTGCTGCTATTGTCGGTTTGCCAATGCCTTGTTGCGCATCATAGAGATCGAGATAGAGTTTCTCGATCAACTGTCGAAAATCCTCACTGCCCGCCCCGGCCGATAATTCGAGATCAATACCGCCGCAAAACATATTATCGACAGCACTTGTGATGATCACAGCCCGCACCTGCGGATCATCACCAGCAACACCCAGGGCGGCGATAAGTCCCTCAATGAATGATTGATCCATCGCATTAACGGGTGGCTTGTTCAGCTCTATTATCGCGATATGCCCGTCGACCCGATAATTGATGAGATTGTGCACTGCTTGCTCCAACGTTGAGGGGTATATTTGGATTGGTAACAAAAAGGGCCACCGATTTCCCGATGGCCCTTTCCTTGAAATAATGAACGCTCTGATTATTCAGCAGCAGCCTTGTTCTGTTCTGCCACCCAGACTTTGGCTTCATCACTGCAGGCCCATTTGATGGCCTGGGCGAGAATGCGGCGGAAGATCGGGTTCTCATAAGTCGCAGGACCATCGCCAAATTGCAGGTAAACAACGGGACTGTTTTTATAGGTCTTGATCCAACCCACATAATTGCTGCCCTTGTCGTGTTCCCAACCTTCGTTTGAATTCAACTCGCCCCGCAGCACGGCATTTGCCGCCGAGTAAAAGTTGTCGCGGCTATAGTCCCAACTGCTGGTGAACAGTGGCGTGACAGAATCTTCAAACACTTCTGACAGATACACTTCATCGACAATCTCAAACGGTTCAATACCAGCTGTTATGGGATGATCCATTGCCGGCGATACCGTGTAAGGCACATCGATGTTGTAGCCAGAATCTGGCTTGTCAACGCCGCGCGATTTGCCGGGTACATAAAGGAAGTGACCGCCGCAAATTTCTGCCCATTCGGGCCAGGTCGGCCAGGCTGCTGCGGTGTGATGCATAATCACGAAGGGGCAGCCAGCCTCGCCCATGGCACGGACGCCTTCTTTATAAAATTCGGGCGGATCGTAAAACATTTCGTCATTGCCGAACTGGATGCCCGGCATGTCGTACTGAACATAGCAGTCGAAATTTTTGGCCATTTCCGGGTTGAACATGAACTGCGCTGCGGGATGCTCGACCATTGAATACTGAATTTCCGAAATGGAATCGAAAATGTCGTAAAACTGATCCCGAGCGAACGGATGCCCGCGCGTGACAACCAGCACGTTCGCCTTATCATCCTGCGGCAGCCTGGTAGTCGCAGGCGACGACGCCCGATGATAGTCGGGAACGTCTTCTTCAACATCAGCCATGGTATTTTCCTTATTATGAAATTGTCTGTTGGCAGAATGCTAGTGCAGGGCCCCCGCCTGTGCAACCGGCTTGTCGGCGGACCATGCGATTTGCATACCCTTCAAAATACTGCTATATGACTATGGTTATATGACTAGAGGCATTAGCAATGAACAAGCAAGTATCAAAGTCACAGTTCAAGGCGCGGGCATTGGAATATTTCCGGGAAGTTGAACGGACTGGCAAAGCCATCATCGTGACTGACCGAGGTCAAGCAGTGCTGGAAATCAAGCCATATAAGGACAAGTCCCTGCCCCCGTTAGAGCGTCTGCAGGGCAAAATATCACGGTATGACAGCCCGCTGGAGCCTGTGAGCGAAGATGACTGGAATAATGCCTAAGCCATGACCGGGATTGTCCTCGATACACACGCCTTGGTGTGGTGGGTAAATGGTGACCCCCTGCTGTCCCCCGACGCCACATCGGCCATTAACAAAGCCATGTCCAATGACAGGGACATTATTGTCTCATCAATCTCGGCATGGGAATTAGCTATGTTGGTCGACAAGGGTCGCCTTTCCCTAAACATGGATATTGCAGATTGGTTGACGACTGTCGAAAGCATCGAGCAGGTCACGTTTGTACCTGTTGATAACGACATCGCCGTAGCATCAGTCGTGCTTCCCGGGAACTTCCACAAAGACCCTGCTGACAGGATGATTGTTGCAACCGCCCGCAAGCTTGGCTACGCGCTATTGACGGCGGATGAGAAAATTCAGAAATACCAACATGTGAAAACAATCTGGTGAGGTTTCGTCAGTAGGATTTTGCCCTAGTAAGATTTAGGAAGCCCCAAAACCTTTTCTGCAATGAAATTCTGGATCAGGTGCGGGCTGATGGGCGCGATGCGCCCGATCAGGATTTCCCGCAAATAGCGCTCTACATGAAATTCCTTGGCGTAACCATAGCCACCATGGGTTGCCATGGCATTTTGACAGGCTGTAAAGCCAGCTTCGGCAGCCAGATACTTCGCCGCATTCGCCTCGGCGCCACAAGATTGGCCTTGGTCATACAGGCTGGCCGCTTTCATGGTCATCAGGAAGGCAGCTT
>SMXS01000063.1 GCA_004356955.1 Alphaproteobacteria bacterium | reverse complement strand
GCCGGATGGATACCGCCCATCGACGTGATATTGACAATCGCCCCGCCGCCATTGGGCAACATCAGATTGGCCGCTGTGCGCGACACAATATAGGTCCCCACCAGATTAACGTTCACTACATCCTGAAAGTCTTGTACCGACTGCTCTACCAGGGGCCCGAACCGAACCAGGCCAGCATTGTTCACCAACACATCGGGGACCTCACCAAAGGCGGCAAAGGCGGCCTCCACGGCCTGTTGATCCGTTATATCGGCCTCCAACGCCACGGCGTTGTCCAGCCGGTCAGCAACGGGCGTTACCATATCCATGGAGATATCCAGCACCCCCACGCGATAACCCCGGGCCGAAGCCAGGGTCGCAATAGCGGCGCCTAAATCGCCGCCGGCGCCGGTCACAATCAGTTGTTTCATGGTCTTATTACCTTTTCACTTTATTCAATAATACCGGATACGACGCCCAATTACCGCGCTCGGTCGCCCTGTCTTCGCGCGGCGGATTGTCCGGGTCCAATTGCACCCCATGTTGCAACAATGTCCACACAAGCAGCGCCACAATGCCATATTGGTGATTGTCGGCGTCTGTATCGCCTTTTTGCATCATGCCGCCGTCCAGATCGCGCCCCAAGCAGGTATGCACGCCGACGCCGAATGTCAGCCCATAGGGTTCGCGACCCTCGGGCACCACGCGATGCGGGTCATAGGTCCCGGCGCTGGGGCCATAAATAGCGACATCGCGATTGGCCGCTGACAGATCAAGAACAACTCTGTCACCTTTGTCTACGACATCACCTGCGCCGAAATCGACAGGGCATATCGGTTGTCGCCAGGCAACGGGGCTGGCGGGTCTTAGGCGCAGGCTTTCGTGCACGCATCGTTGTACAAAAAGCGGGTCAGCATTCATCGCCTTTGAATCTTCAGGATGGGCCGCCAGCCAGGTAAAAATGTCATCCAATGCATGGACTGTTGCATTGGCCGTACTGTGCGATCCGGCCTGCAGATAGAATGCGATTTCACGCCGCAACAAATCAGGAGACAGATCGGCCTGATCTTGATTGCGCAACAACACGGTCAGGATGTCGCGCGGCAAATCATCTTCTTCAATGTTGCCTGCCGCCAATTGCTGCAGAGCATCCTGGCGTCGTGCGATCGAGGGCTGCAGGAATTCTGTGTCGAAAACAACGAGGGCTTCCTCGACTTCTGCCCGCACAACATCTTTGTCGCGAGTCGAGTGGACCAATGTCGCCCCTTCGCTGAATTTTTTGACCAATGCCAGCAAGGATGCGGTTTCCTCTGGCGTTTTATAGGGGCGATCGATCCCGGCAAAATCGGCCGTTAGATTCATGGTGACCTGATAGCCAAATGTCACCAGATCACCGCTGCCTGCTGCCAAAAAGGGTGCCAGCGTTTCCTCCAACACCTTGGGAAACAACTCTTTTTCGTAATATCGCATGAAATCGCGTCGGAAGACCCGATGTTCGATGCTGCGCCGATCGCGGTGTTCTTTACCGTGCAGGTCCAACAGCACACCCTGCATGATGACCGCGCCGTCGTCATAGAGGGCCTGTTTAAGGTTGCGGTTCAACAGGGCCGCGCGCACATCCCTATAATTGGCAATTTCAACGGTCTTCATATCAAGATGCCAGGTCGCCTATCAGCACCGGATACAAGCCCCAATTGGGCCGCTCTGTTTTGGTATCCATTTCGGGTGCATGCAGCGGATCGGGCCGCACGCCATGGGCCAACAATGCCTGGGCAATCAGGGTGATGGTACCGAACTGGTGATCTTCTGGCTTGGTGTCGGCGTGGGGGATCACCCCAGCGGCGAGATTGCGGCCAATACAGGCGTGCATGCCCAGACCAAATGACAGCCCATAGGGGGCCGTCGATCCCTCCAATTTACGATAGGGGTTGAACTGCGCCGCATCTGCACCGAACACGCTTTCGTCCCGATTGGCGCCCATCAGGTCAATGACAATGAGGTCGTCCTTATTGACCTGTTCATTATTGGGCAGGGTCACCGGGCATTCCGCGCGCCGCATGGCCACAGGGCTGGACGGGTGCAGTCGGGCGCTTTCATGGACGCAGCGCTGCAACAATACCGGGTCCTCTGCGATACGGTGGGCGTCTTCAGGATGGCCGCAACACCAGTCGAAAATTTCGTGCATCACATGGACCAGCGAATGGATGCTGGTCTGCGCCCCCGCCACAAAGAAAAACGCCATTTCGCGTAACAGCTCATCATCCGGCAGGTCGATATTGTCTTCATTGCGCAACAGAACCGTCAGCACATCGCGTGGCAGCGCATCTTCGTCTATGTCCCCGGCATCAAACTTGTCGATCAGGGCCTGACGGCGGGCAATTGATGGCTGCAGAAAGCGCGCATCAAATTCGGCCAGCGCATCGCGGACCTGCTGCCTGACCTTTTCACGGTCATCCTTGGCATGAGCCAGTGTTGTGCCCAAAGCAAAAATCCGTAGCAGCCGCAACAATGTGTCGTTTTCTTCGTCGCTATTGTCGGGGCGATCCATGCCCGCAAAGTCGATGGTCAGGTTCATCATCGCCCGAAAGCCAAATTCGACCAGGTCGCCCCCGCTACTTTCGACAAAGCGATCAATGGTTTGCTGCAAAGATTGTGGGAATATTTCGCGCTCGTAATAGCGGAAAAAGTCCCGCCGGAAGACCTTGTTTTCAAGTCCCCGCCGGGCTTTGTGACGGTCTCCATGCAGGTTCACCAGCACGCCGTCCATCAACACCGCGCCTTCATCGTATAGGCCCTGACGCAGGTCGCGCTGCCGCAGGGTTTTGGACGCCTGGGCGTAATTGCTAATAGGCGAGCTGGTCACCCGGCCTGCCCGTTCTTGGCAATTTCCTGGGTTAAAATACGATCTGCGAATGAGCTGACCCGCCAACCAGAAATTGGCTTACGGGGGGCTGGCTGGCGCGACAGGTCAACCGATCGCCCGCCGATAAACACATGTTTCAATTTGGATTTGTCGCCCAACACATTGATATCGGCCACCGGGTCCCCATCCACAACAATGACATCGGCCAACATACCCTCGCCGACGACACCAACCTTGCCTTCAAGGCCCAGAGCAATGGCACCCGCCTGGGTGCCGCACTGGATGGCCTGCAATGGGGTAAGGCCAAATTCTCTGATGAAGATATCCATTTCACGGTGATGCCATTCGCCGTAAGGGGTCAGCGCAAACCCTGATTCTGACCCGCACAAAAGCGGCACCCCGGCATCGTAGGCGGCCCGCAAAGTGCCCGCACTTTCGGCAATCTCGCGCTCAAAAATATCCTTCAGGCCCGCGTCCGACCCCACTTTTTCACCCCATTGAGCCAAATTGGCCTGGAAGGTGAAGGTCGGCACCAGGGGCACCTTTGCTTTGATGACTTCTTCCAACGCGTAATCGTCCATCAAAGTGGCGTGCAGGATCATATCAAACCCGGCTTTGGCCGCCGCCGCCGTGCTTTCGCCACCGCGACAATGGCCCACAACCGGGATACCCAAATCGTGGGCTGCCTTTACGACTGTATCTAATTCATCATCGGACCAGACACGCATTTCACCCCTGTGGCGCTGGCGCGGCACCAGGCCGGTGACATGAACCTTGATCCAATCCGCCCCGGCTTTGATTTCACGGCGCACCTCGGCAATAATTTCGTCCTTGCCCCGCACTGCCATGGCATAGCCACGCCGTCCCTCGTCCGGGATCATATTACCTGCGGTGCCACCAACAGAGGTCACCAAAGCATTGCCGCCGGTGGCCATGCGCGGCCCTTCGACCACGCCTGCCTCGATGGCGTCGCGCAGATCGATCCCGATCAGGAAGATAGAATCAGCGTCCAATATACCGGTAACCCCGGCCAGCAATAGTTTGCGGGCATTGGCCGCAGCGATGATCGCCGCCAGGCCTTCGCGGTCGCGGTGATTGAACAGTTCGTCATTCGATGTGGGTTCGTCAAAAGTAATATGGCAGTGGGCGTCAATCAGGCCTGGCATCACGGTCATGCCGGTGGCATCGATGCGGTCGATATCATTGCGCCCATCAGCTTGCTGGATGGCATCAGCCCCCATGGCCGTGATGCTGTCGCCTTCCATCATCACGGCCTCGACGCGGGCGGGTGCACCCGTCCCGTCAATGACGTTGCCGTTTTCGATCAATGTGCCTGCAGCCATGGCCTGCTTTCCCTTTTTGGGTCCCTCAACCCTTTTCTCAACCCTTCTGGGGGAGGATAGTGTTCCATCACCCCAGAAAAATCAATGCCGCCTTGACTCGCCAGAGGGCCATCCATAGCGTCACAGACAGGGGAAATAGGGGGAATGTCATGCTGTACGCCATCAAAACATCACCGCAACAAACGACCTGGCTGGACATGTTGTCGGTCTGGCAAACAGCGGACGACATGGAGGTTTTCCATTCCGCGTGGAATTTTGACCATTTTTACCCGATCAACGTGCCCGACACGACGGGCCCCTGCATGGAGGCCTGGGTCACATTGACCGCCCTGGCCCAGGCCACAAAACGTATTCGCATTGGCTGCCTGGTATCGGGTGTTGTGTACCGCCATCCGACGCTCATTGCCAATATGGCTGCCTCGTTGGATATCATCAGCAATGGTCGGTTGGAGTTGGGCCTGGGCGCAGGTTGGAACGAAGAAGAATGCGACGCCTATGGCATCGATCTGGGCACCATGACCGAGCGCTTCGACCGATTTGACGAATCTCTTGAGGTCATCCATTCGATGTTGACCCAGGAAGTCAGCAACTTCTCGGGCAAATATTTCACCCTGACCGAGGCGCGCAATAACCCGCCGCCCATCCAGAAGCCACATCCACCCATCCTCATCGGCGGCAATGGCGAAAAACGCACCTTGCCCAGTGTCGCGAAGTGGGCCCAACATTGGAATTATGCCGCCTTTGATCTGGAAGGCTTTATCGAGAAACGCAAGGTACTGCACGCGTGTTGTGCCGATATTGGCCGCGATCCGTCAGAGATTATGACTTCGATCCACCAATCAGCGGATATGGACAAATTGGATGAGCTGGAAGAAAGCTGCCGCAACTTCAAGGACGCTGGCCTGGGGCTGATGGTATTTTATCTGCCGCCACCCCATTCAGCCGATGTGTTGGCCCCGCTGGCGGCCATTGCAGAGCGCGTGGGTTAGAGGATGCAATAGATAGTTCCGAGCCCATTTAGTGACGTTCGTGCCGAGTGAATTGCGAAGCAATTTGTATCGAGGT
>SMXS01000062.1 GCA_004356955.1 Alphaproteobacteria bacterium | reverse complement strand
GCCTATCTAAACGATCATCTAGGCAATGATCGTATGGTCTCTCGCCAAGAGCTGGAAAAACTTGCGCTCTACAAGGGAAACGGTGATACGCCCATTACGCTCGAGGAAGCCTCTGTAAACATTGGCGATTCAGCGGCCAGGGCCTTTGATGAAGCGGGCAGCGCAGCGCTCAGCGGACAATTGCCCGCGCTTCTAACCTCGCTGCAGACCGCCTATCAGGGGGGCGACAACCCGGTGGGTATTCTGCGGCTTGTATCCCGCCGCTTGCAGCGCATGCATCTGGTTGCCGCTATATCGGAACAGGGTGGGTCTATGGATGCTGGCTTCAAAAGCCTGCGACCACCGGCATTTTCCCGCGAGGCAGCCGAGATGCGTCGATTGCTGGGTCGCTGGAACGCGGGCCGCCTGGCAGAGGCCTTGCGTATCGTGAATGAGGCAGAACAAATGTGCAAAACCACCGGTATGCCGGCAGAAGCCCTATGCACCCGCGCCTTAATGCGCCTCGCCGGTGCTGCGCGTCAGGCCGCATAGGGGGAAATTGGGATAGATCAGCTGGATAGCTTTTCAATGAGTCCGTCCAGCTGTTCCAGTGATTTATATTTAATGACCACTTTGCCGCCCCTGCTGCCTTTGTGATCAATTGACAAAGACAGGCCGAGCAGATGGCTAACCCGTTCTTCCAGCGCCCTTGTATCGGCATCCTTTTTGGTTCTGGCAGACAACGACGGTGATTTTCTGGCAGCGCTGTGTTGTTGCGCCAATGTTTCGGCGGCGCGCACAGAAAGGCCCTGACTGATGATAATTTTCGCCAGGGCGACCGGGTCATCGGTGGTGATCAGCGCCCGGGCATGACCAGCGCTGAGCTTACCTTGTTTCACCATTTCCTGAACGGCGTCTGGAAGGCTTAGTAATCTCAACAAGTTAGCGACGTGAGAACGGCTTTTGCCGATCGTTTTTGCAATGCCTTCCTGACGGTGGCCGAATTCGTCTATGAGGCGCTGGAAACCACTTGCTTCATCGATGGGCGACAGGTCTTCTCGCTGAATGTTCTCAATCAGCGCGAGTTCCAGCGCTTCAATGTTGCTCAGGCTTCGACTGACAATCGGGACCTGGTGCAATTGCGCCTTTTGCGCCGCCCGCCAGCGTCGTTCCCCGGCAATAATCTCGAAACTATTCGGATCACCAGCCACTGGACGCACCAGGATGGGCTGCATGATCCCATGTTCCCGAATGGAATCTGCCAGTTCCTGCATTGGTTGATCATCAAATACTGTGCGCGGCTGAAAGGCGTTGGGGCGCAGGGCCTCGATGGGGACTTCGCGCGTCCCCTGTCTGCGTGTCGGGGCAATGTCGGCGGCAGCTTCGTCCTGCAACAAGGCCGACAGCCCTCGACCCAGTCCGCTGGGCCGGGAAGGCTTCTTTCTTTTACTCTGTGCTTTCCTGGCCATGGGATGGCTCTGTACTTTCTTGGCCATGGGATGGCTCTGTGTTTTCTTGGCCACGGGATGGCTCGGTGATTTCTTGGCCATGGGATGGTTCCTATCTGATCAATGGCCTACGCAGCCTGTAACTCTTTATTTTTTCGTAATAATTCCGCCGCCAGGGCAATATAGGCTTGGCTGCCCAAACACTGGTGATCAAAGATCAGGGCTGGCATGCCATAGCCGGGGGCCTCGGACAGGCGGATATTGCGGGGAATCACGGTTTCAAAAACATCGTCGCCCAAATAGTCGCGCACGTCTGCTTGCACCTGTTGAGCCAGATTGTTACGCCCGTCATACATGGTGAGCACGACCCCTTCCATAGACAGGTCCGGGTTCAGTCCACCGCGCACGCGCTCGATAGTCCGCAACAACAGGGACAGCCCCTCAAGCGCAAAAAACTCGCACTGCATGGGCACCAGAACCGAATTGGCGACGGTTAAGGCATTTAGTGTCAACAGGTTCAGCGAAGGCGGGCAATCGATTAGCACATAGTCATAGGGGTCATCATGTTGCGCGATGGCATCAACAAGGCGATGCGACCGTCTTTCCTGATCAACAAGTTCTAGCTCTGCGCCGGCAAGATCGACATTTGCAGGTGCGATATGCAAGCCGGGAACTTCGGTTTCAATGATCACGTCTGACAGGCTTTGCGTGCCCAAAATCACGTCATAAATACTGTCGCTGCGTTCCTGCTGGCCAATACCAAACCCCGTACTCGCATTGCCCTGCGGGTCCAGGTCAATAATCAGCGTTTTGTGTTCTGTTGCCGCAAGGGCAGTCGCGAGATTGATGGTCGTCGTCGTCTTGCCAACACCACCCTTCTGGTTCACCACCGCGATAATTCTGCCCTGTCCCCCCAATTTACTAGCCACGTTTAACCTTTTGAATTACCAGTATTTTACTGTCTTTACCTGTTTCGCTATCGTGTTCTGTAAGGTCAAAAGCCCAGGCTGCTTTTGCCGCCATGACCTCTGTCTGATGACGCTGGCCCTTCGGAAAGATTGCCATGCCCCCCTCTTTCAGAATGGGCTCGCTATAGGCCAATAATTGGTCCAGAGAAGCGAAGGCGCGGGCTGTAACAATATCTGCCTGCAGGTCGTTGATCCTCTCGACTCTTTCATTGCGAATAGTAGCAGAAATTTCACACTGCCGAACGACTTCGTTCAGAAAAACGCACTTTCTGGTGTCACTTTCTATCAATGTCCATTGCCCAACACCCATGGCCGCCAATACCAGGCCGGGAAAGCCGCCGCCCACGGCCATATCGACGCAAATGGGTTGTTGTATGCCACAGTCCTTAATGATCGATGCAATTTGGGCTGAATCCATAAAGTGCCGGTGCCACAGATCGTCCAAGCTCGATCTGCTGACCAAATTGATTGATTTCTGCCATTTGACCAGCAAATCAGCGTAGAGCTGCAACTTGTCCAATGTTTCACGTGAAACATTGGTCTGTTTTTGAAATTCTACTGCCCCAAATGTCATATCAGGCTCGCGACCGCCCGGCTGCGGCAGAGCGGTGATGTTCGCCCCGCTTCACATAACCCAACAAGGCCGTCAGCGCTGCGGGCGTCACCCCGGCAATGCGGCCTGCGGCCCCAAGGGTCGCAGGGCGCGTGGTTTTGAGTTTCTCCTGCATTTCGGCGGACAGGCCCCCGATTGCTGTATAATCGAGGGTCGATGGCAAGATCAGCGCCTCATCTTTACGGAACGCAATGACATCTGCCTCTTGGCGATCCATATAGCCGGCATAATGGGCGTCAATTTCAAGCTGTTCCGCGACTGCGGGTGAATAATCGGACAATTCTGGCCAAATATTGGCTAACCGAGCCAGATCTACGTCTGGATAGCCCAGCAAATCATGGATTGATCGATGTTTGCCGTCCTGCTTGATCTTCAAACCATGGGTTTGGCCTACATTTGGCGTCATCGTCTGCTTGCGGACAAAGTCACGGGCGGCATCCAACTCTGCCATCTTGGTCGTGAAGACTGCTATGCGATCAGAGCCGATACAGCCAATGTCCATACCCCGCCCAGTCAGGCGCTGGTCAGCGTTATCCGCCCGTAAACGCAGGCGATATTCAGCGCGGGACGTAAACATCCGGTAAGGTTCCTGCGTACCCCGGGTGATCAAATCATCGATCATCACGCCAATATAGGATTCGGCGCGGTCCAGCACGATGGGCGCGCTACCGCTGGCTGACAGCGCCGCATTCAGCCCCGCCATCAGGCCCTGGGCCGCCGCCTCTTCATATCCGGTCGTGCCATTGATCTGGCCCGCAAAATAAAGCCCGGCCACCTCATGAGTTTCCAACGTGGGCTTTAGCGCGCGCGGATCGACATAGTCATATTCAATGGCATAGCCTGCCTGGACCATTTCCGCGCGTTCCAGGCCTCCAATTGTCTTCAAAAACTCTTTTTGGACGTCTATTGGCAGGGATGTCGAGATACCGTTGGGATAAATCGTGTGGTCGTCCAATCCTTCAGGTTCCAGGAAGATCTGGTGTTTTGATTTATCAGCAAAACGAACAACCTTGTCTTCGATAGAAGGACAATAACGCGGTCCCAGGCCTTCTATCTGGCCCGTGAATATAGGGGCACGTTCCAGGTTCGCCTCGATAATCCGGTGGGTTTCCGGTGTTGTATAGGTGATATGACAATTAACTTGTGGGTTGGTTATCCTGTTGTTCATAAAGGAAAATGGTACCGGCCGGGCATCTGGTTTTTGTGCGTCCAGCCCCTCCCAATCAATCGTACGGCCATCAAGACGCGCGGGCGTGCCCGTTTTCAAGCGCCCCAGTGGAAAATTCAACTTTCCCAGCGTGACACTTAGCCCGTTACTGGGCGCCTCACCAATCCGACCGCCAGGGCGCTGATCCTCGCCGACATGGATAATCCCCCGCAGGAACGTCCCAGTGGTTAGAATGACACGACCCGCTTTTATTTCCCGACCATCTGCAGTGATAACACCGCCCACCATGGGACCTGTCGGCGTTTCCAGCATGACGAGGTCTTCAATAGCGGCCCCAAGGATTTCCAAATTGGCAGTCTCAGCCAGCTCTGCCTGCATTGCATTGCGATAAAGCTTGCGATCTGCCTGCGCGCGCGGCCCACGGACAGCAGGGCCTTTGCTGCGGTTCAGCATGCGAAACTGAATACCACCGGCATCCGCAATGCGGCCCATAATACCGTCCAATGCGTCAATTTCGCGGACCAAATGTCCCTTACCCAAGCCGCCAATGGCCGGATTGCAGGACATTTCACCAATTGTGTCGAGTTTGTGGGTCACCAACAACGTCGCTGCGCCCAGGCGCGCAGAAGCGGCGGCTGCCTCGCACCCAGCGTGGCCGCCACCAATCACGATCACATCATGTATGGTTCGGTCTGTCGTCATGGGCGCGTAATCTAGTGATCTGTGCACCCCGAGTCAAAGGTTCAGAAAGCCACCGTGCAAAGCAATGTTTCATGTGAAACATTGAGTAATTCTGATCCCACCAGTTATTTGCCGATGCAGAAGTCAGAAAAGATGACGTCCAGCACATCCTCTACGTCAACACGCCCCGTAATCCGACCCAGGGCTCGGGCAGCCAACCGCATGTCTTCGGCCACCAGTTCCGGCATCGTATTGTCGACCGTACCGCTTTTTGCCCGATTTAGATGCTCAACGGCTTCCTCCAGCGCCTTCCGATGACGAATTCGGGTGATACCGGGCGCTTCCTGGACGGCCATGTCCTTGACTACCCGCTCCTCTAACTTCTTCAGCAAGGCATCCAGACCAACCCCCGTTTTGGTAGAGATGCCAATAGATGCGCCCGGCAGTTCAGCCCCTTTGTCCAACAAGTCGATCTTGGTAATGATCAGCATCTCGCTATCACTCAGATCAGAGGGACATGGCTCTCCCGCCGGGTACAAATGCAGGCTCAGATCAGCGTGGCTGGCCCGGTCGCGGGCACGCCGCACGCCTTCTTGTTCAATCTCGTCACCACCGTCGCGCAGACCTGCCGTGTCAACCAAAGTCACAGGGAATCCACCAAGGTTGAGGTGGACTTCAATCAGGTCTCTGGTCGTGCCCGCAATGTCAGAAACAATGGCTACATCTCTGTTGGTTAATGCATTGATTAAACTAGACTTACCGACGTTTGGCGCACCCAACAGAACAACCTGATAGCCATCGCGTAGCCGTTCCCCACGGTGCTTGTCGTTAAGGTGAACGCCCATAGATACAATCAATTTGTCCACCGTTGGCAGCACATGGGCAAACAGGTCTTCCGGCAAAGCCTCTTCCACAAAGTCCAGCTCGGCTTCCATATAGGCCAGTGCGTGGATTAGATCCGTTCGCCAGGCCTCATAAATCTCTCCCAGAGCGCCATCCATCTGCCGCACGGCTTGCAATCGTTGTGCCTCGGTCTCAGCTGCGATCAGATCGGCAATGCCTTCGGCCTCCGTCAGGTCCAACCGCCCCTGTTCAAACGCCCGGCGGGTAAACTCGCCCGGTTCTGCCGGGTGGCAGCCGACTATGGCAGCGATGGCTCCCAACACAGCCTCGATCACCGCCACACCACCATGAATGTGCAGCTCTGCCATGTCTTCGCCGGTAAAGCTGCCGGGCGCGGGAAACCACAAAACCAACGAGTGATCAATGGGTTGCGCTTCGCCCTGTCGATAGAGCGCCCGCAGGCTGGCCGCCCTGGGCGTCGGTAGGTCTTTTTGGGTTAAAATCGTCAACACGTCGCTTGCTTTGGGTCCAGATATGCGGATCACGGCGATACCCGCGATCCCTTTACCAGACGACAAAGCGAAGATGGTCATGATGGACTATTCCTGATCCTGCAGCGGCAAGGTCGTCTGGTCTGGCTCGAGCAGTAGACGCTCAATAATTTCGCCGCCCATAACATGCCGTTCCAATATCTCGTCTATATCGGCTTCGTTCGCATAATGGTACCAGGTCCCACCGGGATAGATCACCATGGTTGGCCCCAGCTCGCATCGATCGAGGCAGCCCGATTGATTGACCCGCAGGCGCTTGACCTTCAGGGCCTTGCCTTTCTTCTTCATATAGTCCCGCAATGCCACCGAACCTTTGGCGCTGCAGCATGATCGCGGGTGCCCGGGCTGGCGTTCGTTAACGCAGCAAAAAACATGGCAATCAAAATAGCTTTTTCTCTCTTCGGCCATTATTTCCTAACCTGTTGATATTTTGTCACTATTACCATGAAACCGATCTGTTTTCTGGGCAAGCGCCCAGATAAACCTATATCTGCCGCTGCATCCTACTAAAAGCCATGCCATATTGTATTAAATTTCCAAACAGGACTTGGCCGACCCATGAGCGAAAATCTTTTAGGGCAAGAAACCAGCCCCTACCTGCTGCAACACGCCGATAACCCGGTCCATTGGCGACCCTGGGGGCCCGAAGCCCTGGCCGCCGCTAAAGACAGCAACAAGCCCGTTTTGCTCTCGGTGGGTTACGCCGCCTGCCACTGGTGCCACGTCATGGCCCATGAAAGCTTTGAAAACGATGAAATCGCCGACCTGATGAACAAGCATTTCATCAACATCAAGGTCGACCGCGAAGAACGCCCGGATATCGACGCCATCTACCAATCTGCTCTGGCGGGACTGGGTCAACAGGGCGGCTGGCCCCTGACCATGTTCTTGACTCCGGACGGGGAACCTTTTTGGGGCGGCACTTATTTTCCGCCGGATGAACGGTATGGACGTCCGGGTTTTGGTACGGTCCTGACCCGGTTATCCCAGGTATTTCAGACAGATAACGACACTGTCGAGAAAAACCGGCGGGCTTTGTTGCAACATCTTAACCTGTCGGACCGCGCCACAGCCAATGACGCCTATCTGCCGCCAGACTGCCTCAGCAGCACGGCCGAGCAGTTGATCACTCATATCGATGTCGACAAAGGTGGCCTGGGCGGCGCTCCCAAATTCCCGAACATTCCCGTGTTTGAGCTGTTGTGGCGGGCGCGCCTTGAAACCGGCATTGCCGATTATGGTCGTGCCACCGAACACACGTTGGAGCGCATGTGTGAAGGGGGTATTTACGATCATCTGGGTGGTGGTTTCGCACGCTATTCCGTCGATGCAGAATGGTTCGCGCCACATTTCGAAAAGATGCTCTACGACAATGCCCAGATTCTCGAGATCATGGGCCTGGTCTGGCAGCGCCACCGCGACCCCCTGTTGCATCGCCGCATCCATGAAACTGTTGAGTGGCTGTTGCGGGAAATGGTCGCCGAAAACGGCGCCTTTGCCGCCACATTAGACGCCGACAGCGAAGGCCAGGAAGGCAAGTTTTATATCTGGACGATGGCCGAGATCGCCGAGTATTTGGGGACCGAGGCCGACTATTTTTGCCAGACCTACGCTGTGCGAGAACACGGAAACTGGCAAGAGGGTGGTAAAGACGCCAATATTCTCAATCGTTTACACCTGCCGTTCCCCCCCGACGAAATGGATGAGAAGCGGTTGGAGCCCATGCGCCGCGTCTTGCGACGCCTGCGTGACACCCGTATTCACCCCGGTTGGGACGACAAGGTGTTGGCCGACTGGAACGGCCTGATGATCGCCAGTCTGGCCAAACTCAGCGGCATATTCCGCCAACCAGAATGGCTTGAAACCGCGGTGACGGCCTTTGACGCTGTTCAACGAGATATGAGCCATGAAGACAGCACCCGCAATGCGCGGCTGTCACATTCCTGGCGGTTGGGCCAGGCCAAGCACGAAGGCATGCTGGATGACTATGTCCACATGACGCGGGCGTCCCTGGCGCTTTATGAACAAACCAGCGATGAGCGTTACCTCGATTATGCCTGTGCCTGGTCGGCCAGCCTCGACCGTCGCTTTTGGGACAGTAGCGAAGGCGGCTATTTCTTCACCGCCGACGATGCCGAGGCCCTGATCGTCCGCACCAAGACCGTGACAGACAATGCCGTACCTGCCGGCAATGCCGTGATGTTAGAGAATTTGCACAATCTGTTTCAGGCCACGGGTGACCCAGACTACCAGGCCCGCATCCAGGCGCTGATCGGCGCCTTCGCCACAACCGTGGCCACCAACCCCATTGGTTGCGCAACATTTGTGAACAATTTCGATACCCTTTCCAAAGGCTTACAGATCATCATCATGGGGGACCGCCCGGCCGACGACACCACAGCCCTGTTGAATGCCATCAACGAACATTCGCTGCCCGGCCGCATTGTCGAAGTGGTCAATTCAGAAGCCGATTTGGTGTTACAGCACCCCGCCAGGGGCAAGACAAGGCAGGACGGCAAAGCGACGGCCTATGTGTGCCAGGGTCAGACATGTTCCTTGCCCATGACCGACCCATCTGATCTCTCTGCGGAACTCGCTGCATTTTCATCCTG
>SMXS01000061.1 GCA_004356955.1 Alphaproteobacteria bacterium | reverse complement strand
TATTGAATATCTCTGTTACTCTACTTATATATGTATTATTTGATCGCGGCACTACCTTTTGTAGGTGTTTCCCGATCCAATTCAGAAGAGGAACGGCCACATGCCCCGCTATGTTGTAAATGATAATGCCCAGAACAATGGCGATCACGAAGTTCAAACAACGGACTGTGTATATTACCCCCAAATCAAGAGCTCAACGCCGCTTGGCTTGCACGCCAGTTGTGGTCCCGCGAAAACGGCGGCAAAAAAGATCTACGCAAAGTCAGACGGTTGCGCGACTTGCTGCCCCGACTGCCATACAAGCTAACTATACCGGTTCAATATCCCCAGCTGCCTGCTGGGCAGAGAATTCAGAGGCAAAATGGATCAGCTTTCCCGCTTCGATTGCTGCGCGCATGTCGGCCATAAGGTCTTGGTAATACTGCAGATTGTGCCAGCTCATCAGCATTGATCCGATGATTTCGTTGGACCGGACGACGTGGGATAGATAGGCCCTGCTATATTGCGTGCAGGCGGGGCAGCTGCAGGCATCATCGAGTGGCCTTGGGTCATCGACATGGCGGGCATTTTTGATATTGATCGCGCCGCGCCGGGTGAAGGCCTGGCCGTTGCGGCCTGACCGGGTTGGCAGCACGCAATCAAACATGTCGACCCCGCGCATGACGGCACCCACCAGGTCGGCAGGTTTGCCGACACCCATCAGGTAGCGCGGCCTGTCATCGGGCAGGAATGGCACGGTGTAGTCGAGAACTTCGAACATCATGTCCTGCCCCTCACCCACAGCCAAGCCACCGATGGCATAACCCTCGAAACCAATGTCGATCAGCTTGGCTGAGGATTCTGCGCGCAAATCCTCATACGTGCTGCCCTGGACGATGCCAAACAGCGCGTTGTCTTCAGCGTGCTGGCCGCCCGTATCAAAGCCATCACGCGACCGCTGAGCCCAGCGCATCGACAGCTGCATGCTTTCGGCGGCGGCATCTTTTTCGACCGGGTAAGGCGTGCATTCATCAAAGGTCATGACGATGTTACTGCCCAACAGGCGCTGGATCTCCATGGACCGTTCGGGTGTCAGCATGAATTTATTGCCGTCCAGATGCGACTGAAAGGCGACGCCTTCTTCGGTCATGGTCCGCAGTTTTGACAGCGACATCACCTGAAAGCCGCCTGAATCTGTCAGGATGGGCTTGTCCCAGTTCATGAACTTGTGCAGCCCGCCCAGCCCGGCAATGCGTTCTGGCCCAGGACGCAGCATCAAATGGTAGGTATTGCCCAGGATAATCTCGGCACCTGTATCGGCGACGTTGGCCGGCATCATGGCTTTGACCGTGGCCGCCGTCCCCACCGGCATAAAGGCGGGCGTCTGAATATCACCGCGCACCGTATGCATCGTACCGCGTCGGGCGGCGCCATCGGTGTTGTATACTGAATATGAAAAACCGGCCATCTTGATCCCTTAAATTGTGGGCTCCCAATACGACGCCTTAATCTATCTGTAAAGCCTTGCATCCGGCCCGTGTCTTGCCCACAATCGGCCCCATGAAAATAGGAATAGCACTACCGCAGCGCGGCAACTTCGTCGATCCACAAGCGATCAAAACATTCTCCCAAGAAGCAGAGGCCCACAATTTTGATTGTCTGTGGGTGCATGAACGGCTGTTTGCGCCGTTCTATGAAAACCGTATCGGCGGCGCGTCTAACGACCTGTCACCGTGGGAGCTGATGACTTTCGCCGCAGCTTGTACAGATCGTATCCGCATCGGGTCATCGGTGATCATCATTGGGTATTACCAACCGCTGATGCTGGCAAAGAAGGCAGCCACGCTGGACGTGTTGTCCAACGGCAGACTGAATTTGGGTTTGGGCCTTGGGCTATCGAAGGAAGAGTATCTGCAAAGCAAAGTCGACTTCCACACGCGGGGTCGCCGCAGTGCAGAATTTATCCACGCCCTGCGTGCTTGCTGGAAGGAAGACCCGATATCGTTTGAAGGTGAGTTCTTCAGCATCCCCGAGGCCTCTACCAGCCCCAAGCCCATTCAGCGTGATGCCGAGGGGAACCCGTGCATCCCGATCATTGGTGGCTTCAGTTCTGAACCCGGCAAGAAACGCACGGCCGAGCTGTGTGATACCTGGCAATCCGCTGGCAAGGATATGGAAACTGCATTGGCTGCCCACAAGGCCAACAATGAATATGCGGCCAAGGAATTCGGCAAACCGCCTCTCAAACTGATCTGGCGCTGCTGGGTCATTCCGCCAGGCTCTGACCGCAAGCCACCAGAACAGACTGGCGACCGGGTGGTCCCCTTCTGGCATGGTTCAATAGATGAACTGGTTGATAAGGTCCATGAAGCCAAAGAAGGCGGTGTGGACGAACTGATCATCGACACAAACTGGTTCGGTGGAGACGGCACCGAGGACCGCTGGGAAGAACAGCCCGAATTGCTGTCACCCATGGTCGAGGCTGCGCACAGCTAGGCTGGTCAACTATTTGCACGACCCAAGATCTTTGTCATCCCAGCAAAAAATGATGCTCTGGAGGTACTGGATTCCAGCTTTCGCTGGAATGACGAATTTGTGTGTGTTCCTAGTTTTGAAACAATAGCGACGTGTCGCCATAAGAATAGAAGCGATACTCGTTCTCAATCGCATAGCCATAGGCGGCTTGCATCGTATCCATCCCCGCGAATGCACTCACCAGCATGAACAGCGTGCTCTTGGGTAGGTGAAAGTTCGTCATCAGCACGTCGACGGCTTTGAAGCGATAGCCGGGTGTGATGAAGATACTGGTCTGATCGGCAAAGGGCTGGACGATTCCATCGTCACCCGTCGCGCTTTCCAACAGACGCAATGCCGTGGTTCCAACAGAAACAATGCGTCCGCCTGCCGCCCTGGCTGCATTGATCTGGCTGGCCGCCTGTGGCGTAATTTCGCCGTATTCCGCATGCATCTGATGGTCGTCCGTATTGTCGACCTTCATGGGTAAAAACGTCCCTGCCCCCACATGCAATGTCAGCGTGACACGGACCACGCCCTTTGCATCAATTGCTGCCAACAAATCATCCGTAAAGTGCAAGCCCGCCGTCGGTGCCGCCACAGCACCATCATGGGCGGCGTACACCGTCTGATAGTCAATCAGGTCCTGGTCGTCTGTGGCCCGTTTACTGGCGATATAGGGCGGCAGTGGCATGATCCCGCCAAGGGCGATACTGGCATCAAGCGAACCGCCGCTTTTGTTGAACGTCAGGACGACCTCGCCGCCATCAAGCTTTTCAACAACATTGGCCACCAAATCGTGGGAAAAAATGATCGGATCCCCCACACGCAGGCGCTTGGAAGGCTTGGCGAACGCCCGCCATTGGTTCAGTTCTTCCCGCAGGTGCAAGGTGACCTCTATGGCCACGTCCTGGCGCGGGCCATCTGGGTCGCCACAACGCACGCCCTTCAGTCGTGCCGGGATCACGCGCGTGTCGTTGAAGACCAGCACGTCACCAGGCTGCAACCACTCCGTAAGGGCCGATGCCGTGCTGTCCGTCAGGGTCGCGCCCTGAACCACCAGCATTTTTGAGGCATCACGAGGGGATACCGGACGCAAAGCGATCCTGTCTTCCGGCAAGTCAAAATCGAATGCCGAAACTTCCATAGAAAACCCTCGATGCTACTGGGATGTTAGCGGGAAAGTGCCCCTATTCGTCTGCGGCCATCTTCATGGCGACAATGATGTCAGGGTCGTCGACAGAACCGTTGCCACCAGCGCCCAATTTAATGGCAGAGACGTGTTCCATACCAGATGTGACCTGGCCCCAGGCGGTGTACTGGCCATCAAGATGCGACGCGTCGTCCAGGCAGATGAAGAATTGGCTGTCAGCACTGTCAGGGCTTGCAGCACGCGCCATGGACACAGTGCCCACGCAATGCTGGGTGTCATTGAATTCAGCGGCTAGATTTTGGCCAGAACCACCGGTACCAGTGCCCTGGGGACAACCGGTTTGGGCCATAAAGCCTGCAATAACCCGATGGAACTTCAGGCCATCATAATAGCCTTCGCGCACAAGTTCCTGAATGCGAGCAACGTGTTTCGGTGCCTTGTCCGCAAACATTTCGATGGTAACGCGACCGTCTTTAAGGTCGAGGTATAGTGTGTTTTCCGTAGTCATTAATTGTCTCCTGAACGGGAATTGTTATTGAGGTCGGTCGGCAGCTATCCAGACCCGAACGATACTATCAGGAAACCTGACCGCACCGTTCTGGGACTCATCACCGACTGTGATTTGGTCTACATGCTGCATGCCGTCTACGACGCGGCCCCACGCGGTGTATTGGGCCGGAAGTCGACGGGTATTCAGCATAATGAAGAATTGACTGTCTGCGCTGTCGATATCATCGGCTTCGCGCGCCATCACAGCGCGGCCTCTGATCAAGCGCATCGAATTGAATTCGTTTTTGAGGCTTTGGCCTGATCCGCCCGTACCATCACCGTTGGGGTCACCCGTCTGGGCCATAAATCCATCAATCACTCGATGGAATTTCAGGCCGTCGTAAAATCCTGCGCGGATCAGTTCCTTGAGCCGTGCAACAGTATTGGGGGCTTTGTCCGGACGCATTTCAATGGCGACAACACCCGTGCGCAATTCCAGCATCATCAGGTTTTCCTGATCCAACAGAGACAGATCAGCCGCCCCGGCATTCATGGGCAACAACATCAATCCGATGATGCATAAATATTTGTTAATTTTCCGCATGTTAAAGAGTTTCCTTCAAGTCCTATTTCAGGCGATCTTTCATGCGATCAGAGGTTCTTTTGGCAATTTCTGCTGGGACAAAGTCGGCAATATCACCGCCAAACATGGCTATTTCTTTGACCAATTTAGAGGCGATGGCCTGGTGTTTTGCCTCGGCCATCAGGAACACCGTTTCAACTTCAGGCTTCAACCGACGATTCATGCCCACCATCTGGAATTCATATTCAAAGTCAGACACAGCGCGCAGCCCGCGGATCAGGATACTGGCACCGACTTCTTCAGCAAAGTCGACCAAAAGCGCCTGGAAAGGTTTTACTTCGATGGTCGTATCACCCGCGATCTTGGCGCATTCTTCTTCGACCATGGCAACCCGTTCTTCCAGCGTGAAGGCCGGGCCTTTGCCCGGGTTGATGGCAACACCGATGACCAGATGGTCCACAAGCGTCGTGGCGCGCTGGATGATGTCCAGATGGCCATTGGTTAGGGGGTCAAATGTTCCGGGATACAGACCTGTGCGTTTCAATGACATGAATGTACTGAGCCTCTTTGATTATTCTTTGATTATCTGAGGGGATATCTGAGGGACAAAATTACGCGTCCCCTTCCTCAGGTGATGGTGCCTCTTGGCTTTCAGGTGACGTTGCTTCAGGGCCTTCAGGTGTTACTGCTTCGGGGGCTTCGGCACCCCCCGCACCAGCATCGACATTGGCATCGACATCGTCTTCCTCGTCGTCTTCTGCAACACGGGCCACAGAAACCACTGTTTCCTTGCCGTTCAGACGGAACAGGGTGACACCCTGTGTTGAACGACCGGCAATGCGGATACCATTAACAGCCATACGGATCAACTGCCCACCATCACTGGTCATGATCACCTGGTCGGTGTCTTCAACCGGGAAGCTGGCCACCACGGCACCATTGCGATCTGACGTTTCGATATTGATGATGCCCTGCCCACCCCGACCAGCACAGCGATATTCATAGGCGCTGGTGCGCTTGCCAAAGCCATTTTCGGTCATGGACAGGATGAATTGTTCACCTTCCTGCATTTCAGCCAGGCGTTCTGGACTCAGCCCTTCCAGCGTTGCTTCTTCTTCGCGACGAATGGCGGACATATATTTCAGATAGGCGTCACGTTCTTCAATTTCGAGGTCATGATGGTTAAGGATTGTCATGGACATGACTTCATCGCCCTTGGCCAGTCTGATACCACGGACGCCCTCAGAATCGCGGCTCTTGAACACGCGGACATCGGTAACCTTGAAGCGAATACATTTGCCCGACTGCCCGGCCAGCAACACATCCTGATCTGCACTGCACGACGCGACGGCAATCAGTTTGTTGCCTTCATCCAGTTTCATGGCAATCTTGCCATTCGACCGCACATTCGAGAAATCATCGAGCGTATTACGGCGCACGGACCCAGCAGAGGTCGCAAACATCACATGCAGTTCAGACCAGCTGGCTTCGTCCTCTGGCAGCGCCATGATTGTGGCAATGCCTTCGCCGTCTGCCAACGGCACCAAATTGATCAGCGGACGACCGCGCGCCTGCGGTGTTCCAATCGGCAGCTTCCAGACCTTAATTTTGAACACGCGTCCAGCATTGGTAAAGATCAGCAGTGGTGTGTGCGTACTGGCCACAAACAGTTCTGACACGAAATCTTCATCACGCGTCGACATGCCAGTACGGCCTTTGCCGCCCCTCGCCTGCGCCCGATAGGTCGCCAGCGGTACGCGTTTGACGTAGCCGGCATTCGAGACCGTGACGACCATGTCTTCCCGGGCAATCAGATCTTCATCGTCAAATTCGGCGTCCATGGGTTCGAATGCCGTGCGCCGTGGTGTGGCGAACTGTTCCTTCATCTCAACGAGTTCTGCACGCAGAACACCCATCAATCTGGGGTGATTGCGCAACAGGTCCAGGTAATCGACGATTTTGTCACCCAGCTCTTTGAGTTCATCCCCAATTTCGTCGCGACCCAAGGCCGTCAAACGATTGAGGCGAAGGTCGAGGATTGCGCGGGTCTGGCGTTCTGACAGTTTGTAGATGCCATCGACCACTTCATGGCCTGGCTCGGCAATCAGGGCAATCAGCGGCTCGACATCGTGGGCGGGCCATTCCCGTTCCATCAATTGATCACGGGCTGCTGCCGTGTTCGGCGCGGCGCGGATTAATTTGATGACTTCGTCAATATTGGCGACAGCAATGACCAGCCCGACCAGCACATGGGCACGATCGCGGGCCCGCCCCAGCAGGAACCGTGTCCGGCGGGTGATCACTTCGACGCGGAATTCGATAAAGGCTGCAATCATCTCACGCAGGCACATCTGCATGGGACGCCCGCCAATAAGAGCAAGGGCATTGACGCCAAACGAGGTTTGCAGGGACGAATATTTATACAGTTGGTTCAGCACCACTTCTGGCACGGCATCGCGTTTGATTTCGATAACGACACGCACACCCCGGCGATCAGATTCATCGCGCAGATCGCCAATGCCTTCGATCCGCTTGTCGCGGACCATCTGGGCAATACGTTCGACCATGGTGGCCTTGTTGACCTGGTACGGCACCTCGGTGACGATGATGGCCATCCGGTCTTTGCGGACTTCCTCCATATTGACCTTGGCGCGCATGATGATCGAGCCACGGCCTGTCTTTGACGCGGATTCACTGCCCGCTGTGCCCAGAATAATGCCGCCGGTGGGGAAATCTGGCCCCGGCACGATGGCAAACAGTTCATCGTCTGTTATCGCCATATTGTCGACAAAGGCACAACAGGCGTCGATCACTTCACCCAGATTGTGGGGGGGGATATTGGTGGCCATGCCAACGGCAATACCGCCTGCCCCATTGACCAGCAGATTGGGGAAGCGCGCTGGTAGCACAACGGGTTCGGATTCCGACCCATCATAGTTTTCAGCAAAATCGACGGTGTCCTTGTCAATATCTTCGATCAGCGCCTCGGCGGCCTTGGCCATGCGCGCTTCGGTATACCGCATGGCGGCAGCACTATCGCCATCCATGGAGCCAAAATTGCCCTGGCCATCAACCAGTGGCAATCGCAGAGAAAACGTCTGCGCCATGCGGACCATGGCTTCATAAATCGACTGATCGCCATGGGGATGATATTTACCAATGACGTTACCGACGATACGGGCGGACTTTTTGTAGGGCTTGTCGCTGGTATAGCCACTTTCGTGCATCGAATACAGGATGCGCCGATGCACAGGCTTGAGGCCGTCACGCACATCGGGCAGCGCACGGGAGACGATCACGCTCATAGCGTAATCGAGATAAGACTTCCGCATTTCCTCTTCGATGGTGATGGTATCGTACGGCGTACCGTCGCCGCTGCCGTCTCCTATACCCCCCCCTGCACCATTGCCGTCGATAGGCGGTTGTTCGGGAGGCGAATCGCCGCCATCTTCAGATCCTGACTCAGGGGGTAGGTCGCTATCTTCGGTCAACGCTTTTCTATACTTCCGGCGGGGTGTCTGAGAATCAAAATTCACCGCCAATTAGAGGGCCATGCAGTTTGTTTATACAGGGGTATTTCGCCCCCTACAAGGCATAGGAATCGCGTAATTTCAGACGATCGTTGAAAGCCGTTAACTATTTGAAATATTATGGATAATTATAAAATAGACCGAAGCACAATTGTTAGCACTGCCAGGCCTATTGCGGCCATGCCCAACAATTCCTGCCTGGGCTGCAATCTGTCGTTCAATTTGGTGCCTTTTGTACTGGCATTTTCACTCTTGGAAAGCACTTGTTCAGAGATCAACCCATAGCCCAAAACGAAGCCCAGAGCCAAGATATCGAAGATCGTCAGCATCAGTGAAATACGGTATAAATCATACATGGATATCGCCCCAATGAGCGATCCAAAAGCCAAGAGCGCAAAGACAACAACGATCAGCCCAATGATCCCTTGAAATGGAGAGACCTTTTCAAGAAACGCCGTAGCGTCTTCATTCTCGCCCAAGAAGCGAGGCGCAAGGATGAAGGCACCCAACACAATAGCGACAACAATGACTGCGATATACATGACGAAATCTCCAACGATAATAATCCTGTAATCAGGGTCCCTTATCGCGTCGCGCTGGTCAATACCGAGTATGTCAGAACGGTCTTGCCTTTGGCTGGCACATCCACGACCCAAACCGCCGTGAACGCATCTTTCTTTTGATGCGGCTGACTTTCCCTTGTGACCTTCCAATTACCGTAGATTGGCTCGACGATCCGCACTTGTACGCCTTCGCCTTTACCATTGTTCACGACTATTTCATAACTGCTGCGATAGTCTGTCAACTTTGCGCCTTCGACCACGCGTGTCGACGAAGAATAGCTAGTCTGCTTTCGCTTGGCTGATACATCAAATGACTCTCCCATCAGCAGACGAATTTCTTCTCCGGTGGCTGTGTGATCAATCCTGTCTTCGCCCAGGAACTGCGCTGTTCCGCGGGAATCAGCCTTGTAGAGCCGCATAATTCCCTTCGGCAGCGGTTTGCCAAGGCCTGCTGAATTCTCGTTCTTCAAGGTCAGGTACGACAACGCTTTTACAACGCCATCACCCACAAACTGTCTCGTATAATACCATCTCTGTCCCTTAATCTGGAGGAACGTGCGGACACTGACTTTCGGCGCTTTGATGAAGCTGATCTGTTTTGTCTGGTTATTGGCCAGGCTGGTTTCATGAGGCAATGTATATAAGTGATACTCGCCAAGTTGTTCTTCCTGCACCACCCTATCAGATTCAACTGACGCCATTCTTAGTGACTGTGGAGCGTACCCAACGGATTTTGTCACCTGGTTCACTTGTCCCGCGACCAATTGTATATCGGCATCATTGAAAGTAGTCCCACTGTTGTTGGTCAACGTCACCCAGCCCTGCAGCGAAATCTCGTCTTCGTCATCATTCAGATACGCAACATAGTCGGCCTTCCAACCCAAACCACCTGTCAGGTAATTTAGCGTGACAGTCTGATCACGGGGTTTATCGCTTAACACCACCATCGACAATGTTGGCTTGGCCCGTAGATTGTCCGGAATTTTGTCAAAAACAATGCGGCCCGGAATACTGGCCAAGGGGCCCATCACTTCTATGCGATCGCCTATTTGCAAGACTGTACCGCCGGTGGTCGACAGAATTGTGGCCGTCTCGACGGTTTCAGCGCCTGTGGCGGGGTTTTCCCTATAGAGGCGCACTGTTTGGCCCACAGCCTTTTCCAGCAACTTGTGGGGCGTTAGCAGATCGAAATCGAAGTTTTGTTCCAGCACTTCAAAGCTGTTGCCTTCCAACAGGGCCGTTTCAGCCCGGATTTGCGCACTGACATCCAGAATAGACAATGTACTGCGCCCCGCTGGCACACTAATTTTGCGGCTATCGCGCACCAGCGCCAGATTGTCATTATAGATGGTGATGCCCAGGTCGGTCTGATCATCAAGGGTTACCGTGGTTTCCGCCAATGCGGGGACGGCCACAGCCAAACAAAGAAAAGAAATCAACACACGCAGCTTCATAGCGACACTCCTGCTCTACCTATTCACTTAAGGTAGGACAGGAAATGACCTTTTACAAATGAAGAGCGTTAGTTAGGTCCAGCCCTAGAACGGGATCTCGTCGTCCAGATCATCGAAGCCGCCACCAGTCGGAGCACTGCCGCCACCGGAATCAAATCCGCCGTCACCACCGGAATCAAATCCACCGTCACCGCCGCCATCGCCACCACCCTGGCCGCGACTGTCGAGCATCTGGAGCTCGCCCCGGAAATTTTGTAGCACGACTTCGGTTGTATATTTTTCAACGCCTGCCTGGTCGGTCCATTTGCGGGTCTGCAACTGGCCTTCGATATAGACTTTGGAGCCTTTGTTGAGATAGCGCTCGGCGATACCAGCAAGGCCTTCGTTGAAAATGACAATCCGGTGCCATTCTGTCCGCTCGCGGCGTTCGCCGGAACTGCGATCTTTCCATGTTTCCGAAGTCGCAATACTGAAATTGACGATTTTTTTGCCGTCCTTGGTCGAACGAACTTCGGGGTCACGCCCCAGATTACCCACCAAGATTACTTTGTTTACACCGGCCATTGATCGCTCCCGCCATTAAAATTTTGCCTAGGGTAGACGACCCCTGACTGCCTCGCCAGCCCTAATCGGCCAGGACAGAAAATTAGCCTGAAATTCGAGATTTAGTAGGCTTCCAAAATCCACAATGCGCACATGAAAATGCCCAAGACGCCTAAAGGTCCCTGATATTTTGCCAGTTGAGCCCGCGTATTATTTGGCACGTCACCGTCGTTACGATGCACAAAATAGCGAGAGACCAATCCGTAAGTCAAAAGGAACCCCAGCAAAACTTCGACTCCATAGACCACAAACGCCATGACGCCGTTGAGGCCGAATCCCATGGACAAATTATACAAACCAAAAGTCAGACCCATGGGGCCCAATATCCCCTGGAACAAGGCTAGTCTGTTCTGCAATTCGATTGAGTTGCTTCGCCGGCCATAGATCACAGGCAATGTAGCCATGATCGACATAATCAAAAACAAAAAGAAATGAATGAAGTTCATGATTTTCCTTCGGATGAACTTGTCAGCAACCAAGCTCAATGATAGACCAAAATTCCGCTCTCCCTGCAAGGGCGAACTAGACATGCATAGTGTGGCCAACCCAAATCGGTGTAGAACGATTACATGAACAAGTCCATCTCGATACGCGGCGCCAGAGAGCACAACCTGAAGTCTATTAACGTAGATTTACCGCGCGACAAATTAATTGTAATTACTGGCCTTTCAGGGTCGGGCAAGTCCTCGCTTGCGTTTGATACCATTTATGCCGAGGGCCAACGCCGTTACGTTGAAAGCCTGTCTGCCTATGCGCGGCAGTTCTTGGAGCTGATGCAAAAGCCAGATGTGGACCACATCGAAGGCCTGTCCCCAGCCATATCAATTGAGCAGAAAACCACGTCACGCAATCCGCGATCAACGGTCGGTACAGTAACGGAAATTCACGACTATATGCGCCTTCTATACGCCCGTGTTGGTGTCCCCTATTCCCCCGCCACTGGACTGCCGATCGAAAGCCAGACCGTTTCGCAGATGGTTGATATCGTGATGGCCCTGGAGGAAGGCACCCGTTTGTTTCTACTGGCTCCCATGGTTCGGGGTCGCAAGGGCGAGTATCGCAAAGAATTTGCAGATCTGCAGAAACGCGGATTCCAACGCGTCAGAGTCGATGGCGAGATGTACGAGATTGAAGATGTCCCGGCGCTGAAAAAGAATTTCAAGCACGATATCGATGTCGTTGTGGACCGCATCATTGTCCGCGCAGGCTTGCAATCGCGCTTGGCCGACAGTTTCGAGACTGCCCTCGCTTTAGCAGACGGTATTGCGGTTGGGCAGTACGCTGACAGCGAAGAGCGCATCACATTTTCGGCAAAATTCGCCTGTCCCGTATCTGGCTTTACAATCGAGGAAATCGAACCCCGGCTGTTTTCGTTCAACAATCCCTTTGGTGCCTGCCCCACCTGCGATGGTCTGGGAACCAAGCTGCACTTTGATGCCGAGCTCGTGGTCCCTGACAAGTCGCTAGCCCTGAACAACGGCGCGCTGGCACCGTGGTCCAAATCATCGTCGCCCTATTACGCGCAGACACTGAAGTGCATTGCGCGGCACTATGGTTTCAAAGTCGGGACTGTCTGGTCTGACCTGAAAAAAGAACATCAGGACGTGATATTATTTGGGTCGGGTAAAGAAGAAATCAAGATGACCTATGACGATGGTCGGCGGAAATATTCAACCACGCAACCCTTTGAAGGCATCGTCAACAATCTGGCCCGGCGCTGGCGCGAAACCGATAGCGCCTGGATGCGGGAAGAGCTTTCCAAATACCAGATTGCTGCGCCATGCGAGGCTTGCGGCGGACACCGGTTGAAGCCCGAAGCCCTGGCCGTAAAGATTGCTGGACTGCATATCGGTGAAGTATCGACAATGTCGATTGCCGAGTCATATCAGTGGGTTCGCACCATTTCCAAGACGCTCAGTGCCAAAGACATGGAAATTGCTGACCGTATCTTGCGGGAAATTGAAGAGCGCCTTGGCTTCCTGAATAATGTGGGTCTGGAATATCTGGCGCTCAACCGTAAATCAGGCACTCTGTCTGGGGGCGAATCCCAACGTATACGGCTGGCCTCGCAGATCGGGTCGGGCCTGACAGGCGTGCTTTATGTGCTGGATGAACCCTCTATCGGCTTGCATCAACGCGACAATAACCGATTATTGAAAACCCTGCGGAACCTGCGGGATCTGGGCAATACGGTGATCGTTGTTGAACATGATGAAGATGCCATTCGCACCGCTGACCATGTCATTGATATGGGCCCCGGCGCAGGCGAACATGGCGGTGAGATCGTCGCCCAAGGCAAGCCCGAAGACATCATGGCCTGCGCAGAGAGCCTGACTGGCCAATACCTGACAGGCGTGGCGCAAATCCCCGTGCCTGAAACACGCCGCAAAGGCGCAAAAAATCGACAACTCACCGTCAAGGGGGCGCGTGCCAACAATCTGAAGAATGTAAATGTAAATATACCCCTCGGTACGTTCACCTGCATCACTGGTGTGTCTGGTGGTGGCAAGTCTACCCTGATTATCGAGACCTTGTATAAGGCCCTGGCCAAGCAATTGCACCGGGTGCGCACCGTCCCCGGTGAACACGACAAAATTACCGGCGTGCAGTGGATCGACAAGATTGTTGATATTGACCAATCCCCCATTGGCCGCACGCCCCGGTCTAACCCGGCGACCTATACAGGGGCGTTTTCGCCCATGCGAGATTGGTTTGCCAATCTGCCCGAGTCCGTTGCGCGTGGGTACAAGCCGGGTCGATTTTCGTTCAACGTCAAAGGTGGTCGCTGCGAAGCGTGCCAGGGTGACGGCGTCATCAAGATCGAGATGCACTTTTTGCCTGATGTCTATGTGCGATGCGATGTCTGCGAAGGCCATCGCTATAACCGCGAAACGCTAGAGATCAAATACAAAGAAAAAAGCATCGCCGACATATTGGATATGACCGTCGAAGAAGGCGCTGAATTTTTCCGCGCTGTGCCGTCAATCCGTGACAAATTGGCCATGTTGGAGCGCGTTGGCCTGTCCTATATCAAAATTGGTCAACAAGCGACGACGCTATCGGGCGGCGAAGCGCAACGGGTCAAGCTCGCCAAAGAACTAGCGCGTCGGGCCACGGGCCGCACGCTCTATATCTTGGATGAACCTACCACAGGCCTGCACTTCGAAGACGTCCGCAAGTTGCTGGAAGTACTGCACGCTCTGGTGGATACCGGCAATACAGTCATTGTGATCGAGCATAATCTGGACGTCGTCAAAACCGCTGACTGGATTATCGATCTTGGCCCCAATGGCGGCGACAATGGGGGTAGGATTATTGTAGAAGGCACGCCAGAAACAGTAGCTGAATGTGCCGAAAGCTATACCGGGCACTACCTCAAAGATGTGCTGAAGGTGGCCAAACAACGCCGTGCCAACGCACAGAAAGAACTGAAGAACGCATGAAACCCGTCCACATCATTGGCGGAGGCCTCGCTGGTAGTGAGGCCGCCTGGCAAGTTGCCTCGGCTGGTCACCCTGTCGTCATACACGAAATGCGACCGGTTGAGACAACCGACGCCCATGAAACCAGCACGCTGGCCGAATTGGTCTGTTCCAACTCCTTCAGGTCCGACGATTATGAAAACAACGCTGTTGGCCTGCTGCACGAAGAAATGCGCCGCTGTAATTCGCTGATCATGCAATGCGCCAGTGATCATCGTGTGCCCGCTGGCGGAGCCCTGGCCGTCGACCGCCTGGCTTTTTCTACCGCTGTTGAAGAAACGTTGTTGAGCCATAAACTTGTATCGTTGGAACGCGGTGCCGTGAATGAACTGCCGCCCGAAGACTGGGGACAGGTCATTATTGCGACAGGGCCTCTCACCCATGGCCCGCTGGCCGAGGCAATTCGTGTAGAAACCGGCTATGACAGCCTGGCTTTCTATGATGCCATCGCACCCATCGTGTACCAGGACTCGATCGATTTTTCGACGGCGTGGATGCAGTCTCGCTGGGATCGTGGCGCTGAAGGCATTGGTGATGGTGCCGATTACGTAAACTGTCCTCTGAGTGAGACACAATACAACGCCTTCATCGATGGGCTAATTGCTGCCGACAAAACGGCCTTCAAGGAATGGGAAAAAGATACACCCTATTTTGAGGCCTGCCTGCCCATCGAAGTGATGGCCGAACGTGGGCCCATGACCCTGGCCTTTGGCCCCATGAAGCCGGTGGGCCTGAAGAACCCCCATCAAGAAGAGCAACCCTATGCGGTCGTGCAACTGCGCCAGGACAACAAGCTGGGCACCCTTTACAACATGGTCGGGTTCCAAACCAAGATGACCTATGGCGCACAGACAGATCTGCTCAGGACGATCCCGGGCCTGGAAAATGCCCGCTTTGCCCGCCTGGGCGGCATCCACCGCAACACCTTTATGAACAGCCCGCATCTACTGGATGATGAGTTACGATTAAAAAGCAAACCGCATCTGCGCTTTGCCGGGCAGATGACGGGCGTTGAAGGTTACGTCGAAAGCTCAGCCATGGGTCTTTTGGCCGGTCGCTTTGCCGCAGCCAATATGGCTGGTTCGTCGATGCCACCGCCACCCACCAACACAGCACTGGGCGGCCTGTTGGCTCATATCACCACGGGCCACATCGAAGGCCGGGAAATTGAATCTGGCAAAAAGGCCAAGGCCGACAGCTTTCAGCCCATGAATATAAATTTTGGCCTTTTGCCACCGCTCAACCAACGCATGAAAAAACGTGACCGCAAACCGGCCATGAGCAAAAGGGCACTCGTTGATCTGGATGCCTGGTTGGCGGTCTAACTTCGGATCGACAGCCAACCCAACTTCAGGAAACGTCCCATGGCACCCCTGTTGAAATTTGCTCTGAAAGGGTCGTAACCTGCCCTCTTCAACGTACCCAGGTATGACCGTGCCAGGCTGGCCATCAAGCGTGCGGCCGGGTTTTGCCGAGACAGTGCGGCATCCGTCAACAAGTGCGCCGCAACATCGCAGACTTGATCAACAATCTCGCACACGCCAGCACGCTGTCCGTCATCGTCGGAGGTTGGGTCTACTAATCCCCAGTCCGCCATCCGATCGCGCGGCAGATAGTTCCAGCTCTGCTCGTTCCCCTGGGACAGATTATGGGGCAGCGCCCGCATCAACCCAACCAGCGCCCATGCCGTGCCAATTTTGCGCGCAGCAATGATCTCTTCATCTTCGCCATTGGCCAGTCGCGCAGCGATGCCTTCCAATTGCCCGGACGTGTTCACCGCATAGGTAATCAACGCTTCCATATCTTTCATCTGTTCGCGGTAGAGGTCGGGTTTGCGGCCATCAATGAGCGTGTGCAATTCATCCTCGCGCAATCGTTGCCCGGCAAGCTGTTCCAGAATGTCGTGGCGCCGCACATTGCCATTGATCATATCGGTGACCGCCTCACGCCACCAGGCGAGGCGAATTTCCCCCAACGCCGGCTCGCTGACAACAAATCGTGTTTTGGCAATCTCTGTATTGAGGGCATAAAGCGCCGTCAGTGGGGGCCGTGTATCGGCTTTGGTAAACATCGTCACCAGGAAGCGATCATGATCCTCCGCCCGCAAGAGCGATTGATTTCGCAATTGCAAGGTTTCTGGATCAGGTGCTGTTGTTTCCCGCGTCATTATCTTGCTCGTACCCTTGGGTGTGCTATCATCCCGGCCAATCAGGCAATCTGGGATTCTTGCACTGATCTAGCGCTTACGAGGGGAGAAGCTATATGAAAAATCCTTTGGAATCATTACCAATGACGGTCGTCTTGGGATTAGTGATCACGGTCCTCGTGATCTTTGCTGTCGGCAACATGGGTTAAGGGGGAAAGAACATGGAATTTAGTGGTGAAATAAACTTTCTACTCCGCTGGCTGCACGTCATTAGCGGTGTTATGTGGATTGGCCTGTTGTGGTACTTCAACTTTGTTCAGATACCCACCATGCCAAAGATACCTGATGAGCTGAAACCAGCCATCGGCAAACACATCGCTCCCGAGGCTTTGTTCTGGTTCCGCTGGTCGGCCCTGGCAACGCTGATCACCGGTCTGCTATTGGCCCTGGGTCAAGGCTATCTGCACAATGCAATGACCTTGGGCTCTGGTTATGCAGGCATAGGTTTTGGCATGTATTTCGGCATTATCATGGCGGCCAATGTCTGGTTTGTCATATGGCCAAAGCAAAAAATTGCTCTTGGTATCATCGATGCAGACGCGGCCCTGAAACCAGCGGCAGCACGCACGGCGATGTTGTTCTCTCGGACCAACACAATGCTGTCCATTCCGATGCTGTATTGCATGGTGTCTCAGCAAAACCCGCAAGGCTGGTTCCTCTAGAACCCGCTTTCAGGTTGAGATTAGGCGCCTCGGTTATGCCGGGGCGCCTTTTTTATTGCCTGTAGGGTATTAATCGACTGCGATCAATGCAACAGCCACAGGCCGCCCTTCGGCCTGCAAAACATTGAAGGTCCGGCATGCGGGACCTGTCGCCATAAAATCAACAGAGATGCCTGCGTCCTGCAACTGCTGACGAACCGCAGACGGCAGGGCCTTGTGCTGTTCGCCGGTGCCAATGAGTAAGATATCTACTTTGCCAGCCAGGGCCCTGAAGGGCGTGATGTCGAGGTTTGCAAAATCAACTTGCGCATCTACGGGCCAGGCCAGCACCTCGTCTGGTGTCACCAGGATAGAGCCCTCGTACCGTTTGCCAAGCACACGAAACCCGCCATCACCATAGGCCGTCACCAGAAGCCTGCCCGGGATATCTTGTTCTTCCATGTCCATTCGGGAAGCCCTTTCGGCGATACTAGTCCTCGGTCGGGACCATGTCTTCGCGGCGCAGGTTCAACACCAACAGGAATGGCACAGCGATAAAGACAGACGAATATGTCCCGATAAACACGCCCCAGATCATCGCGGCGGTAAAGCCCTGGATCACCTGCCCACCAAAGAAGAATAGGGCCAGCAGAGCCAGCAAAGTCGTCAGCGACGTCATGACCGTCCGCGACAGTGTTTCATTGATACACGTGTTGAACAGCTCAACCAAAGGCACTTTTCGATAGCGCCGCAAGTTTTCGCGCACGCGGTCATAGACCACGACCGTATCATTCAGCGAATAACCGACGATAGTCAGAATGGCGGCGATAATCGACAGGTTGAATTCCAGCTGTGTCAGCGAGAAAAACCCGATTGTCAGGACAACGTCATGGAGCAATGCAATCACGGCACCGACGCCAAACTGCCACTCAAACCGCATCCAGATGTAAAACATCACCGCCAGGATCGCGAAGCCAACGGCCATGGCCCCGTCGACGATCAGCTCGCCGCTGATGGTCGGCCCGACGACTTCCTCTCGGCGAATACTGAAGCCTGAATAAACTTGACCCTTTGACACATAGTAAACTTTGGAGCCCACCAATTCGGCCTTTGCGTCGTCACTCAGTGCCTCAAAGTCGATGCTGCCTGATACATCAAACGGAACGCCATATAGCCTAGTCAGGCTTTTCTTGATCAAGTCTTTGGCAGCTTCCTGCGCTTCTTCACCACCAGATTGGGTTTCGACACGAATTGAAACATCAAAAGTTGGTGGGCCGTCTGTAAAAACTGCATTCAGGTCTTCAGATTCTTGAAGAATTACCTCGCCAAGCACTAGCGAGCCAGTTTCAGCTCGAAGTTCCTCTATATTAATGGCTGAATCAGTACGCACTTCGATCAAGATTCCGCCCTTGAAATCAATGCCGTAATTCAATCCCTGTGTTAAAAACAGGGCAATTGAAGCAATGGCCAAAAGACCAGAAACCACATAGGCGATTTTACGTTGGCTGATGAACTGGATGTCTGTCTTTTCGGGAACAAGCTTAAGCATATACATAGTGTGTTCCTTAAATCGACAGCGTGGTTGGGCGTTTATAACGCAACCAGGTTGCTACCATTAAACGGGTCACAATCACGGCTGTGAACACTGACATCACGATACCAATCGCCAGGGTGACCGCAAAACCTCGAACAGGGCCAGAGCCAAACTGGAACAATAGAATTGCCGCAATGAGCGTGGTGATATTGGCATCCAAAATCGTACTCATCGCACGGGCATAACCCATCTCAACAGCCTGGAACGGCGCGCGTCCTGCCCGGACTTCTTCGCGTATTCGTTCAAAAACCAGCACGTTGGCATCAACTGCCATACCAATCGTCAACACAATGCCCGCAATACCCGGCAAGGTCAGGACGGCGCCCAGCATCGACAAAGCCCCGCCGATCAGCACCAGATTGATCAACAACGCAATATTGGCCGCTATGCCAAAGATGCCATAGCTTAGGGCAATGAACGCCAACACGGCGATCATGCCAATGATGGCAGCATTCTTGCCGGCAGCTACCGCGTCCGCGCCCATGCCAGGACCAACGGTCCGTTCTTCCAACACTGTCATCGGCGCGGGCAGCGCACCTGCCCTTAAAAGGATAGCAAGCTCAAATGTCTCTTGCGGTGTGAACCGCCCCGTTATCTGGCCCGAACCACCCAAAATGGCTTCGGTGATACGCGGCGCGCTGACAATTTCATCATCAAGTTTGATAGCAAAAGGGCGTCCAACATTCTTGCGCGTCGCCTCGGCAAACATTTTGCCCCCGCGCTGGTTAAACGTAAAGTTTACAGCCGGGCGATTATATTGGTCATACCCCGCTTGCGCATTCGTCAAATCGGCCCCATCAACCATGATCTTGCTTTGGATCGAGTACGGGATGCCTGGCATGTCTGGACCGTCAGGATATTCATAGACCAACAAAGACCCAGACGGCACCCTGCCCCGCCGCAGGGCCGAGGGGTCAACATTGGTGTCGACTAGATGGAACGTCAGGCGTGCCACCCTACCAACCAGTTCCTTGACAGCATCCGGGTCATCAATGCCGGGGACCTGCACCAAAATGCGGTCGTCTCCCTGTCTTTGGATAGTTGGTTCCTGTGTCCCCATTTCGTCAATACGTCGACGAATAATTTCGATAGATCGGGCCAGAGTATCGTTCTGTCGTTGCAACAGCGCTTGTTCGGTATAGCTAATTCGCACCCGATTGCCGCCAGCTTCGGTCACTTCGTATTCAGCGACCGGGCCCAGAGCCGTCTGTATAACAGCGGCATCTTCTCGCAATGCATCGATGGCCGCGGCAACCTCACCCGCATCACTGATACGAATTTCAACAGCATCACCATCAACCACAGGCCGTTTGAAACGTCGAATACCAGCATCGCGCAACACATCTGGGACAGCGGCGCGAAGCTGGTCTAGCTCTTGTATGTTCACGGCTTCAATGCCGACTTCCCACAGCAAGTGAACGCCCCCCTGCAGATCGAGGCCCAGATTGATCTTTTTGTCGGGCAACCAACCTGGGAAGCCTTCAATCTGTTCATCAGAAAAGAAGTTGGGCGACAACATCAACAGGCCTAGTAAGCAGGCACCGATGATTGACAGTTTTTTCCAGCGCGAGAAATTCAGCATGGGCGTTAGGCTCTATTCGGCGATCGACCCATCTGGTGGGCCAGATAGCCCTATTTATCGTTGTCTGCGGCGGGTTCGCTCTTGGACTTAACCTCCGACAGGGTGCTTGTCACAACATTGATGCGCACGCCGTCGGCGATTTCGACAACCACTTCTTCAGCGTTTTCAACTTTGGTAACCTTGCCCATGATACCACCACCGGTGACAACCTTGTCGCCTCGGCGAACCGCAGCAACCATTGCTTTGTGTTCTTTGGCGCGTTTTTGTTGCGGCCGGATCAACAGGAAGTAAAAGACGACCAAAATCAAAACTAAGGGCAGAAATTCCATAAAACCACCGCCAGAAGCGTCGGCTGCCTGTGCATAAGCAGGGGAAATAAACATAAAGGTCTCCTTGACCGCTGGATGTTGCGCGGACTATAGCGGGCACGCGGTCAAATGCAATATGATCCCACTAGATTTCCAGCCCAAAGCGGGGAATATTACGGGCTAAGGAGACAGATAGTGAGTGAAGGCACCAACGACAGGGACCAAAATACGCTCGACGCCATCGGCGACAAGCTGGAACGCATCGCCCAGGCGTTGGAAGCCGGCATCCATACGCCGCGCAGTCTGTCGATTGATCCGACCATTGATGCCTTTGTGTGGCACACAGACCCCGATACATTGATGCCCGTCCCCGACGTCAATCGCATAGGCTTTGACCTCTTGAAGGGCATCGACCTGGTGCGCGATATCTTGCTGGAAAACACCCAGCGGTTTGCCAAGGGCTATGCCGCCAACAATGCCCTGTTATGGGGCGCGCGCGGTATGGGCAAAAGCTCGCTGGTCAAGGCCGTCCACGCCAAGATCAACGAAGACTTTATCAATGATGATGGGCCAAACAGCCTGGTGTTGGTCGAGATCAACCGGGAAGACATCCCATCCCTGCCCCGGCTGTTGCATGCGGTGCGCGACCTTGATCGCCGGATAATCCTGTATTGCGATGACCTGTCTTTCGACCACGACGACACCACCTACAAAAGCCTGAAGGCGGTGCTGGAAGGCGGGTTGGAAGGCCGGCCGGACAATGTCGTGTTCTATGCCACATCCAACCGCCGCCACCTGATGCCCCGCGACATGATGGAAAACGAACGCTCGACCGCCATCAACCCGGCAGAATCTGTTGAAGAAAAAGTCTCGCTATCCGACCGATTTGGCCTGTGGCTTGGTTTCCATTCCTGTTCCCAAGAAGACTATCTGGCCATGGTC
>SMXS01000060.1 GCA_004356955.1 Alphaproteobacteria bacterium | reverse complement strand
CCGCATACCTGCACAGTTGAAAGCGGAGACTTGTTTATGATGAGGCCTCTTTTGGTCCATCAGTCGCACAAGTCAACCCTGTCCGCCAGGCGACGGATCCTTCATATAGAGCTGCGACCCAAACAAGGGGTCAGCCGGTCGCGATATATTCCTTAAGCGCTTCGGCCTCAGTTTCGGCATCTTTGATGCGGGCGGCGACCATGTCGCCAATACTAACCAACCCGATCAGCTTGCCTTGTTCGACGACCGGGATATGGCGGAACCGCCGCCGGGTCATCAATCCCATCACATCAATCACCGCATCAAACCTGGTGCAGGTCTGCACTTCGCGGGTCATGAGGTTTCCGACTGGCCAGTCCAGTATCTTTGGTCCGTCCTGGTTAATTGTGCGGATCAGGTCGCGTTCGGAAAATATGCCATCAATCATTCTGTCTTCGCCCAAGACGACGACGGCACCGATACGTTTTTCACACAATAGAGCCACTGCATCCCTTACAGTGGTATCCGGGCTGACAGTGATAACTTCACTGCCCTTGTTACTCAGAATACTTTGTATTCTCATTGCCGACTCCCCGTTAATTACCGGTTAGACCAACATTGTGGGACCAGAATTGGCGGAAAGCAAGGGACGCCCCGCTTTTCGGTAATGCCTGGAACGGCGCTTGTCCTTGTGGCCTCGCACAAATTGTGGCTAACATACGGACATTAACGGATGATCACGGAGCATCAGACAATGGCTGAAAACGGCGAACAACAAATCGAAGAAACCCCTGAGGCCCCAGCAGCAGCGCCGAACCCTGCGCCCGAGACGCCGAGTCGGCGGTCCAGAACAGCGGTCATCGCCCGTTACCTGCTGGTCATTGGTATTGCGCTGATCATCCTGTCACCCCTGACATACCGCACAGGCATATTGGATCTGGGTATCGCCCTGCCCATGTTCCCCGCTGGTGTTGTTGCCTCGTTATTGGCCATATTGGTGGGGCTGGCTGGCATCATTACCACACGAAACGCCGCCGGACGTGGCAAGGCGATGACAGCTTTTGTCGGTGGTCTTATTGTTGTCGGCATAATTGGCATCACCTTTGCGCCCATGGCCATGAATGGGGCGCCCGCCATCCACGACATCACCACTGATACAAAAGACGCGCCCGTCTTTGTTGCCCTGCGTGCTGCCCGTGATGCCGCGCCCAACGAAACCGAATATGTTGGGGGAGAAATCGCCGCTGCCCAGCTTGCCGCCTTCCCTGAGTTGCAGACCAAAATCATGGATCAGCCCGGCAACAGCATCTTTGCCGCCGCGGAAAATGTTGCCGCCGGTATGGGTTGGGACATTGCCGCCTCGGTTCCCGCTGAAGGTCGCATCGAGGCAACCGCGACAACCCGCATCTACGGCTACAAAGATGACGTAGTCATCCGCATCAGACCAACCATGGAAGGCACGACCGAAATTGACGTTCGGTCGGCGTCTCGTGTGGGCCTGGGTGACCTGGGCGCCAATGCTGCCCGTATCAGCGCCTTTTTGGCAGCGTTGGACGACGCGCTTCAGGAATAGCCTTTACCAGCACAGGAAGTACCTAAATGAAAATCGTTATTATGGGCTCTGGCGGGGTCGGGGCCTTCTTTGGCGCCAAGCTTGCGCTGGCTGGCAATGACGTGACCTTTGTGGCCCGTGGTCCGCATCTACAGGCCATGTTGAAGGATGGCCTGACCATCACCAGCACAGATGGCGACATGCGTCTGGAGAGCGTGCAGGCGACTGATGACCCGTCCAGCATCGGATCTGCTGACGTCATCATCTTCACCACAAAGCTCTATGATACTGTGGATGCCGCCAATCAGATCAAATCACTCATTGGGCCCGAAACCATCATCATCACGCTGCAGAATGGCGTTTCCAGCCCCGGCATGATTGCTGATGTCGTGGGGCAAGACTGCGTATTGGGCGGTTCTACCTACATAGTCTCTCACATAGAAGAACCCGGCAAAATTCAACATATGGGCCCTGCCCGCATCGTCTTCGGCGAAATGAATGGCACGATCTCGAACCGCGCCCAGGCCTTTGAGAAGACCTGCAAGGAAGCACATATCGACGTCAAGCTGACCGATCAGATCGAATTGGAGATGTGGCGCAAATATGTCCCACTGACGGTGATGAGCGGCCTGACCGCCGCCATCCGTGGCCCCATGGGCACCATCACCGACGACCCGGACCTGTCGGCCCTGGCCCGCGATGCCATTTCCGAAGTGATTGCCGTGGGCAAAGCCAAAGGCATCCCCTTCCCCGATAACGCCGTCGAGCAAACCTATAAAAATATCGGCATGGCGCCGCGCGAAACCATGTCGTCCATGTCGATGGATCTGTTACGCGGCAAAAAGATGGAGCTGCCGTGGCTGTCCGCCAAGGTTGCCGAGTTCGGCCGCGAGGTCGGCGTACCGACGCCAACGCATCACTTCATGGCGTCCATCCTGCGCCCGTTTCAGGACGGCAAGCAGGACTGATGACTGATTATTCGGCGGCCAGATAGGCATCCAACGTTTGATGCATGTGCCGCAGGCGGATTTCCTGATAGTTGCCCAGTGTGATGCCCTTGCGGGATGACTTCATGCCTTTTTGTACCATCGGCATATTGACAACGTCCTGTTCGAAGATCGCTGAAATCTGGTCTAACTCTGGCGCTTTGCTGAAGGAATCGTCTGGTCCCAATACCGTCAAAGGTGCCGGTTCTGGCCGCGGCCCTTCATCTGGAACGGGATGCAGCAACATCACATCCATGATGCATTTATCCGGATCAAGGCCGTCTGGTCTGAACCGATACACCAGCGGCAGGCTAAAATTGAACCAGGGAAAGAAGTTCGGGAACAGAAAATACTCAATCGGGTCGAGCACTTCTGTCGTCGTCAATCTGGACAAATCAGCACCAAACTTGTCCTTGAGATCTTCTTTCAAGGCTGCGGTATAGACGGATCTGGCCGTCTCACCCGGCCCCAGAACCAGATCACCCTCGATAGGGCTTTGCCCCACCCCCGCCATCAACATCCGCGCGATCTCGGTATCACTCAGGGGGTTTTTTTCGTGCGGGCTGGGAATACCATTCAGCGTATAAAGGCGGCTGACATTATCCCCCCAAATGTCGTATTGCGTGTTGGCATCGCCTGTCATGGGCAGGGCCTGCGAATGGGTTTCAACCACATGGTATGATTCGATGAAGGCTTCTTGCGCCACTTTCCAATTGCAGGGCAGATAGCGCCGCACATTGGCGCTCATAAATCGGTCTTCCATGGGCCACGATTCGAATTGTGCCGGCAACACGCCCAGATAGTCTTCCAACGGCTCACAATCATCGTCCATATTGATAAAGATAAACCCGCCCCAGCGACCCAATTGCACCTGTGGCAGGCTGAAATCCCGGTCTTTGGTATGGGGGAAGTCCCAATCACAGGGCTGGACAATCAATTCGCCTTCCAGGCTCCAGGTCCAACCATGATAGGGGCAGCGAAAATTCTCTGTATGGCCTTCGCTGGCACTGGGTCGCAATTGCGTGCCCCGGTGCAGGCATGAATTATAATAGGCCTTGAAGTCGTCCTTGCCGGTCCGGACGATGATGAAGGACCAATCGACGATGTCGTACACAATATGGTCGCCAATATCGGGAATCTCTTCTTCCCGGCAGGCCATTTGCCAGACTTTGGTCCACATGCGTTCAGCTTCCAATGCGGCATAGTCCGGGCAGATATACCGATCAACCGTCAGGTCATCGCTGCCCAAATATTGATAAGATTGGTCCCGAAAGGGCGCAGGTGGGTTGTCCCCATCCCGATCCAAAATGTCCTGCACCGAAGGGCCGGTGCTGCGCGCCTCGCCCGGCTTTAAACTATTGATCCGTTCTTCATTCATAGCGGCAACTCCCTAGCTGGAGATGATGGTATGCATTTTGGGTAATCATTGGCAAGGCTGGTGGCGGTGATCAGGCAGCACATTTAGTTGGTCGAATTGGAATAAAGCTGCGTCGCGCACATCGATTGATGCGGTCAACGCAATTAAGTAAACTGTCACCGTAATCGGAAAAACTGACACTTCAAGAAAATATAAATAAAACGCTAGCTGATTTAATACGTAAGATAAGTTTTAACGTAAAAAATATTAGTCACGTAAAGGAATATCTCATGGAGTTTCGGGCGCCTTCTGTCGCGACAGAACAAAACACAAATGCAATTAAATACCTCACAAAAAACCTTGAAGATCCAGAAGTGGGTCGGCGTGTGCTGGATGGCCTTATGCAAGATTTAGGCAATGCCGTTGAAGGTTTTCCAGACTGGCACCCAATACTGACGATTCCCCAACAGGGCACAACGAAACACGTATCCTGGTTTTCCCAATTAGAAACCTATGATGCTACCGAACACACAGTGGAATTCGTTAGAGGTTTCATCACGTGTCCCTATTCTGAAGACCAAGCCAATCAGCTTTTGGATGCCGTAAACCAGCTGACAGGGCTTCACGCGTACCGACTACCAGGCCCGCTATATGCAGACAACGCTTACCCTGTGGTTGTTGTGGCGACTGAAGTTAAGCTCGAAGCTGACGGCACAATCCGTAGCCGCGACGCTCTTACATGGTTCGCACAACAATCAGTCAAAGAGGCTTGGGATGCACAAGTCGCGGAGACATGGTGGAACATTCGTTCTTTAATCCTTGGGCGCCCGCACGGTTCACGTTCTTCTCTGTTCGTGAACCAGCACACTGGTGTCCACATGCGGAAAATCCTAGAAGCATTGAATAACAGCGGCATGTTCGGCCCGATCAGGGAATCCTCACTTGATATGTTGTCTAAGAAGAAGCAAGACAAGATCAGTGAAACCCTAATTCGCACCGCCGTGACGAATTGGGACAAGTGCAGCGAGAAGTTTAGTTTCGAACTGCGTGGCGAAATCTGCAAGGTCGACATACGTGACACTTGGGATGACGGCCACGAGTTGTCAATTCGTATTGAGATTGGCGAATACGATTTATACGCTTCAGGCTTCTACTATGAAGAGGACGACCGCATCACTCACTCCGAGCCTCGGGGTAAGCGCGCATTGGCCGAAAAATTCTTGTAAGAAAATACTCAGTCGCTTTCGCGTTGACGGTCACTATGGGCTCAAAGTGTTAGATCAATGGGGGTCAATGGGGTCAGAGTAAATTGATTTTGGATCAATGGGGTCATGGATCAATGGGGTCAGAGTAAATTGATTTGATCATGACCCTTTAAACTCAGGCCGTCGGCCTTCCTGAAAGGCGGCCACGGCTTCGGCATGGTCATCAGTTTGCATTGTCAAAAACTCGTAGGCTGATCCGGCGTCCAGCATGCTGTCGGCCAGTTGCCGCAGACCGATATTGATGGTCGCCTTGGTGTAGGAAATCGCCTGCAGCGCGCCCCTGGCCAGTTTGGCCACCATTTTCTCGGTCGTCGCCGCGAGCTCTGCCGCGGGCACAGAATAGTTGATCAACCCCATCTCGGCGGCTTTTGGGGCGGGGATCAAATCCCCCGTCATCAAATATTCCTTGGCGCGTGGGTAGCCAATAAGCTGTGGCCAGATAACAGCGCCACCATCACCGGCTGACAGTCCGGCCCGAACATGCGGATCACCAATGCGGGCCGTGTCGCAGGCAATGATGATGTCGCAAAATAGTGCCAGCGTGGCCCCAATACCCACCGCATCACCATTCAGGCTGCAGATGATTGGTTTTTCGCACGCCAGCAGATTTATCACCAGCTTGCGCGGCATATCCACCGTCATCGCGCTGATCAACTGGCCATCATCATCGCCCGCCATCCAGTTGATGTCGCCCCCGGCACAGAAAGCCTTGCCCTCGCCCGTCAGGACAATAATCGCCACCTGGCTGTCGGCCTGTGCGTCGACCCATATCTGCGTCAGTTCTTCGTGCATTTGGGCATTGACGGCATTCAGGACGTCAGGGCGGTTGAGCGTCACGCGCATGATCTTGTCGGTAATCTCGACACGCAATGCTTTGTAGTGTGAATAGTCCATTTTTATCCCCCTCAATGACCCCAAAACATCAAGCCACCATAGGCCTTGGGGTGCAAGCGAATCATCGCTACACTCGCGCCCTGAAAATCATCCCTTTGGAGAGACCCTCATGTACGAAGACATTATCTATGCGGTAGACGGCCCCAGCGCGGTCGTCACCCTGAACCGCCCTGACAAGCTGAACGCCCTGACCCGCCGCATGCTGGCCGAAATCAAACACGCGCTGTGTACAGCCGAGGCTGATGAGGCCGTCACGGGCATTATTGTCACCGGTGCCGGACGCGGGTTTTGTGCGGGCATGGACATGCAGGCGCTCTCCAATCTGGGCGCAGAGGGTGGCACCAGTTCACGCGTTGACGACGATTACGGCCTCGACTGCGAACCCGGCGACCCCAATATGGGCGCTGACTTCACCCACGCGCTGACCTACATCATGGCCATTCGCAAACCCGTGATTGCCGTTGTCAACGGCCCGTGCGCGGGCATGGGGCTGTCCCTTGCAGGCCTGTGTGACATGCGCTTTGCCGCCGAAGACGCCATCTTCATGTCGGCGTTCTCGCAGCGCGGTCTGGTTGCTGAACATGGGTTGAGCTGGATATTACCGCGCATCATGGGCCCAGATCGGGCGCTGGACATCTTATGGAGTTCCCGCAAAATCGACGGTCGGGAAGCCGTCAATATGGGGCTGGCCACACGTTGTTGTCCGACAGACACGGCCTTGGACGAAGCCAAGCAATATATCGAGAACCTTGCAAAATCGACGGCGCCTGTCTCATTGATGCGGATGAAGCGTCAGGTCTGGATGCAGATGATGCAGCCCCTGGACGATGCCATGCAGCAAACCAACGACTTGATGAACAAAAGCACCTCGCAGGACGACTTCAAGGAAGGCGTTAGCGCGTTCCTGGAAAAGCGCGCGCCGCAATTTGCCAAGATCAAAATCGACTAAGCCTTAAAGCTCCAGCACCATATCAATATGAGGCAGGCCCGCGTCTTCATAGACCGGGCCTGTTTTTTTGAAGCCCAGTTTCTCGTAGAAGCCCACAATATAGGTTTGTGACCCGAGAACAGCCTGGGTTACGCGCCCGTCTTTGCGGATGTCCGCCAACATTTGTTCCATCAATTCGGTCGCAATCCCCCTGCCCCGCGCTTTGGCCAGCACGGCCACGCGCTCAATCTTGGCCTCTTCGGGCTCGTCCGCATTTGGCAGCATCCGCAGCCGTGCCGTGCCCACTGCCTGGCCTTCTTGAAAGGCGATGTAATGCAATGCCTCTTCATCCAGGCCATCATATTCCCGCTCCAGCGGTACATTCTGCCCCACGACAAAGACCTGATGCCTTATCGAGGCGCAGGCGGCCTGCTCAATATCTGTTGTTGCGACCAAAATCGTTGCCATGGGCTTTGCGCCTCCTTGTTACTTGAGCCTACCAATCAGGTGGGTAAGATGTGTACCAACTTTTTGTTTGGGAGACACTCATGCTTGGCCTGATACAATCGCACCAATTGCTCGTGTCGTCATTGCTGACGCACGCCGCACTGAACCACAGCGACACCGAAATTGTGTCCTATACGTTGGATGAAGGGTGCTTTCGATACGACTATGCCGGGGCTGAATTGCGGGCGCGCAAATTAGGCAAGGCCATGCTGGCGCTGGGTGTCGAGCCCGGCGACCGGGTCGGGACACTGGCCTGGAACACCCATCGTCATCTGGAATTGTTCTTTGCCGTGCCTGGCATCGAAGCCGTCTGCCACACCATCAATCCGCGCCTGTTTGATGAACAGCTGGTTTACATCATCAACCACGCCGAAGACCGGTTCATTTTCCTCGATACCAGCTTTGTCGAACTGGCAGAGCGCCTGGCCCCAGACCTAACCAGCATCGAAGGCTGGATCGTCATGACTGACGAGGCCCATATGCCCGACACCAGCCTGGCCAATGTCCATTGCTACGAGACTTTACTGGCAGCCCAAAGTGATGATTTCACCTGGCCCACTTTCGACGAAAACACGGCTTCGTCACTTTGTTACACATCGGGGACCACCGGCGATCCCAAAGGCGTGTTGTACGCTAACCGGTCGACCATCCTGCATACATTGGCTGCCATGCAGCCTGACGTGCACGACATGTCGAGCCAGGGCACCATCATGCCCATCGCCCCCATGTTCCACGCCAATTCTTGGGGCATTCCTTACTGTGCCGCGGCAACAGGCACCAAATTGGTATTAATGGGGCGTGATGTCAGTGGCGAAAATATCGCCCGCGTCATCGACGAAGAAGGCGTTACCTATGCCCTCGCCGTCCCGACCGTTTGGCTGGATTATCTGACCCACACCGAGGGCTCTAACATTG
>SMXS01000059.1 GCA_004356955.1 Alphaproteobacteria bacterium | reverse complement strand
ATGCCATACAGATCGCCCGACAGATCCGCACGGGTGGCGTGGCTATCAACACGGCCGGCATATCGCTGACAGAACCCTTTGGTGGTGTTAAGCAATCTGGCTGGGGTCGGGAATGCGGTGCCGAAGGCATCATGGAGTTTACGGACATCAAACAGATGCTACTGAGCGGTAGTTCTATTGCTTCGTAAACGCAGCCTTCACCCCCGGCATTTTTCTGTGCTAGCGTGACATCTTGGGAAGACAGGGACAGCGCTACAAGGCGCATGAATACGTCAGTATCGAGTAGAGGAGTAACCGAGATGGCAACCAAATTGGCAGATATCGAAGATATTTATGCAATTCCGCTGGACAAATTTAACGTCGCACAGCCCGAGCTGTGGGAAGCTGGCGTGATTGAGCCCTATTTCGATCGCCTGCGCAAAGAGGCCCCGGTTCATTATTGTGCTGAAAGCCAATATGGCCCCTATTGGTCCATCACCAAATATAACGACATCATGGAAGTCGAGATGAACCACAAGGTTTTCTCGTCGGAATCCAGCCTGGGTGGCATCACCATTGACGACCCTGACAGCCGTGGCGAAGGCAATGACATGGAATATCCCATGTTCATCGCCATGGATCCACCCAAGCACGATGCCCAGCGCAAAACCATCAGCCCCATGTTCGCCCCATCACATCTGGCCTTGCTGGCCGACAACATCCGGGCACGGGCCGGTGAAATCTTTGACGAATTGCCCATTGGCGAAGAATTTGACTTTGTTGATAGAGTGTCAATCGAACTGACGACGCAGATGCTTGCTATTCTGTTCGACTTTCCGTGGGAAGATCGTCGCAAACTGACCCGCTGGTCCGACGTTGCCACCGGGACGCCGGAATCCGGTATTGTCGAAAGCTGGGACCAGCGCACGGAGGAATTGTTTGAGTGTGCTGAGTATTTCAAAAAATTGTGGGATGAACGCATCAACGAGGAACCAAGAAAAGACCTGATCTCGATGATGGCCCATGCCGACGCGACCAAGGACATGCCCTATATGGAGTTCCTCGGGAATTTGATTTTGCTGATCGTTGGCGGCAACGACACAACCCGAAATTCCATCACGGGCGGTGTGCTGGCCCTGCACGAACACCCTGAAGAATTTGCCAAACTGGTGGCTGATCCATCGCTGATTCCCAATCTGGCGTCAGAAATCATTCGCTGGCAGACGCCCCTAGCGCATATGCGTCGCACGGCGCTGGAAGATGTAGAGGTCGGCGGCAAGCTCATCAAAGCGGGCGACAAAGTTGTCATGTGGTATCTGTCGGGCAACCGCGATGAAGAAGTCATTGAAGACCCCTACGAATTCAAGGTAGATCGCAAAGGCGCCCGGCGTCACCTTGCGTTTGGCTTTGGCGTGCATCGTTGTGTTGGTAACCGCCTGGCGGAAATGCAGTTGCAAATCGTCTGGGAAGAAATCCTGAAACGCTTTTCGCGTGTCGAAGTCGTGGGCAAACCAGAACTGATCTATTCCACCTTTGTGCGCGGTTTCAAAACCCTGCCCGTCATTCTGCACAAGTAAGAACCTGTATGCCGAGCATTACCTTTATTGAACACGACGGCACCAAACATGTCGTCGAAATTGACGCTGGAACCACCGCACGCGATGCGGCCATCGACAATGATATCCCCGGTATCGATGGCGACTGCGGCGGCAATTGCGCCTGTGCCACCTGCCATGTCTTTGTTGCCGATGAATGGATCGACGCCACAGGCAAAGCCGAACCAGAAAGCAACGAGGCCGAACTGCTGCAATTCGCCGACGACTACAAGGACAACAGTCGCCTCGCCTGCCAGATCCCTGTCACAGATGACCTTGATGGCCTGGTGCTGCACACGCCCATGGGCCAACACTAATTGGCGATAACAATTGGCGCCAATAAATGGGGACAGTGCATATTTAATTAAGGGTTTCATCTATATTATCAACGTGTTGAGATAATTATTTATGCACTGTCCCCATTTATTTTCCTTCATCGTCAAAGAGAGACCAATATGAAAGCAGCGGCCTATTTCCCTGGTCAGAAGATGAGCACGACTTTTGCCATGTCCGGGGATGATGCCTCGCTCCATTTTGATGTCAACAATCTGACGCCAAAGCAGATCGAAGATGATGAATCCAACAAAGATTTGATGGGATTTTTGCAGGTTGCACTCATTGGCCTGGGCAAGCCCACCGACCACAATATGATGTACGACGCGTTCGCCCATGGCCCGTGGCCGGACCGTCTTGCCATCTATACAGACTTCTTTGACCGGATGGGCCTGGACCCCATCCCCATGGGGCAACGCCACCTGCACCCCAAAGAGGGTTTTTACGATCACGTCGCGGCCGCCCTGCCCGATACGGATAGCGCCACGCTTTATATGACCAGCGGCACCAATGGCGTCATCCATAACGACCCGGATGCCTATGCCATCAGCCAGAACGTGAATTCGAAAGTCCATTTCGCACAAAACGCCCCAGGCTTTGGCATTCCGGTGCCCGATACATTGTTGACCAATAAGGGTGACCTGGGCAGCGACGCAGTTCGCGCCTTCATGGAAAAATACGACTATCAGATCATCCTCAAGACCCTGGGCTTGGCGGGTGCACGCAATGTCACTCCGGTAAGTTCCCTGCAGGATTGCATTGATTATGTGGCTGAATATAAAGACGACATGGATGTCATCCTGCAACGCAAATTGGATTTAGCCACCTATACGGAAATGACAGCCGATTTGTTGATCACTGACCGGGAAGTGTCAATTTCGAACGTGCGGCAGATTATGTTTGTCGAAGGTATTTGGGTCGGCAATCTGATTGGCCCCGATGTGGTGCTGACCCCGGCGCATGAAGCAGCGCTAATCAAAGTTGGTGAATACGCTCGCGCACAAGGTTATGTCGCGCCGGAAGGGCTGAATTGTGGTGTCGACTATTTCATCAGCGACGACGACTTTTTGGTTATCGAAATCAATGCCCGCTGGACGGGCGGCCTGTTCCCCGCAGAAATGATACGTCGTGTTGGTGCTGAGGGGGAAACTTGCGTTGCTTTTGTCGACCTGGTGCATAGCCAAAAATTCCACGCTTATCTGGAATTTGTTGACCGGCACCTTTACAAAAACAGTGAAGCCCACTTTGCCGTGATCCCGCTGGGCTGCAGTCCCATTCCCCAAGAATTGGACAATGGCGAAAATTATTTCGCGTGGCAGATCATCAGCGGGGATTTTGAAGCCTTCAAACAGGCGCGCCGTGCCGAGTTAGGCGACGGTGCCCTGATGCGCGCAGAAGATATCAGCCTGGTACTGTAAAGTTTCGCCCCTCAAGTGGCTGGCCCATCCGGGATGCATCAGCCATACTCAATCAATAAATAGACATTGTAAAAAAAGAGGCATCATTCCACATGGATATGGAACTGGCCCAGGAAGACCTGGAATTCGGGCAAGAAGTCCGCACGTTTTTTGAAGAAAACCTGACGGATGAACTCCGCGATGCGGGGCGTTTTGCCACGTCGATCTGGATCGACCCGACTTACTCGTTGAAATGGCAGGCGATCCTGCACAAAAAGGGGTGGGTGGCACCGGGCTGGCCCGTTGAATATGGCGGCACCGGTTGGACCGACATGCAGCGCTATATTTACACCAGCGAATGCTCGCGTGCCTCGACACCGCTGGCCGCCCCCATGGGTGTGGGCATGGTCGCTTACTGCATCATGGGTTACGGCACTCAGGAACAGAAGGACCATTACCTGCCGCGTATTCTGTCGGGCGAAGACTATTGGTGTCAGGGATATTCGGAACCCGGAGCCGGGTCTGACCTCGCGTCCCTGAAATTGCAGGCCGTGTCAGACGGAGATGATTATGTTTTGAACGGTACCAAAATATGGACCTCGCAGGCCCATTGCGCCAACAAGATCTTCATTTTGGTGCGCACCCGTAACGAGGGCAAACCCCAAGCGGGTATTACTTTCCTGTTGATGGACATGGACCTGCCCGGCATCGAAGTTTCGCCGATCATCAACATCGCTGGCGAACACGAATTGAACCAGGTGTTCTTTACCGATGTGCGCGTGCCCAAAACCAACCGGCTGGGCGACGAAAATGACGGCTGGACGGTGGCGAAATATCTGTTGGAATTTGAACGCGGTGGTGGCTCGTCCGCCGGCATCGAAATGTCGCTGGCCAAAGCCAAGGCCATCTTGTTGGATGCCGACCCTGACAACGAGACCCAACGTCTGCGCCATGCCGATCTGGAGCGGCGGTTAGAAGCCATTAAAATGACTGAAAAACTTATTCTGTCGACTCTTGCGACTGGCGGCAGCCCAGGCGGCAAAGCCTCCATGCTAAAGACCATTCGGTCGGAGTTGGGCCAGGACATCAGCCAATTCGCATCGGAGACGGCCGGGATATACGCCCAGGTGTTTCAGCCAGAGGCGCGCCAGCCCAACACCAATGTCGCCCCCATTGGCCCTGCAGAATATTTGACCCTGACGCCGGGGTATCTGACAGGCCGCGCGTCCACAATCGCCGGCGGGTCCGCCGAGGTGCAACGAAACATTATTGCCAAGATTATGGGGCTTTAGGGTCTTCGGGCAACAGCCCTTCGATACAATTTGTGCCTTCGCCACAAATCACTCAGGACGAACGGGTTTTTAATACTAAAGATAGAGGTTCGTCCTGAGTGAATTGCGAAGCGATTTGTATCGAAGGATGATCCGGGAATGAGGGACAACTTACAATTAGGTTGCCGCACTTCGGCCTTCCCAAACGGGCGCTTGGGCGTTACATAGAGGCCGAAATTTGAATTGCCACCGGGCACAGCGAGAGGAACCGGGACGATGAACATCAATGACCTGGTCGGCAGAAAAGTCGGCATGTGCGTGTCTGGCGGACTGGATAGCAAAACGGTTACCCATGTGCTGCTCAGCGCAGGTGTGGATGTGCTGTGTTTTACCGCCGATCTGGGCCAGCCCGATGAAGACGACATCTCGGGCGTTGTCGAAAAAATGGCCCCTGCAGGTGCCGAAACTATTGTGGTCGATCTGCGCGAAGAAATGGCGCGCGGCTGCTTTGACGTCATCAAGGCCCAGGCCACCTATGATGGTGGTTATTGGAACACCACCGGCATTGGCCGTGCGGTCATGCTGGAAGGCCTGATCAACGCCATGAAGGAACATGGCTGCAATGTGCTGTCCCACGGCGCCACCGGTCGCGGCAATGACCAGCTGCGGTTCGAGCGGTATACCAACGTGTTTGACCCCGACATGGATGTCTACGCCCCGTGGCGGGATGCAGAACTGTTGAAGAAGTTCCCCGGCAGGACCGAAATGGTCGCCTATCTGGCAGAACAAGGCATCGAGGCAGAAGTCGGCAATCGCAAGCGGTACTCGACTGACGGTAATCTCGCAGGCCTGTCGCATGAAGCCGAAGACCTGGAAGAGCTGGATACGTCCTGCCAGATCGTCGATCCCATCATGGGCGTGTGGCCAGAACAGGCCCCCGACGAAGTAGAGATCGTCACGCTGTCCTTTGAGAAAGGCGAATGCGTGGCCATCAATGGCGACGCCATGGGCCCGCTGAAGGCCATGGAAACCGCCAACGACATCGCTGGCCGCAACGGTATATGGATGCGCAATGCGCTGGAAAACCGGGTGATCGGCACCAAGAGCCGCGGCGTTTATGAAGCACCGGGCATGGAGCTGTTGGGCTTTGGCCTTGCAAACGTCTATCAGGCAACCCTGGATAGACGCGCCGGTGCGTTGATGGCCCATCTGTCGGATCTGGTATCCAACCAAATTTATGATGGCCGCTATTTCGACCCGGCCACCACAGCTGCCATGGCTGCAATTGACACATTTGCCGAACACGCGACCGCGAAGGTGGAATTGGGCCTTTATAAAGGCAACATGTATTCCCGCGCTTTGACGGATTGCCCGGCCTCGCTGTATTTCCCCGAACACGCGTCGATGGAGGCCAGCGACGGGCTGAACCCCGTCAGCTCACAAGGTTTTGTCGAAGTACAAAGCGTCGAGGCCAAGGCTTTGGCGCACGCAGGGCAAATTCGGAAGTAAGTAAAAGGCTGTCAGCTTCCCCGCCATTGTCACCCCAGCGAAGGCTGGGGTCCATTTGTCTTCAATGGAAATGACGACGTGTCCCCACATCGCGTCACGATGGATCCCGGACCAAGTACGGAATGACGGTTTAGTTAAGGTTAGTCCCAACCCAACCCCGTTCGTGCCGAGTGATTTGATCCTGCGTAAGCGGGGCAAATTGTATCGAGGTATGGACGCAGTGCCGTCATCCCCATGATCAACATCAACGCGCCCGTACCTCGATACAATCGCTTTGCGATCACTCGGCACGAACGGTCATATTTCGAGTTAACTACTCCGCCGCCTTTTCATCTGGTTCCAGCTTGTCTTGCGTGTTGGTGTCAAAATCGCTGGCGTCGTGGCGTTCGCGCAATTGCTTGGCCGGGTCGCCCCAGCTGGCATTGACCATCCGGCCACGTTTGACCGCAGGGCGCGCCTCAAAAGCTTTCATCCAGCGGTTGACGTTTTTGTAGGACTTCACGTCCAAAAACTCGCCCGCTTCATAGATATTGCCCTGCACCAGCGTGCCGTACCACGGGCAGGTTGCCATGTCGGCAATGGAATAATCGTCGCCACCCAGCCATTCAGCCTCGCCCAGCCGGCGGTCCAGTACATCCAGCTGGCGCTTGGCTTCCATGGTGTAGCGATCAATAGGGTATTGCCACTTTTCAGGCGCATAGGCATAAAAATGGCCAAAGCCGCCGCCCAGATAAGGAGCAGAGCCCATCAGCCACATCAACCACGAATACACCTCGGCCCGCGCCGCAAGGTCACCGGGCACAAAGGCCCTGTCAAATTTTTCCGACAGATACAAAAGCATGGCACCGGATTCAAAAATACGGGTCGGGGTTGGCGTGCTGTGGTCCATCAATGCAGGAATTTTGGAATTCGGGTTCACGTCGACAAAACCGCTGCCGAACTGGTCCCCTTCGCCGATATTGATCAGCCACGCGTCATATTCAGCGTCATAGCCAGCCGCCAGCAGCTCTTCCAACATCACCGTGACCTTGACGCCATTCGGTGTTGCCAATGAATAAAGCTGCAAAGGATGTTTACCGATTGGCAGTACTTTTTCGTGGGTAGGTCCCGCAATGGGTCGGTTGATATTGGTAAACCGACCGCCTTCTTGCTTTTCCCATTTCCAGACTTTGGGCGGCTCGTATATTTCAGGGTTTGTCATGTTGTCTTCCGTTCACTGTGTTGGTCTGTGTGGCGATACCGTATAGGGGTTTTTCACCCCCGGCAATCATTCGCCCTCTTGCTGTTCGGCGGCTTTGGCAGCTTCAGCGGCTTTGGCCTGCATGGTGCGGGGGTCGTATTTCCAGTCGCCTTCATAACGCGGGGCGTATTTTTCGTAGGCCTTGATCATTTCGTCGTAGCGATGCTTGATCCACACCACGTTAAACGAATGCGACACGACGTAATATTCCCCCGCCAAAATCTGTGGGAAGGCAATGGCGGTGTACTCTTCAACATCCATCGGCGCGTCGCCTGCCATGGCGGTCATTTCAGACTGCACAAAGCCGGGGCAGATGAACGACACGTCGATAAAGTCTGGCGTTTCTTCACGCAGGGCATCGGTCATGGAATGCAGGCCGTGCTTGGCACTTTCATAGGCGAACATGCCGGGCACGATATTAAAGAACGCGTTTTCCGACCCGACATTATAAATCGCCGCTGGCGTGCCACGGGCGATGAAGCGTTTGCCGAACACTGATGCGCCGTTCCAGACACCCATATAATTCACGTCCATCATCTGCCGAACCTGGTCCATATCGGCGTCAATAACCGACGATGGTGGGATCAAGATGCCCGCATTATTCATAATGACATCGGCACTGCCGAACTTTTCTTCGGCAAAATCAGCGAGCGCCTCTACCTGGGCATAGTCCGACACATCACAAGCACAGCCAAGGGCCTCATAGCCCAGTTCCTGCAACTGGGCCGCAGCTTCGTCCAGCTTTTCCTGCCGACGTCCTGCCAAAACCAATTTGGCACCGGCATCGCCAAAGCGCTTGGCAAATGAAAGGCCGATACCCGTGCCGCCACCGGTGATGACGACGACTTTATCTTTGAAATCTTTCACGAAACTTCTTCCTCGTTTGGGGGGAGTGTAGCGAATATTATTCTGGCAGCATATCCGAATTGCTGAGCCCCACGGCCTCGGCCAGGGTGGGGCCGATCTCATCGTTCAGGACCAGGTCTGCCATGCTATCGAGGTCTGTCGGGTCGCGGTTGAGGATCGCCAATGAGGCGCCTTTGTCTTTGGCCACGCTCAAAAATCCTGCGGCTGGGTACACCACCAGCGATGATCCAATGGCAATGAACAAATCGCAGGCGTGGGTGGCCTCGCTCGCTCGCATCATCTCGTATTCAGGCATGCCCTGGCCGAACGAAATTGTCGCCGTTTTGACAATTCCACCGCACGAACACTTGGGAAATTCACCCGCGTTAAAATAGGCTTTCCTCAGGGGTTCAATCTCATATCGGGTGCGGCATGACAGGCACAGGGCATAGCTGGAATTGCCATGCAGCTCGATGACCTGATCATCGGGGATGCCCGAGGCCTGGTGCAAATTATCGATATTCTGGGTGATGACATGGGTCACCTTGCCGTCACGCACCAGCTTGGCGATGGCCATATGGCCCTTATTGGGTTTGGCGTCATCAAAGGCCCCGCTGTTCTCGAACTTCCGGCGCCAGCTTTCCTGCTGTACGTCGACCGATGCCATGAAGTCATCAAAGTAAATCGGTTTGTTCTTGGTCCAATAACCACCAGGACTGCGAAAGTCAGGGATGCCGGATTCCGTGCTGACACCGGCACCGGTAAATATCACTACACGGCTGGCATCTTCCAGCATCTGTTGCAATGTCGCTCGCTTGTTCATCCCTGCCCTTCCTCGATATTGTCGCCAGCCTATCAGCTTGGTTTGTCTTCCTCTAGGGGCGTACCCCTGAACAGGAAGATATAGATGGGCACCACAAGCAACCCCATGGTGACAGAGACCATAATGGCAATGCGCGGGCCAGTGGCGTCGGCAACGGCCCCGTCCCTCCCTGGCCGACAGCATAACGGGAAGCCCTAAATTTACACAATGGTACGCGAACAGATTTGGCTTTATGGTTGTGTCGCAATCAGTTTTGGGCAATTTGGGGGGAACCATGTCAAAACAAGAACTCGATGCCATCTATGAAATGATGGAAGAAAACGCCTTTCCCGAAGACGCCGCGCCGGAATTGCTGCGGGAATCCATGGACGCAGCCGCAGCCAATTTTCCGGTCCCTGAAAGCGTCACCATCACAGAAACTGAAATTGCAGGCGTCGCTGCGGAATGGTTGGTTGGGCCCACTGGCAAAGACGGCCCTGTGATGCTGTATCTGCACGGCGGTGGCTATGTCGCCGGGTCGCTGAAGAGCCACCGACACCTGGTGGCCTATCTGGCCGACAAAATTGGCGGGCGCGTCTTGAACATCGACTATCGCCTGGCACCCGAACACCCCTTCCCGGCCCAAATTGAAGACGCCATCGCAGTCTATGCAGCGATGTTGGACGACGGCATCGATCCGGCCAATCTGTTTATCGGTGGCGACAGCGCCGGTGGTGGCCTGACCATGGCCACTCTGTTGAGCGCGCGCGACAAGGGCCTGCCCATGCCGGCTGGTGCCATTCTGTTTTCGCCCTGGATGGATATGACTGTCAGTGGCGAAACTCTGGTTACCAAAGCTGATGTAGACCCCAGCATCACCCCGACGATGGTGCAAAATACGGTGAACAATTATCTGGGGGGTGCCGACCCAAACGACCCGCTGGCATCGCCGATCTTTGCCGACCTTTCGGGCATGCCCCCAATCCTGATCCAGACTGGCGAAAACGAGGTGTTGCTGTCTGATAGTGAAACCCTGAACAGCCGCCTGATTGAGGCCGGATCACAAAGCCAACTGGAAGTGTGGAGCGGTATGTTCCACGTCTGGCACCAATTCTGGCCCATGCTGTCCGAGGCGCGCGACGCCCTGGATGGTGCCGCCAAATTCATTGCCGACCACCGGTAAAGGCCGCGTCACGTGACGGACCGTGTCATCAGCTTCCGGGCGCTGTCAGAAGTTGATCTGGGCCAACTCTACGTGTGGCTCAACAAGGATCATTTGCGCCGAAACGTGCAGCCTGAACCGATTTCGCTATCGGAAATCCACGCCAAATATCTGCCCCGTCTGGCCCTTGATCATCCAGTAAACGGCCATATGGTGTGCCTGGATGGTCAGGCCATTGGGTACATGCAGTGTTATCGGGTCAGCACGCAGGCTGATTTTGCCCGTGACATTGAGGAGGCCCAGGGTGTTGGGCTCGATCTATTTATTGGCGAGGCGCAACATATCGGACAGGGCATCGGCAAACAGATGCTGCGCGATTATGTCACCGAGATTGTACCGGCCCTGTTCCCTGACGAACGCACCTGTTTTATCGCCCATGAAGTCACCAACGAGGCAGCCATCCATTGTTCGCTGGCGGCCGGATTTACCTATACGCGAGACATCGTCGAGAATGGCAAACCAAGTAAGTTGCTGACGAAACAGATGTGCTAGAGTTTGCACCTGCCATAGCAGTTAAACGCCGGGGGACGTTATGGATTTAGAACAAGCATATTATCTGGGGGAGCTGATCGGCGTTATCGCCATCGTCGGGTCGCTTGTTTTTGTCGGGCTGCAGATGCGTCAGACCAACCGGGTCAACATCGCTGGTGCACGGCATTCGATGTCTGAATTTGCCCTTAAGCTTATATCGTTGCAGGCCGAACACGCCGACAGACTGGCCCACATCAGTGACGCAGAAACTCTAAGCTCTGGCGACATCATATTTCTTGAAAGCGTTCATCGAATGGTCTTTCAAATGGCAGAAAATTATCAGCTTCATCAAAAGATGGGCCTGATGCCAGAAGACCACTGGAAGGGCTTCGTTGCCTATCTGAGGGACTATTGCGCCGGTCGTGGCGTCACCGATTTTTGGGAAAAATACAGCGATCACTACGGGCGGGAATTCGCAATTTTAATAGACGGGTTGATACAAAAAAAGGACGGACCTAAGGCCCGCCCTTGATGATCGTCATTAGCTCGGACACTTAGCCCTGGCTGCTATCCTGGCCGTTAGCCCGCGCCATGGTGCGCCATTCTTCCCAACCGGTATAGCCGGTGAAGTGATCATCATCGAAGAAGATGATCGGGCCGTTACAGATAAACAGATACTCGGTATCTTCCAGCGCGGTGGTGGCACCGTGCAGCATGCCATTGGCCTCGTACACATAGTCGCCAGCGTTCAGGACGCCATCGCGGATTTGCAACTTACCGCTGAGAATAAAGGTGTGCGATCCACTAAGATGCTTGTGCGGGCCGGCCACAAAGCCTTTGAGCCAGCGAAACAACACGGCCCAGCTGCCGCTTTCCTCGCCGGTATACAAGATCTTCACAAAGGACTTGTCGCTGGTTT
>SMXS01000058.1 GCA_004356955.1 Alphaproteobacteria bacterium | reverse complement strand
TTCCAGCAGCAACGCTGCTTTGTTATCGCGTTGATAATTCACAACCTTTTGGCTAGCCCCATAGGTCGACACCAAAAAACGCCCTTCGTCGTCTGTATAGAAGAACATCGGCATCGGGTGCGGAAAACCGGATGGCGCGTTCGACACAATAATCAGTGTTTTTTCGCGCCGCACATAGTCGTGCAGCTCGTCATCGGACATAGTAATCGTATCACGGCGTGACGCCATCGAGGGTCTCCTTCAGGGACTGCTACTTCTTGGTGAACTCGATATGCAGTTCCTTAAGCGCCCGCAAGCAGAAATTTGGCGCGTGACGCAAATTGTTCTTGCCCTCGGCGAACCACATGTCATCAACCCGGTCGAGCAACGCCCTGAAGCCCCAATACAACTCGCGCCGCGCCAGCGGGGCGCCCAGGCAATGATGAATGCCCGAGCCAAAGCCGACATGCGACCCAGAATTCTTGCGCTCCAGGTTCAACTCATCGGGGTTTTCGAACTGACGTTCATCCCGATTGCCGGCGGCATAGCGAATGTTGAGCATCGCCCCTTTGGGGATGTGAACGCCGTGCAATTCGATATCCTTGGCGGCGGTGCGGAATAGCCCCTGTACAGGCCCTTCCAGGCGCACAACTTCTTCGATGAAATTGCGCAGATATTTATCCGGATCGCTTTTCAACATATCCCAGGCTTTGGGATTTTGGATCAACAGCATGACACCAGCAGACAGCGCATTTGTCGTTGTTTCAGACCCACCAACAAAGGTATCGCCAGTCATTTCACTGTGCAACTCGGCATCATTGAGCGGGCGGCCCCATTCCGGGATCACCGTATTCACCAGCTCGCTCAGCAGGCTGTTATTAGGTTCCTTACGCAGCTTTTCAAAAATTGGCTGGAAGTAATGCTGTTGCTCGATCTCCATCCTGACAGACCATTCTTCTTCCTCTTCGGTCTGCATCATGCCTAAACGCTGCACCCAGGCATCGGTCCAGGCCTTGATCCGCCAGATGTCTTCTTCCTTGGCGCCCATCTGTTCACCAATGACAATGAGCGGCAACGGCACGGCCATCTGTTTGACCCAGTCGCAATGACCATCGTCGACAAAGTCATCGATCAGGCGAAAGGCCAGACTTTCGACAAAGGGGTCGATTTCCTTGATTTTACTGGCGCGAAATGTTTGGTCGAACAGTGCCCGCATCTGCTTGTGATTGGGGTCGTTGCGGCCCGCCAGTGTTGGCTGTGGCACCCAACCTTCTTCCTTGTATATATCGTGCATCCGCTGTGCGCGGCCCTTATCGGGGCGCACTTCGTCCTTGTCGCGCTCATTGCTGTAATTGGCCGTGTCCTTCAGGATCGATCGAATATCGGCATAGCCCGTGATCACGTAAAAACCCATCAAGGGGTCGTGCCAGACCGGGGCTTGTTCCCGAAGCGTCTTATAGGCCGGATAGGGGCATTCCTGCACCTCGGCATCCATCAGGTTCACGTCGGCCGGTGTGGCCGGACAGATCGGGTCTTCCATACGATTAATCTCAGACATGCGTGTCTCCCTCTCCCGCAGAATTTATGTGGAGATAGCCTAATAAGGCCGTTTCAGATTGTCACCTGTTCTATTGAACAGCACGCGACGATATCGCGTCGATAGGAACCGCCTTTTGCGCAATGGATGTCATGGCTATCCCCTGACGCCAGCTTCGATATTGTTGCCATCGGGATCGATCAGGTCGGCAGCGTAATAGGTATAGGACATGTCGCGCGAGAGGCGATCCAGATCTTTCGCGACGAATCCAATGTGATCAAACATCGCCCTCTCCCGACGCGGAGTATAGACGATCAATTGGCCCGGCGCTAACGCTGGCGCAGGGCTGCCTGAACCTGTTGTTCCAACGCCTGCAGAAATTGCGACCGATCGTTCTTGGTAAACGTTGGGTTAAACCCCTTGTCTTCACCTGTTTCGCGCAGGTGGGACTTTAGCTCGCGCATGGCCAGGGCGTTGCCAATATTGGCCTGGGTAAACGGCTTGCCCGTCGGGCCGATGACGCGACCATCGCGTTCCAGGCAGCGGGATGCCAGGGGAATGTCTGCGGTGATGCAGATGTCACCCGCGGCAATATTTTCGGCAATCCAGTTGTCTGCCTCATCTGGACCTGCGGTTACGACGACCATTTCGACCAATGGATGCGGCAGATGAATCCAGGCATTGGCCACCAGAAAAACAGAAAGTCCGTGTCGCTCAGCGACACGGACTATCTCTTTCTTTACAGGACAGGCATCGCCGTCCACATAGATGGCTGGCTTAGACAGTACCATCTCTCTTCAACTTGGCACCCAGAGCAGGACCACCGGTCCCGGCAAATTCTGGTGTTGCTTCGTTGCCCATCAGGATGCTGCCCAAATCTTGATACAATGGGTGAGCAATCCAGCGATGGGTGGCCGCGCCATGGGCATCGCGCAATTTGCGCTCCAGTGGGTTGGCCATATAGCTGGCGCTTGTGCCAGCGGCATTGTGGATGGTGTCGACCACTTCCATGCAGGCGTTACCAGCATAGATACAAGCCAGACGGGCGTTCTGTGTGACCGCAGCGCCAGGCATGTCGGTCCCTGCATTGAGTTCGTCTTCGACGTCGCGCAATGCGGTCATCAGATAGGCGTATGCAGCGCGGTACTTGGCTTCACATTCAGCCAGTTTGATCTGCGCAATCGGCCGATCCATCAGTTTGGACGGGGACAGCATGGGCACCTTGTTGTGGGCCAGGTCGACAAAGGCGTCGATGGCACCACGGGCAATGCCGATAGCAACCGCAGCCTTGTTATAGGCAAGACGCAACGGCACAGGAACGCGGAAAACCGGGTTGGTGTAGTGCGCTGGCATAGCAACCAAATCGACATCCACATATTTGGCTGGGACGTTCGCGCCTTCTGCACGAACAGAATGACTGCCAGAACCACGAAGGCCTGCAACATCCCAAGAGTCGATAATTTCAAACTCAGACTTGTTGAGGAAGAACATCTTGATGATGACGTTACCGTCATCATCAAGCAAAGGGGCATCATTTTCCATGATAGGGGCGCCCATGAAGCACCATTCAGAATTGTGCACGCCAGAGATAAAGGTGGTTTCACCCCAAACCTTGTAGCTGCCGTCTTCCTGCTTGATGGCATATGAAGGCTGTGAACCCGGGCCACCGCCGCCGCACATGACAGTACGGGGGCTTTCCAGGAATACTTCCTTGGCCAGTTCGGGGTCCATGCCGCCAGCAGCCATGGCATTAATTTCAGAACCCAGCATCACGTTCCAACCGACAGAGGCATCAATGGCGCAGATGTCAGCAATAATATCGACTGTTTCGGTGATTGTGGCGTCTTCGCCGCCCAGCTCGACGGGCATGGCAAAGCGGAAGATGCCTGCGTCAATCAATGCATCTTTAGTTTCTTCGGGCAAACGGCGAATTTTCTGTGCTTCATCACCGCCCTTGGCAATGACGTCAGCAAGCTTTTCAATGCGTTCGCGGATTGGTAGGTCGAGTAGATTTCCCATTGGGGTTTCCTTTCCCATTTTTATTGTTGGTGCCTGCCATTAACTCACGCCTACATACAGCTTTGGCACTCTTATTTACCGACAAACTAGCGAATTGGGACAAGCTTGCCAGTGATCAAGATCAATTTCTGGGCGACCTTTTACGACGTTATCGCACCAATGATCAATCGCTATGATCAACCTGCTGCTTGGATTCAGCCATGACTCTGATATAACAAGGGCTAGAGGGAATATTTTTAAGGGAGAAATACAATGGCGTCAGATCTGACCGGCTTGGAAGGTATTGTACGTGCCGATGAAGGTGGCTGGGTAAAACTGGGTACGGGCCTCGAGGGCAACGAAATAAAGGTGCTGCGCCTGAGCGAAGAAACGGGCGCCTATTCACTATTGATAAGGGCCCCAAAGGGTACCGTCAATCAAGCCCATATCCATTCAGGCCCCGCTGATTTTTACATTATCTCTGGTTCGATCGATTACCGAGTTGGCCATGCCAAAGCAGGTGACTGGATGTATGAACCAGCAGGTTCCTTCCATGAAGCGACCTCCCATCCAGAAGACACGCTGTATCTGGCCAATGTCTACGGCCCATTGATCTTTCAAAAAGAAGACGGCACCGTTGACTATGTGCAGGACTGGACAACCATCAAAGCACTGCGTGATGGTGCTGATCCGGAAGAGGCCCGCAAAAAGGGCTAATCATATTCGTCGACGCCATTTTTGAAGGAACACTGAACAATGGATTTATCGGGCCTCGAAGGCAAAGTATCACCAGACGACCTGCCCTGGATAAAAATGGGCACCGGCCTTGAAGGCAATGCCTTTAAAGTCTTGCGCATCAGCGAAGAAACCGGCGTCTATACGGTGCTGGTTTCGGCAAAAAAGGGGACTGTAAACCAGGCCCATGTGCATTCCGCGCCCGCTGATTGTTATATATTGGAAGGCGAGATTGAATATCGCGCCGGTGTCGCCAAAGCCGGCGAATGGCTGTACGAGCCTGCCGGTGCGCGCCACGCGACAACCAGGCACACCATGGACACGCTATATCTGTCGACCATCTATGGGCCCATTATCTTTGAGAAAGAAGATGGGTCCGTTGATTATGTGCAGGACTGGCAGACCATCAAGGCCATGCGTGACGGTGTCGACCCCAATGAGGCCAAGTCTTTAGGCGGACGCTAGGCAGCAATTAGGCATTGGTCAGGCCCAGACCCAGACCACCGTCAACTTCAAGCACCGCACCGGTCGTCCATTCGGCGCGGATCAGATAGTCTATGGCCTCGGCAATTTCTATCTCTGTGCCGATGCGCCCCAGTACATGGGAAGACGCCATGTCGTTAAGGCGTTGCGCCGCAGCCGCGTCATCAAACAGGCCAGCGCGCTGGTTAATCTCGGTCAGGATGGCACCAGGGACAATGCAATTCACCCGAATATTTTTGCTACCCAGTTCGGCCGCCAACACCTTCGTCAACGCCTCGACCGCCCCTTTGGTCGCCGCATAGGGGGACGCACTCGGGAAGGCCCGGCGCGTATGCACCGACCCAAAAAAGATCACAGCGCCACCATCCTTTTCCAGATGCGGTGTCGCCAAGCCGGTTAGCAGCATCCCTGACACCACATTGGAATGGAAGATATCCAGCAGGCCTTGTTCGTCCAGATCGGTGATGGGGCCACGCATCATATTGGCCGCATTGTTAATAAGTGCATCCAGGCCGTCGCCATGGTCAACCGCCGCGTTAACAAGCCGCTGGCGATCATCGGCAATGGTGATATCGGCAACAACAGCATGGCAGGCGTCCCCAATATCATCGGCGACAGCCTTGATCTTATCCGCACGACGGCCACAGATGGTGACGCGGGCACCACGGGCGGCAAAATATTTCGCTGCCCCTGCTCCCAGGCCAGACCCGCCGCCCGTGATCAAGATCGACATGCCCGCAATATCACGCATCAGATGGCCCCTATTTCGGCATCGCGCCCCAGCGCCCAAAGCACGGAACGCTGCAATATGCGGGCGTGTGTTGGATGAGCGATTGAACTCGCATCATGGCCCAGCGAATCATAGACAACTCGGCCTTTGCCGACGTCTCGTGCCCACATCAGCGGCTGCCGGCCCTCATCGGCCTTGGCAAATAACAAGCCGGGGGCATCATCGGCGGGGGCAAGGTGATGGTAAATTTCGTCAAATAGCTCAAAGCCTTGAAGGCCCTTCACAATCGGATGCGCGCCATCGGCAATTTCGACGTTGATATCGGCAATCTCGGGGTGGAACGACCGGTTCCAGTGCCACATCACGCCCAACAGATCCTTCCATTCTGGCCAGGTATCAAAACAAATGCTGGCCGTATGCATGCCCAACAGGCCGCCGCCTTTATGCACATGATCGTGCAGCGATTGGCGGCCGGTCTCTGACAACTCCATCGCCCATTCATCGCGAAAGGGAATGTATTTGTCGTTCTGGATCATCCGCCAGCGAATGCAATTCAGCGTCACCAGATCATAATCATCGAGAGATTGCAGCGCGCCTTCGATGTCTTCGGTAATCGTCGACTGCACGCCCAAGGGTGCCATCAACGCAGCCAGGGCCGCCGATGTTTCATCAAACGGGTGGTAGATGCCCCCCGATATGATCAGGTTTTTTGCCATGCTATTCTTTGGGTCTCTCACGCGGCAATTGCGCCAGTACTGAATTGATAACGCCGCCATCTACGGCCAGTTCTTGCCCGGTGATGTAGGATGCGTCATCCGACGCCAGGAACATCACGGTGTTGGCCACATCCTCTGCAGTGCCCAACCGCCGCAAGGGCACCCCACCGCCGCGCCGCTTGCGCACTTCGGGGTCTTTGAAGAAGGGTGCGGACATGCCCGCGTCGATAAATCCAGGCGCCACGGCATTGACCCGGATGCCACCAGGGCCCCATTCAACCGACATGAGTTCTGTCAGCTGCGCCAG
>SMXS01000005.1 GCA_004356955.1 Alphaproteobacteria bacterium | reverse complement strand
TCGAGGTTCGGCAGGGATGGGGCATGACGGAAATGAGCCCCTTGGGCACCTTTGGCGCCCTCAAGGGCAATCAGCTGGATCTGGACGACGAAGCCAAGCTGGATATTCAGGTTCGCCAGGGTCGTGGCCTATTCGGCGTAGAAATGTGCATCGTCGATGAGGATGGCAATCAACTGCCCCGCGACGGTGTGACTTCAGGGTTTCTGAAGGTCCGGGGGCCTTGGGTGACCAATGGCTACTTCCGACGCAATGATTCGATTCTGGACGACGAGAATTGGTTCGACACCGGCGATATTGCCAAGATTTATCCTGACGGCTTTTTGCAGCTGACTGACCGCGCCAAGGATGTGATCAAATCTGGTGGAGAATGGATCAGTTCCATGGACCTGGAAAATGAGGCCATGGGGTGCCCAGGCGTCATGGAAGCCGCCGTTATTGGTGCCTATCACCCCAAATGGGATGAACGACCATTGCTGATCGTTGTTGCCGACGATCCTGCCCCGACTAAAGAAGCCATTTTGGCTTATCTGGCAGAAAAGGTCGCCAAGTGGTGGCTGCCCGACGACGTTGTCTTTGTAGACGAGTTGCCGCACACCGCCACGGGCAAGGTACAAAAGACCGCATTGCGTCAACAATTCAAAGATTACGTCCTACCCACCGCTGGCTGAGCATCATTTGCCTTCGGGCGAAAATTGACCCATGCTGGTCGCACATATCGGAGAGAGAACTATGGCAGACAACCAAGTCACCAAATTTGGCGTATCGGGCATTAATCATCTTGCATTGGTGTGCAAGGACATGAAGGTCACTGTCGACTTTTATGAAAATGTTCTTGGCTTTCCGCTGATCAAGACGCTGGACCTGCCTTATGGGTCAGGGCAGCACTTCTTTTTTGATATTGGTGGCGGTGATTCCCTGGCGTTCTTCTGGTTCCCCGAGGCCCCGGATTCGCAGCCCGGCATCACCCACCCCGCCCACGGTTTTGGCCGAGGGTCAATGACGACGGCGCATGCGACCATGAACCATGTCGCGTTCAATATAGATGCTGACCGCATCGAAGAATGCCAGCAGCGCCTGGTTGATGCAGGTGTCGAGATCACCCCGGTGATCAACCACGACCATTCAGAAACCCAGGCCAGTCTAGAGCTAACCGACACGACCTTCGTGCGGTCGATCTATTTCCAGGACCCGGATGGTATCATGCTGGAATTTGCCGGTTGGACGCGCCCGATGACACCTGAAGACGTTGCGCACGAGCCCGCCACGCACGCGGACCGAGAACGCTATCTGGCTTTGCAAAAACAATTGGTGCCTGGCCAGTAAACAGCGCCCAAAAAAGCCACCCGCTTCTTTCATTGGGGGCAACCTTTTCCTACATCTGATCAGCCGGTACTACTTTTTGCGCGCGGCGTCGTATTCTGCTTGCGTGGTCCGCCCGTCCCACATGGCCTCGGGGTTTTCCAGGCTGGAAATCTGATCCCAATTATCTTCCATCCACTCGGCCGTCTTGATTTCATCCGTGTCGACCTCTGTCACAGGCCCGCGCATCAACGCTGTGCGATGGTACCGCCCCATGCCCGCGTGATAAATGCTGCCAGAGTCCGGGCAGTTTTCAGATACCAGATAGGTCACCAACGGGGTCACAAACTCTGGCTTGGCCTTATCCAGCCATTCCTCAGTCAGGACAGTCGCCGTCAGGCGCGTACCCGCAGCCGGGGTCAGCGCATTGATTTTGATGTCGTATTTCTGGCCTTCATGTTTGAGCGAATTCATGAAACCAAGCATCGCGGTCTTGGCGGCGCCATAATTGGTCTGGCCGAAATTGCCCCATACGCCGGACGTGGACGATGTCAGCATAATCCGACCATATCCCTGTTCGCGCATATGCGGCCAGGCATTGTGGACGGCGTTAAACATGCCTTTCACGTGCACAGAAAAAATGATGTCCCAGTCTTCTTCGGTCATCTTGCCAAAACTGACATCGCGCAGAATGCCCGCATTGCAGATCAACACATCCAGTCGACCAAAATTGTCGATGGCGGCTTTGGCCATCGACGTACCCGTTTCATATTTTGAAATATCACCAAAGTTCGCTACGGCTTCGCCGCCAGCGGCACGGATTTCGTCAACCACAGCATTGGCCATGTCGGTCGAGCCACCACTGCCAAATTCATCGCCACCTAAATCATTCACCACAATTTTGGCACCACGGCTGGCCAACTCCAGCGCATAGGACCGGCCCAGGCCGCCCCCAGCCCCCGTAATGGCGGCCACCCGTCCTTCAAATGAAACTGTCATCGTATTCTCCCCTAAAAGAATTAAAATTCAGGGGTCGATCATCCTGTCAGAACGGTAGCCCGTCAAGTCATGCGGGTCTTCAACTCTGCCTGATACGACGCCAACTCGGCCTTCACAACTGGTGCCAAGATATAGAGGCCCAAAATATTGGGCAGGGCCATCAGGTAAATCAGCGCGTCGAACAGATCGAGGATTGCTGATAATTGCACAGAACAGCCGATGACTGTGAAGATGCAAAAGATGACCTTAAACGTGTTTTCGCGCCCTCTTCCCTCGCCAAACAGATAGGTCCAACCCTTCAGGCCGTAATAGGCCCAAGCTATCAGGGTCGAGAACGCAAACAGGATTGCGGCAACTGACAGGGGTGCAGGCGACCATGGCAACACCGATTCAAAAGCAGCCGAGGTCAATTCGATCCCCGCCATGCCGCCCTGGCTCATCTCGGGCGTGTAGATGGTCATGGTCAGCACCAGGGCTGACAACATGGTCACGACCACCGTATCGATGAAAGGCTCTAACAGACCGACAAAGCCTTCTGTCGCGGGGTTGGCTGTGCGCACCGCTGAATGGGCAATGGCTGCAGACCCAAGGCCCGCCTCATTGGAAAACGCGGCACGTTGAAAGCCCAGGAACATGGCGCCAAACATACCGCCCGCAATGCCTTCGGGGCTGAACGCCCCATTCCAGATCATGGCCAGGGCCGCAGGCAGCATGTCGATCTTGATAATAATGACCGTCAGCGCGCCCAGGCAGTAGGCAATAATCATGAACGGTACCAGTTTGGAGGTCACCGCCGAGATGCTTTTGATGCCGCCAATGATTGTCAGCGCTGCCAGCGCAGCCATGATCGACCCAAACAGCCAACCTTTATCGCCCCAAAAGCCTGCTTCTCCGCCGGTGACTTCCATGAATTGCACATAGGCCTGGTTGGACTGGAACATATTGCCAATGCCCAGACAGCCGACCACGATGCTGCCGGCATAAAATATGGCCAGGCCCCGGCCCAGCCGCGGCAAATTGCGCTCGGCCAGCCCGCGCTGCAGGTAATACATCGGCCCACCAGAGACGACGCCGTCATCCGAGATATGGCGATACTTTACGCCCAGGATGCATTCAGTGAATTTGGTGGCCATCCCCAAAAAGCCAGCAACGGCAATCCAGAAAATCGCCCCCGGCCCGCCCAGGCTGACGGTAATCGCGACACCTGCAATATTGCCGACACCCACGGTCCCAGACACCGCAGACGTCAGGGCACGAAACGCAGAAATTTCGCCTTCCCGCCCCTTGCCTTTATGTCGACCCGCCACAAGGGCAATGCCGTGCTTCATACCGGTGAAATTGATGAACCGGAAATAAAAGGTGAAGAACACCGCGCCGAAGATCAGCCACAATACGATCAAGGGTGCCTGACCGTCGCCAATGGGAATCGACACCAGAATGATATTGGAAACAGTGTCGGCAATAGGGCGCATAAAGGCATCTATGCGATCATCCAGACTAAGGACTGGGATCGCAGCTTCACTGGCGGCGAACGCTATAGAGGGCAACAAGGATGTAAAAAAAGCAGCAATAGCTGGCCCGTATGAACGTTTGATAGAAATTTCCCTGGGTTTGTGACGCCTCCCCGACATCACTTATTACAGACACCCATACTAGGCCGAGACACGGCCCGATCAAGATGGATATGGGACCAAGTGCTAATCTGTCTGTATCATTGGCGGAATTTCGACTAATCTGGCGTGTCACCACCCAGCAGAGGCAAATGTGCCCGATACAATCGACCTACAGGAAAAAATTGTCGCACTGCAGCAATGCAGCGAGATATTGGACGCAGCCCGTATCTTGCGCGAAATTGGTAAGGGACTGAAGGTGCCCTACGCATCGTGCGTCGACGACTATTCAGAGGCTCGCCTGCCGCTGATCGCTGACGGTCGCGCTTTGGCAGAAATATTTGGGTGGGATAAATCCTTCATCCATGATTGGGAAGATAATCACCTGCACCTGATCAGTCCAATGGGGGCCGCCTGTCGCATTACCACCAAGCCCTTCAGCTGGCTGGCCGAGAATGTCGAAGAGATGAACCCCAAAGGCTCTGACAATCGCCAAAAGCACTGGCACCTGACGACCGAGCGCGGCATCTATGGTGGCATTATGGTACCCGTCCACATGCCTATGGGACGGGTTGGGTCTATCGGCTGGGTTGCCCGCACTGACGAAGACCCTGTCGACCTGGATGCTGTCCTCGATCAACACAGCCATAATCTGCGCACCGCGGCTTTGTTGTTCATGGATATTGTGTATGAAATCCGGCCAGATCACGCACCAGAAGGCGCCACGGCAAACATGACAGAACGCGAGGCCGAATGCCTGTCCTGGATTGCCCTGGGCAAAACAGATGCCGAGATCGCCATCATCATCGACCGGTCGGTGCCGACAATTCGGTTTCACCTCGACAATGCCATGAAGAAACTGAACGCATCCAACCGGACGCAAGCAGCAGCGCTTGCGTCGCAATTGGGTATTTTGGGGTCCCTGGCTCGATAGGCAGCGACCCCGATATCTTATTGGTTCAGCATTGGTTTGCGCAGACCGCCAATGGCCGTCATGATCTGGTTCAACACGTCGCCTTCAACACCAAGGGATTCGAGCGCGGCTTGCAAATGTTCCGCAACAGCGTCGAAATGGCCGTCGTTCAGTCCGTCTTCTTCCACCAATTTTTTGTGGGCTGCCCGCATATAGCCATCGGGGTCTTTGGCGGTGCCTGCCAATACCTTGCCAAGGAAGCGTTTTTGCTTGGCCGCCTGGACATCCATATTGATTTTAAAGAAACCGTTAATCCGGTCGTCCGCCAATACACGCACATAGAATGCGTCAACTGCTGCATCTACCGAATCCTGACCGCCAATTTGATCAAGAAGTGTCATGGGGGGTTTTTCAAGAACTGTCATGGGGTTGTTCCCTTTTTTTATAAGTTAATCCTGAATCTCGAGGCCACCATGCGCACGAAAGCAGGCCGGTACCTTGATCAAAATCAACGGCAGGGGAATTCTTGGATAATGTGGGTTTCAGGTCACACACAATAGGACGCGCTACTCGGCAGGAACGTAATCCACTGCCTCGGTCTGGCGACGATCCCGGGCCAACAACAGGTAGAAAGCAGGCACCACAAACAGCGTGAACATGGTGCCAATACCCAGACCGGTCATAATCACCAAGCCAATCTGGAAGCGGCTGATCGACCCCATGCCGGTCGCCAGCAATAGTGGCACCATGGCCACCAACATCGCCACTGTCGTCATCAGGATGGGACGCAGGCGCACAGACGCTGCCTGAATAACGGCGGCCCGTTTGTCCAGGCCTTCGTTCACCTGAAGTTGGTTAGAAAAATCTACGATCAGGATGCCGTTTTTGGCAATGAGCCCAATCAGCGTAATCATCCCCACCTGTGTGTAGATGTTGATAGACGCCGCGCCCAGGGTCACAAAGATCAACGCTCCGGCGATCGACATCGGGACCGAGATCAAAATGATCAACGGGTCGCGCCAACTTTCAAACTGCGCTGCCAGCACCAGATAGATGATGACCAGCGACAAGAAGAACGTAATCACCAGCGCGCTGCCCTGTTCGATGAACTGACGGGACTCGCCAATATAATCGTAGCTGAATTCCTGCGGGAACGTTGTCGCGGCAATGCCTTCCAGATACTCCAGCGCCTCGCCCAATGTCACACCAGGCGACGGCACACCCTCGACGGTCACCGCATTCAATTGTTGGAACTGGACGCGCTCTGTTGGTTCTACATGGTGTTCAAATTTCACCAGATTGGACAAGGATACCAAGTCGCCAGACGCTGCCCGGACGTAATAGTCGTCAAGCAAATCAAAGCTCTGACGGAATTCGCGCGCCACTTGCGGCACGACTTCGTACGACCGGCCCTGCAGCGAGAACCGGTTGACGTTGTTATCGCCCAGCATGGTCGCCAGAGAACGACCAATGTCTTCCATGCTGATGCCCAGATCACCGGCGCGGTCGCGGTCGATGACCACTTCGGTGCGCGGCAAGGTCATCTCGATGGTCTTGCGCATGAAAATAAAGTTGCCGCTCTGCATCCCCTGGCCAATCACCTGGTCGGCCAATCGCACCAACTGATCATAGTCCTGGTCGCTGGTGATCACGAATTGGACAGGCAGGCCGCCGGCAGCCCCAGGCAGGGTTGGGCGTTGGAACAATACAATATCGAGGCCGGCAATTTTCGACAAAGACGCCTGTAAACCAGTTGTTATTTCGTCTTTATCGCGGTTTTGCATGTCCGGCGGCAACATGTCGCGTTCACCCTCGTCGATAAAGCGCATGCCGCCATAGGTCTGTGCAGGCGTTCCACCCCCGCCAATCATCAAGAAGCTGCGCAGATATTCAGGTGTGTCTTCAAATGCAGTGATGATCTGTTCACCATACGGTTTCACATATTCGATGGTTGCCGTATCGGGTGCCCGTGCCATCACATTATGAAAACTAGCAGCCTCTTTAGGAGCCAGTTCTGACGTGCTGGACGCAAACATGAAGTAGATGCTGGCAATCACGACGGCGGAAAACATCATGGTCACGGGTTGGACATTCAGCGTGGCGCCCAGCGCCCGCCGGTACCAACTGGCCAGACGTTCGAAGAAATGTTCGACCACCATTTCGAATTTACCGGGGTTGGCATCATTCTTCAGCACGGCGGCAGACAGCATGGGCGACAGCGTCAGCGCCACAATACCAGAGATCAGCACAGCACCGGCCAGGCTAAAGGCAAACTCGGTAAACAAGATGCCAACCAGCCCCCCCATAAACCCAATAGGCGCATACACCGCCAGCAAGGTTGTGGTCATGGATATGATGGGCATTGCCAATTCACGCGCCCCTTTTATGGCCGCCTGTACAGGCGTTTCGCCCTTCTGAATATGGCGATGGACGTTTTCGACCACCACAATGGCGTCATCCACCACCAGACCGATGGCCAACAGCATCGCCAACAGGGTCAATAGATTGATCGAGAACCCAAACAGCAGCATCAAAAAGGCGCTGCCGATCAGCGACAAGGGGACCGACACGGCCGGTACAATGGCCGCGCGCCAGGACCCAAGGGACAAATAAATAAGAAACAGCACAATCAAGATAGCTTCGGCCAGCGTCTTGAAGACTTCTTCAATAGAATGCTGGATGTCCTCGCTTGTATCGTGAACCAGCGCAATCTCTAGACCCGAGGGCAGTTGGCGCTCGATTTGGGGCAACAGGTCGCGAATGTCAGCAGCCACGGTCAGGGGGTTTGCCCCGGGTGCCAGATCAATACCCACCATGATGGCCATTTGGCCATTGTACCAACTGGTCAGGTTGTAGTTCTTTGCACCCAGTTCGATTTCTGCCACGTCGCGCAGGCGCACCAGGGTGCCGCCATCCTGACGGATCACCAGATCACCAAAAGCCTCTTCTGATGATACACCCGTCGACGCCGTCAAATTCACCGCAACATAATCGCCCTTGGTGTTGCCAATCCCAGCCAAAAAGTTGTTTTCGCGCAACGTGTCATGAACATCAGTGGCGGTCACGTCCAAAGCGGCCATGCGCATCGGGTCCATCCACACCCGCATCGCAAAAGACTGGTCCCCATTGGTATCGGCCTTGGCCACACCCGGGATCGCCTGCAATTTGGGTCGCACGGTACGGCGCAGATAGTCGGTGATTTCAGGCGGTGTCATCTCATCGCTATAAAAAGCGATATACATCAACGCCATGGACCCGCCGGTGCCAGAATAGATCACTGGATCTTGGGCTTCCTGCGGCAGGATATTCCGTTGCGAGGCTACTTTGGCCTGGATTTCAGCAATGGCAGCATGCGGGTCGTAGTTCAGTTCCATGTGAACCTGGATACGGGACACGCTCTGACTGGACACAGATTGAATATAGTCGATGCCTTCGGCCTCTGAGATCGCCCGCTGCAAGGGCGCCGTGATAAAGCTTTGGATCAACTCGCCATCCGCACCGGGATAGGCGGTCGTCACCGACACAACAGTGCTTTGGGTTTCGGGATATTCGCGCAGGTCCAACAGGGTGATCGAGCGGACGCCAACCACCAAGATCAACAAGCTGATCACGCTTGCCAATACTGGCCTTCTGATGAATATGTCCGTAAATTTCATGGTTCCAGAATATTCCCAGGCAACAAAATCGAATTATCGACAGAGATAAACTGGCCGTTTCGCAGCTTCATCTGCCCTGTATTGACGACCTGGGCATTGTGATCCAGGCCGCTGACAATTTCGACGCGACCATGGCGAATGCGACCGGTATTGACCAGCTGGCTTTCGACCGACAATACCTCGGCACCACTTTTGTCTTTGACGCCTTCCACAATCAACCACACCGAATTGCCATAGGGCAAAAAGCTGATGGCTGTCTGCGGCAACGTCGTCACCTCAACGGCGCCACCAATCACGACGGACACCTGCACAAACATGCCAGGCCGCAATCGGCCATCAGGATTATCGAAAGTAGCTTGCACCCGCACATTCCGGGTGGTCCTCTCGATCTTCGGGCTGACAGCCGTAACAGTGCCTGTGTAGGTTTTGCCCTCCAGCGCAACACCTATGATGTCAACCTGCTGGCCGGTCTTCACGTCATTAAGGTGCCGTTCTGGCAACGTAAAGTCTGCGTAGATCGGGTTAAGGCTTTGCAGCGACACGATTTCCGTGCCGGGAGATACATATTCCCCAATATCGACCTGACGAATACCAAGGTCGCCCGAGAACGGTGCGCGGATAGATTTTTTGCCGACCAGTTCCGCCTGCCCGTCAACCTGGGCCTCAAGGCTTTCCATAGCCGCTTTGGTCCGATCAAGCTGTGCTTGTGACACGGCGGCGGACCGCACCAGGCCTTGGGCTCGGGCGTAATCCAGTTTGGCAGACTGCAGCTCAGCTTTCAGCGCGCGCAGCTGCGCCTGTTCGGCCGTTGCATCCAGCTGTACCAGCAAGGCGCCCTTTTCGACATGGTGCCCCGATTCAAACGCAATTACCGTGATCTTGCCGGGAACTTCAGACGCGACCTCGATCCCCTGAACGGCGTTGAGGCCGCCCACAGCATTGATATTGTTGACCCAGTTTTCGGTCTGCACTTGCGTTGACGACACGGTCACGGTCCGTGCCGGCATGTTGGCCATATATTGTGCGATCTGGTACGACACGAAGGCCTTCCAGCCGAAAATGCCGCCGAACACGACCACAAGGGCCGCAATCACGATCAGAAATGGTTTGCGCATGCTTTGCGGCCGTTGGAGGACCTTTGTATCGTCTTCCAGTTCAGTATTCGTATTCATCGATGTTTCTGCCCCTGTTTCCAGAGGTTCCACCCTTTATAAAGTTGTGCACTCATGTACCCCAACTCGTGCTGGCGACCAATAGATTTTTCATGCACGCGCGCAGAAAAAGCCTGAATTCACAGAGATTTGACCAGATAGGCCTAAGTAAATTGAAAATCAGTCGCTTTGGGCTCTTTGGTAACTTGCCAATAGTCCAGCAATGGATGCGGCCAGTTTTGCGTCACGCGGCCTTCGCTATTCTTGTACCAACTATTAAAGCCGGGCAGTCCCCAGGCCATCTGCTCGTTGGCGGCATCGATTTCCACATTGAAGTCATCGTGGATATCCTGACGACATTCCATCGAGGCTTTGCCCTCCTCGACCAACAATTTGATGCATCGCAACACATAGCGCACTTCGCATTCCGCAAAGAAGATGATGCTGCCATTGACCACGATGTTTGTATTGGGCCCATACAGGCAAAAGAAGTTCGGAAAGCCCGGTACGGTGATACCCAAATAGGCGCGTGGATTGTCCCCCCAGCCCTGGCGCAGATCCTGCCCGTCCTTGCCCAATATCGTCATGGGTGACAAGAACTCGCTGGCCGTAAAGCCTGTGCCATAGACAATGACATCCACGTCATGCGCGATGCCGTCTTCTGTCACCACACCTGTCGGCGTTATTTCGACAATCGGGCTGGTGGTCAAGGTGACATCATCGCGTTTCAGCGCCCCCAACCAGGCGCCATTGTCGCGCAGATTGCGCTTGCCCCCCATCGGGTATGAAGGCGTCGCCATTTTCAATAATTCGGGGTGACCTTCCAACTGGCTGGCAATGTATTCCTTGGTCATGTTCTGGACCATTTCATGGGACTCGCTGACAGACCCATCATTGGATTGCCAGTCCGGGTCGACCTTGACCATGGGCAACAGTCCCTCAGACGTCATCCAGAACAGCCAGAACCGATACCATTTGTCGTAATAAGGCACGTTGTTCAACAGCCATTTGATATTGTCGCTTACCTCGCTGTGATAATGCGGTGTCTCTGAAATCCAGGGCGGTGTGCGCTGAAATACTGTCAGATCACTGGTGACAGGTGCTATTTCCGGGACGAACTGCGCCGCACTGGCCCCCGTGCCAACAACGGCAACTCGCTTGCCCGTCAGATCGATGCTGTGGTCCCATTCGGCAGAATGAAATGAAGGGCCTTTGAAGCGATCAATGCCAGGAATATCGGGCAATTTTGGTCGGTTCAGCTGACCCACTGCGCTGATAAAGGCGTGCACTTCGATGGTTTCTTCAACCCCATCCGCACCCCGCACGTCGACCCGCCATTTGGCGCTGTCTTCGTCGTAGGCCGCCTGCACCACGTCTGTATTGAACCGAATATGATCGCGGACGCCATATTTGTCGGCGCACATATTGAAATAGTCATACAGCACATCATGGGTCGAAAAGTGCAGCGGCCAGTCGTGGTTTGGTTCAAACGAATAGGAGTAAAGATGGTTCGGGTTATCGACCCGACAGCCGGGATAGGTGTTTTGATACCAGGTGCCGCCAATAGATGGGTTCTTCTCAATAACGACAAAGGGAATGCCCGCCTTCTTAAGACGGATGGCGGCCAACAGGCCGGACATGCCAGCCCCCACAATCAGGGCCTTGAAGTCTTCCTTGGCACGCCCATTATTGGGGCTGGCGATCTTCACATCGCGACTGTCAGAGCCAGAGATGCCCAGTTCTTCCTGCAACAGCGGCACATATTTTGATGGGACTTTTTGGCCAATCATAAAGTCGACCATCTTTTGTAACAGGTCCGCATCGGGGGCTGTTGGTATCGCTCGATCGCCATCGCGGAAATCTGCCAGGGCTTTCAGGGCCATATCCCGGATCGTATCGCGCTCAACAGCTGTCAAGTCACCCTCGCCATCACCAAACAAGGTCGCGCTGGGGCGTATGTCACCATCCAGAACGCTGGTGTCGCCATTTATCTGGATCATCGCCATCAACAGCGCAGGGACATTTGCCTCGCTCAGCGCTTCCTTGATCGTTACATCATCAAAATCGAACTGGCTGGCGCGACTGGCAATTGTTTCAGACATGGTGGCTCCATCATCTATCGGGGTCTGGCATTATTTATTGCGAGAACGGTAAGACGAAAGGCACCAACCCTGCAAGACCGATATGGGCGCTTCAAACATGATGATGGAAAATGGTGGGCCGTACTGGGATCGAACCAGTGACATCCTGATTATGATTCCGGTGCTCTACTTGGGATTACCCGTAGAATAACAATAGGTTACTCCCACAGACTTCTTGGTTGTCACAATTTTGGCACAATATGAGGTCCAATTATGGCAGCTATCAGGCAGAGAAATGGAAGGTACCAAGCTCAGGTTCGCCTAAGGGGTACACCGGCAATTACCAAGACATTCGACACCAGAGATTTGGCTTCGAGATGGGCAACACAAACCGAACTAGACATTAAAGGTGGGGTTGCAGCCGCACCTCAGACCGATGCAGTTACGCTGAACGCACTAATCAATCGTTATGTCACTGAAATAACCCCACACAAAAAGGCATGTGAACAGGAAAAATGGCGGCTGCGCCGTCTTAAGAAAGACCCAATATCCTCCTATTCCCTAGCCAACCTGAGCTCACAATGCTTGCGCGACTTCAAAGCAAGACGGATCAAGGATGGAAACCGAACCTGTCACTACGACCTCACACTGATTGGACACATAATTGAGGTAGCCCGCAAAGAGTGGGGATATCGAATTGAATTCAATCCCGTCAGAAATGTCAAAAAGCCAACTCTCAACCCTCCAAGAACAAGGCGACTAGGCGAACAGGAGTTCCTAAAATTGGAGTCCGCAGTTAAGCATACTGACGTTGAGTACCTTTGGCCTCTTGTCAACTTGGCTATCGCCACTGCAATGAGAAAGAGTGAACTCCTGAATCTGAAGTGGGAAGACGTATCCTTGGACAATCGGACCATTTATATTCCAGATTCCAAGAATGGCTCTCCGAGAACAATCCCTATTTCAAGCTACGCGATAGAAGTACTAGAAGGCATGCACCAACGCGATGGCTCAAAAGTGTTTCCTACAACAAGTAGTGCAGCTTTCCAGTCGTGGCGCAGATTAGTGATCCGAGCAGGAATTGAAGGCCT
>SMXS01000057.1 GCA_004356955.1 Alphaproteobacteria bacterium | reverse complement strand
CGTTCGATCACAGCAAGCTTCATCGGTGATGAAGCGTTTGCCGCAGAAGGGCAAACAGGCTTTACGACTTATGGTGAGGTGCCTCGGGGCACGATGGGTGTTGTGGGTGCTGGTATTCACAGTACCGTTTCCGATCAGTGGTCTGTACAGCTTGACTATGCTGGTGAATATGGTGGCAATTACACCAACCACACCGTATCGACATCGGTCCAGTACAGCTTCCACAGCGTACCGTTCGAAAGTCGGGCGTCGCAGCCAGCGCAGAGCATGAGTGCCAACCCAGAGCCAGTGGCAATAGACGAAACACCACGGACCACCGAGGTCTGGACCAGCGAAACACTTGATTATGCTGACCAGATGCCTGCCGCGGATGGCGACGTGATCGACGATCTGATCACCGATGCCATCAATGGTGACAAGTGGGCCCTGCATAATGTGGCCGTCCTATTGGGTCGGGTGTTGGACGTAGCGGCTGCCCAGCCTGACGCATTTGAAACGGATGTTAACAAGGAAGCCGTCTTGCACGCCTTTGAAGACCTGCTGCAAAGCCGGTTGGAAGCCAAGTTCGGCGGCGAGTAATTGCTCGGTTCCAAGAACCGACCATAGGGTAAAAGAAAGGGCATCCCAGCGGGTGCCCTTTTTACGTTCGGGTGTCTGAAGCTGCGGTCCAGGCAAACAAAAAGGCCGGGCGCAAGCACCCGGCCTTTTAAGCTTTATGAAAGCGTGACTAGACGCGTTCAATAATAATCGCAGGCGCCATTCCGCCAGCGGCACACATGGTCACCAGACCACGACGCAGGTCGCGACGTTCCAGTTCGTCCAGCAATGTCCCGATGAGGATAGAGCCCGTGGCACCAATAGGATGGCCCAAAGCAATAGCGCCGCCATTGACGTTGACCTTGGAGCGATCCAGGTTCAGGTCGCGTTGGAACTTTTCAGCGACAACAGCAAAGGCTTCGTTGATTTCCCAAAGATCTATATCGTCTGGGGTCAGACCGGCCTTTTCCAGCACCTTCTTGGCCGCTGGCACGGGGGCATTCAGCATCAGAGTCGGGCAATCGCCGATATTGGCAAAGGCGGTAATCTTGGCGCGGGCCTTCATGCCATTCTTTGCGGCATAGTCGGGCGAGGCCAGCAAAATAGCCGCAGCGCCATCAACAACGCCAGAACTGTTGCCAGCATGATGGACATGTTTGATATCCAGGTCTGCATATTTTTGCTGGATCAACTTGCGGAAGGTCGTGCCTTCGCCGTCGATGTCAAAATCAGCCATGGCTTCAAAAGCTGGGTTCAATCCCGACAGGCCTTCCATGGTTGTCTGTGGACGCGGGAATTCATCATGATCCAGCGCAAGCGTTCCATCGCGGTTATATACAGGCACCAGGCTTTTTTCGAAGCGATTGTCGGCGATAGCCGCGGCTGCACGCACTTGGCTTTCCAGCGCCAGCTCATCAACAGCGCGACGGTCAATGCCTTCCATCGAGGCAATAGCGTCACCGCAGACGCCCTGATGGGATTGTGGGTGCAAGGCGCGCAGATGTTCGTTGCCGCGATCCATGAAGGGGGGCGTATCTGGGTCTGGCTTGCGAGATCCCGTGAAAGACATCATTTCGCAACCGCCTGCGATCACCAGATCTTCCATGCCACACATAATAGATGCGGCCGCCATGTTAACCGTCGTGATGCCGGAACCGCAAAAGCGGTCAAGTGTCACGCCAGACGCCCTGACGTCGTAGCCCGCATCAAGCGCAGACATACGGCCAAGGTCAGCACCCTGTTTGCCAACCTGGGACGATGTGCCCCAGATGATGTCGTCAACTTCTTCAGTCTTGATATTGTTGCGCTCTGCCAGTGCCGCCAAGACCGTCGAGGACAGGTGTTGCGGGTGCAAATCAGCAAGGGCGCCCTTGCCAACTTTGCCGATGCCGCGGGGGGTGCGGACGGCATCAATAATCAATGCGTCAGTCATGTAATGCTCCATTGCTACTCGGGCTGGCTATCCAGTCCATTTGTCAGGTGGCCACGCAGACGCGACCGAGATAATTCGGACCGCGACTATACCGGACTTCTTGGCCGAAGACATGCGTCTTTTTGTCCATTGCCGCTGGCACTGGTGGTGGTGTGTGATAGGTTTGGGTCACCGATCAATTGACCTTTCTTCAGAAAAAGTACCACCATTGTCCAGTACCATCCTCGCCGCCCAGGAAACGCTGAAATCAGTCTTTGGCTATGACGCGTTCCGCGAGGGGCAGGAACAGGCCATCAGCGCCATCCTTGATGGCCGCGATGTGCTGACGATCATGCCGACCGGGGCGGGCAAAAGCCTGTGTTTCCAAGTTCCTGCGTTGATGCTGCCGGGGCTGACGATTGTGGTGTCGCCCCTGATCGCCCTGATGCAAAATCAGGTAGAGGCCTTGCGACTGCTCGGTGTCGCGGCGGGCGCCATCAATTCATCGCGCAGCCGTGACGAAAACGTCGCGATCTGGCGCAAGGTCGCGGCTGGTGAAATACGCATCCTCTATATGGCGCCTGAACGCCTGATGACCGAACGCATGCTCGACGCTGTGGCCAAAATAGGCCCGGCCTTGTTTGCCATTGACGAGGCGCATTGTATTTCGCAATGGGGCCCGGCCTTTCGCCCGGAATATGAACAGCTCAGCGAACTCAAGGGGCGTTTCCCTACCACACCGATTATTGCCCTGACGGCGACGGCAGACCAGCTGACCCGTGATCACATTGCGGAAAAGCTGTTTGACGGGCATGCGGAACGGGTGCTGACTGGCTTTGACCGGCCCAATCTGGAATTGCGGGTGTCGATGAAGGACAGTCCAAAGAGCCAGCTGAAAGATTTTGTCAGCCATCGGCAGGGTGATAGCGGCATCGTTTATTGCCTGTCGCGCAAAAAGACCGATGATATTGCCGCTTTTCTGGTGCAAGAAGGGCACACGGCCTTGCCCTACCACGCGGGCATGCCATCCGAAGACCGTGCCCGTCATCTGGACCGCTTTATGCTGGAAGATGGTGTGATTATGGTGGCGACCATTGCCTTTGGCATGGGCATCGACAAACCCGACATCAGATATGTATTCCACATGGACCTGCCGGCCACACCCGAGGCCTATTATCAGGAAATCGGCCGCGCCGGGCGCGACGGTAACCCGGCAACCGTGCACATGCTATATGGGCTGGACGATATCCGCATGCGCCGGATGTTTATTGAAGAAGAAGATTCTGACGATGATCGCAAACGCCGCGAACATCAGCGCCTGAATGCCTTGTTGGCCTATTGCGAAGCGCCTGAGTGTCGTCGTCAGACCCTGCTGGCCTATTTTGGTGAAGAAATCGCCCCTTGTGGTGCCTGTGATACCTGCCTGCAACCCGTCGAGACCGTGGACGGCAACTTCGTCAGCAAAGCGGCCCTGGCGGCTATAGAGGCCACCGGTGAGCGATTTGGTGCCGGGCATCTGATCGACGTGCTGCGGGGTAGTAAAAACGAAAAGATCGGTCGGTTTGGCCATGAGCGCCTGGATTGCTATGGCGTTGGGGCGGATGTGGATGCCAGCACTTGGCGAACGATCTTGCGCCAAATGGTCGCCCGGGGCTTTCTGGACATCGATATTTCGAACTATGGCGCGTTGCAACAGACCGCCAAAGCCGCCGATCTGTTGCGTGGCGACGAGGATTTCAGATACCGGCCCGAGCCAAAGAAAAAATCACGATCCAGACGCCAGAGCCGTGCAGCCATTGCTGACCTGGCGCCCGAGGATGAAGATCTGTTTGCACGATTACGGGCTTTACGGCTCGATCTGGCGCAGGAACGCGGCGTGCCTGCCTATGCAATCTTTACCGACAAGACGCTGGTCGATATGGCGTCCAGACGCCCCCAGACCATGCCAGAATTTGGCGAGATATTCGGTGTTGGCAAAGCCAAACAGGAAAAGTTCGCCGCACTGTTTCTGAGCGTTCTGGCTTCCTGAGTGTTTTGACCCACTGGGCTCTATATTTTTGAGTAATCGGGATTAAGCTCAAACGCCGCCACCAGATCATAGGCCTGGCCTTCAAGGTCATCGTCCCCCGCTTGCCAGCCGTGGAATGCAAATTCAACCGATCCATTTTCCCGCCGCTTTGGCATACCCTGATCATCAACGACCCAGAAGGGGCCGTGTTCTTGCCCCTGCAGGATGGGAATGTGTTTTCGATTGCTGTGGCTGGGGGTGTTTTCAGTAACGTCATACATGGCCCCGTTGCCGGTGCCGTTGTTGAGGACAAAGTGCGTTTCTGTAAACGCGGGCGCGGCCTCTGACGGCGGTTGAGAATGGTCGTGGGGTGACATGTCCACGCCCTTGCCGGCCGTCCACAGATGCACATAGACGATCTCGGTGCCGTCTTGTTCAAGCAGGTGGAACCCCGGCATCAGATGTGCATCAACGCCTTTGAAAAAGTCAAAATGCCTGCCGATTTCGGTCTGGTCCATCTGGGTAAACACAAACAGCTCGGCATGGGGACCTGACACCGCCAGCTGATCCATGGCATGGATATTTTCAACGACAGCAGATGTGGCCGTTATGATGGCCAGCAAGGCCCCCTCAGGGCCGGCAACAAGACTATCCTGGCGAACCTCAATATCCCGAGCGGTTTTGAATTCGGCAAAACGAGGGCGGTCAAGATTGGCCAGAGAACCCGTGATGATCTTGACGTAGGTTTTGCCCTTACCCAGGTCGATGTCAATCTGGGTGTCGGGGTCCAATCGGACAAATTGCAACGTCCAGCCCGCAATGGACCAGATGGCACTGGCATCGGTACGACCGTCTTCCAGCGTAATGCTGAGGCCGGCAACAGGATGAGGCTGCATATGGGCCATTATTTGCTGTACTTCCCGCTGACATAGTCATCCAGCACGCCGTGGAACTGGCGCAGGCGGTTTTCCTGGTAATTGGCAAAGGTCACGCCGGGTTTGCGGGTTGTTTTCAGGCCTTTGGTCATGCGGATCATATTGGGCGTGTCCTGGTCCAGGATCGGGCCATAACCTCCCAGTTCGGGCACCGAAGACCACGTGTCGTCTGGCTGCAGTTTTATTTCGTCGCAGGTCTCATAGTCGCGTCCATCGGTAGGGATGGGGTGCAGCATGTAAACTTCCATCAAGCATTCATCGACATTGTTGCCGTTGGGCCGAAACCGATATAGCAGCGGCGCAAACAAGGTCGGCCAGAAGGTAAAGTTCGGGAACAGCGTGTATTCAACCTGGTCCAACACGTCTGTATCACTGTGTTTTGACAGATCCACGCCATAGGTCGCCCCCAGGGTCTTGCGGCCATGGTCGGCCAGGGCAGGGCGGGCCAATTCGCCCTCCTTTAGCTGTGGGCGTTGGTCTTCGGGCAGGTAACCCAGCATTGTGTCGATGATGTGTTGTTCAGACCGACCGTGCGCGCGTACATGTTGGCTGGCGACGCAGGTGGCCAGGATCATGCGGGTAACGTGTTTGCTTTGTGGCCAGACGTCATATTGCATCATCACATCATCGGTGAAGGCCCCAATGCCGTCTGGGTCTACGCCCCCATCAGCGGCATGTTCATAGTGGGTTTCGGCGACGTGATAGCCTTCGATAAAGGCCTCCTGGCAGATTTTCCAATTGCACGGCATCACTTTAGAAACGTGGATGGCCTTATATCTTTGGTCGAAATTGAACCCATCCAGATGGTCGGGAATAATTTCCAGGTATTCTTCCAGCGAGCCGCAATCTGGGTCCATATTGATGAAGACAAAGCCGCCCCAAAAACCGACTTTGGCTTCGGGCAGGTCATATTCGGACTTGTTCACATGCTGAAAATCCCAATCACTGCGGATATATTCCAGCTTGCCCTGGATCGACCAGGTAAAGCCGTGGAAGGGGCAGCGGAACTCTTTGGCGTGGCCGTCTTCAAGGCACAGGGCATTGCCCCGATGCAGGCAGGCATTGAAATAGG
>SMXS01000056.1 GCA_004356955.1 Alphaproteobacteria bacterium | reverse complement strand
TGGCCTGATGGGCGCGGTGGCCGATGCGGTGCTTGACAAAGGCGGAGAAGTCATCGGCGTGATGCCTCAAGGACTGGTCGGCTTTGAAGTTGCCCACAAAAAATTGGGCGACCTGCGCATCGTTGGCTCGATGCACGAACGCAAAGCCCTGATGGCCGAATTGTCCGACGCCTTCATCGCCCTGCCCGGCGGCATAGGCACGCTGGAGGAAACCTTCGAGATGCTGACCTGGGCGCAATTGGGCTTCCAGTCCAAGCCCGTGGCGTTGCTGGATATCGGCGGTTTTTTCGAAAAGCTCAGCGGGTTTTTAGACCATGTCGTCGACGAGGGCTTCTTGCGCCCCGAGCACCGGGGCATGCTGTTGCGCGAAACCGACCCCAAGGCCCTGCTCGACCGCATCGCCGCCTATCAGGCCCCTGCGTTGGTAAAATGGATGAACCGCGATCAGACGTGACCACCCTAACGCACAATTTCAGTGACAGTTTATTTCGGTGAATTTCGGTGACAGTTTACTAATTATGATCATAAGTCATTAATAATATTGGGTAATATTATGTAATTAGCAAACTGTCACCGAAATATAATTTTTCGTTCGTGCCGAGTGATCCTGACTGTTGGGCAGGATTGTATCGAGGTATGAACACAATGATATAGGTTGAAGCCAACATTTAGATGCCCGTACCTCGATACAATTTGCTGCGCAAATCACTCGGCACGAACGGATTCAATCTATACTCCCAAAACCGCCTTGTAATGCGCCTGGGCGGCATCACTCGCCAGGCCAAGCCAGCCACCGAAAAGCTCCCTGAAACCATCGCCAAACTCTTTGGCAAAGTCCGGATTCTGCGCCACCAGGTCCAGCTCGTTGGCCATGGTCAGCTCGACAAAGCCTCGTAAGCCCTGGTCAGATGGCGTGATGTTCGCTTCTGCATAGCGGTCGCGAAACACACAAATCTTGCCCGCGCCAATGGTTGGGTAGGTCGCGCGGCGATCACACGAAGCATAGAAATACACCACGGCTTCGGCCTGTTCCCCGATCTGGTCGCGCAGCACATCTCTCTGGTCTAATTGCAACAGCGGGATCGCAAAACCATCCGTGGCATAGGCCGCGTGAAACAGACCCGCCTGCACCAGATAGTCTGGCGCACCCCAATCTGCCAGTAAATCGCGTGTTCGCCCTAGATGCGCCAACAGAGTACCGCCGGGGTGAGCAATTTCACCGGCGCCCCAGTCGGTCAATTTCTCCATGCCTCGGTTTTTGGTGTTCATTCCCCACCTTCCGTTCGTGCCGAGTGATCGCGAAGCGATTGTATCGAGGTGCGGACACCTTACCGTCGCTCTTGCTCTACACTCGCGCGCTCATACCTCGATACAATTTGCCGCCCCCTTTTTTTGGCCTCCAGCCAAGGGTGCGCCAAATCACTCGGCATGAACGATCTCCTTCTAAACTATCCGTGCCAGTGATGTGCCTGTGGTTTTCGGCCCGCGTCGGCGGCGATGACCACGTTGACGATGACCATGCCATCAAACGCCAGGGCCTCATCCAGCACCGCGCCCAGATCTGCCGGGTCATCGACGTGAAAGCCTTTGCCACCGAAGGCCTCGGCCATCTTGTCATAGCGCGCGCCATGCATCAGGGCATGGGGCAGGCGGTCGACACCGTCTTCTGGCTCGGGTGCGCCGCCGCCGATGCCGCCATTGTTGAGGATGATGACCTTGATCGGCAGGCGGTAACGCGCCGCTGTTTCCATCTCCATGCCGGAAAACCCAAAGGCGCTGTCGCCCTGCACCACAATGGTTGGGCGATCCGGGTGCACGGTCGCGGCCGCAATGGCAAAGCCCAGACCCACGCCCATCGTGCCATAGGTGCCTGCGTCCAACCGTCTGCGCGGTTCCAGATTAGGCATCTGGGTGCGACCGATATCCATGGTGTTGGCCCCTTCCCCGATGATCATGGCGTCTTTGGGTAAGCGGTCGACGATATCGCGATAGGCGCGGTAATAATTCATCGGCTTGGTATTATCGTCGACCATGGGCGCAACAGCCGCCGCATTGGCCGCTGCCTTTTCGCTCAGCGCCGCCTGCCAGTCTGTGCCTGTGGGGAAGAACCATTGCCGGTTTTTGAGCGCGTCATTCAATTGGCCGACAATTGCTTTGCCATCGCCCAACAAGGCAACTTCAGTTTCGCGGTTGTGGCTGATTTCTTCTGCTGTAGAATCCAACTGGATAATCCGTGTGTTTTTGCCAAAGCGTGGTGGCAGGCCAAAATGCATGATCCAGTTAAACCGCGCGCCCATTAAAAAGATCGTATCGGCCTCTTGCAGCGCCAATGTGCGGGCCGCACCCACTGACAGGGAATGATCATCCGGCATCACGCCTTTGCCCATGGGACTGGCCAGAAATGGCAATTGCGTGCGCTCGATAAAGGCGCGCACATCGTCTTCAGCGCGTGCCCAGGCCATGCCTTTGCCGATGATAACCAATGGCTTTTCAGCGCCTTCCAACACATCAAGCGCGGCCTCGATGTTCTCTGGTGGGGCCAGGCTGCGAGGCGGTTCGGCAATGGTTGCGGGGAAGTCAATATCGTCTTCTTCAACCAATCCGCTGATCACGTCTTCGGGCATATCCAGATAGGCAGCCCCTGGGCGGCCATAAAGCGCGGTGCGTATGGCCTGTTCGACATAGAACGGGATGCGATCAACACTTTCTACACCGTGGGCATATTTGCAAAACGGGCTGGCAATGTGCACTTGGCGTTCTTCCTGGAATGCCTGCATGCCGTTTTGGCTGGTGCTGTTGGCCCCGCCGATCAATATCATGGGCCAGCAATTCTGTTGCGCGTTGGCCAGGCCCGACAGGGCATGCACCACGCCGGGGCCCGACACTACCAGACAAGCCTGAGGCCGACCCAGCAGATAACCCGCTGCCTGCGCCGCGTAGGATGCCGATTGTTCGTTACGCATGCCGATATAGCGGATGCCCTCGCGTTGGGCAGCCATGGCAATGGGGATGACGGGGAAGCCGACAATCCCATACATGAATTTGACACCCTGTTGTTTCAAGGCGCGTGCCATCAATGTTGCACCATCAATTTCTGCCATCGCTTATCCCCTGTTTTGCCACTCCCACGCGCGAGCATGGCACCCACACCTATTAGGGGCAAGCGGGGTGTACTTGCTTGTCTTTCGTGTTTAGACTCAAGACCATGACGGGAGATCAGTCTGACATGGAACGCGACCGCAGAGTGGTGGCGCAATTCTTCGAGTATTTGGGCAGCGGTCAAATCGATGACTGGCTGGACCTGATTGCGATTGACGTGCATGTCGAGACACCCTTTGCCGCAAAGGACTCCCCTTCCAGTTTTGATGGCATAGAGGAAGTCCAAGTCCGCTTCGGCCTTGCCCGTAGTGGCATGATGATGCTGGAGTTTTACGACATTGAAATTTTGGCAACCGAAGACCCGGCCCGTTGGGTTGTCACCTGCAGGTCACGTGGAGAATTCGCCGGCGGTGTGACCTATCAGAACAAGTACAGCTGGTACTTTCGACTGAAAGACGGCTTGATCGTCGAGTGGATCGAATTTTATGACCCTCGGGAAATCGTGGCCGTGCAGGACGCCATCGACAAGCTGGGGCAATAGACCGTATGAGCGACGATATTGCCGCATTGGAAGGTGCCTTCAAGGGCCTGTTTTTACCGATCCTGACAGAGGCCGCGCGCGGTCATGGGGCCTGGCTGTTTGTGCGAGAGAAAACCGCCCTTGATCACGGCCTCTCGGACAAGGTTTCCGCCCAGGCAGAAATGTTGGCCACGAAAGCCGAAGAAATCGTTGCCCTACGCCAACAAGCCGATGCTGAAGACCCTGGCTGCCCGGCAGCGCGCTATCTGCAAAGCTGCCAGGACAGCGCCAATCTGGATGACGACAAACTGCTAGGCCCACAGAAAACCGCGCAGGACCTGTTGCAGGACCTACGCAAAGACTGGCAGTGGTAGTAGCCTATTCTTTCAGGAACGGCACCACCGTCTCCAAAAACTTATCCAATTGGTCATGGTGCACCCAATGGCCAGCTTCTTCGAAGTTCACCACTGTCGCGTCCTGGAAATGTTTGATGCGCCCGTCTTTGGCGGGGTCGCTAGCCCAGCTTTCGGTTCCCCGGATCAACATGGTCGGACAGGTTATGTTGGACCACAGCTCGTGACTGTCGGCCACCGTCATGCCGGTCGGATTACCCCCGCGCACATAATTGTCGAACTTCCAGCTATAGGTGCCGTCCTCATTCTGGTTGGCGCCATGGATTGTCAGATGCCGGGCCTGGTCTGGGCGCAGATGCGGGTTGGCTTCATGCATCCGGTTGAAGGCATCATCCAACGTTTCATAGCGGCGAGCCTGGCGCCCTGAATTGCGTCGCAGATTGGCTTCCCATTCCTTAACGCGGGTCTGTAGCGACTTCTTTTCCCACTTCGCCACGCGATCCGGACTGGGGCCAAGCCCTTCAATCACCACGAGTTTTTCCACCAATTCCGGGTAAACCCCAGCAAAGCGCAGGGAGATATGCCCGCCCATGGAATGCGCGATAATCTTGACCGGGGTCATCTTGGTTTGGTGCAGCAATTGATGAATATCATAGACAAAGTCAAACGTGCCATAGGACCCGCCGACCATCCACTGGCTGTCGCCATGGCCGCGCAGATCGGGTGCGATAATGTGATAGTCCTCGCGCAATTCCTGGGCGACCCAATCCCAGTTGCGGCAATGGTCCTGGCCGCCATGGACCAACAACAAAGGGGGTTTGTCTTCATTGCCCCAATCTACATAGTGCAGCCGCAGCCGCTGCGAGATGTAATTGTGCGATGTTGGCCCGTGGATTTCGATCATGGAACAGCTTCCTCAATTTATTCTTGGACCCAGATTAAAGGGTCCCGCAACACATTCACAGCCCGAATTCGGGAAATCAGTCTTTCAGGCCAAGCCAATCAGGCAGGCCAGGCTAGCCGTTCAAAAACGGCACCGCATGACCCAGAAATTCGTCTAATTGGTCATGATGCACCCAGTGGCCTGCGTCTTCGATATTCACGTATGAACCCTGCTGGAAATATTCCAGCTGCCCGTCTTTTTCCGGCGCTGACGCCCAGCTTTCATTCCCGCGCACATTCAGCACCGGACAGGTGATGTTAGACCATAAGGCCTGGTCCTGTTCCATATTGGTGCGCAACGGATTGCCCGTGCGCACATAATTATCGAACTTCCAGCTATAGGTGCCATCTTCGTTTTGGTTGGCGCCATGGATCGTTAAATGGCGCGCCTGGTCGGGCCGCAGATGCGGGTTGGCTTCATGCATCCGCTGATAGGCGTCATCCAGCGTGGCATAGCGCCGCGCCGTGCGGCCAGCTGTCTTGCGCAAATTCACTTCCCATTCCCGCACGCGTTCGGCCAGTGGTTTTTCCTCACGCTTGGCGGCCTCGTCAGGATGTTCCCACAGGCCCTCGATGATCACCATTTTCTCCACCAGCTCCGGGTAGGTCCCGGCGAAACGCAGGCAGACCTCGCCGCCCATGGAATGGGCGATAATCTTCACCGGCGTCATCTTGGTTTGGTGCAAAAGCTGATGAATATCATAGATATAGTCAAATTTACTGTAGGCACCCCCGACCATCCACTGGCTGTCCCCATGGCCCCGCAGGTCTGGCGCAATGATGTGATAGTCCTCGCGCATTTCCTGGGCCAGCCAGTCCCAATTACGGCAATGGTCCTGCCCGCCATGCACCATCAGCAAAGGCGGCGCATCTTCATTGCCCCAATCCACATAATGCAGCCGCAGCCGCTGCGAAAAATATGAGTGGGACGTGGGGCCGTGAATGATTGTCATAAAAATGGTTGCCTGTTTTTCTGAGTTACGAGAATAGGCGGCACGACTTCACTTTGACAGTCTTGAAATTTCACGGAAATTGAGCAAAGGCCACCCCCTGACCCGTCACCCCACACCGTCCAGCACCCCGCCTTCGCGGGCACAGGCTCCGGCTGGGGTCCACTACGCCGTATGGGAAAGCCATGCCGACTGTTATCAAACCCTTCCTTTGTCTCTATCGCTCAATCCGAGAGGTGGATTCCAGCCTCCGCTGGAATGACGAAGGAGTGTGGGAATGATGTCGAAGGGAATCTAAACCGTCTGCTTTAACTGGCGGTCGCACATGTCAAAGAAGATATCCCAAACTTTTTCTGCAGCGTCTTCCACATACATGGGCCCGCGTTCAGGGAAGCAGAAACCGTGGTCTGTATCAGGATGCACTTCCATGGTGTAGTTCACACCCGCCGCGTCGAAGACTTCTTTGATGGTTGCATGATCGCTTTCAGGAACAAAATGGTCCTGTTCAGCAAAACCCAAATAGATCTCGCCCTTGGCGGCCTTGGCCTTGATATGCGGGCTGTCTTCTTCGCCAAAAACAATGCGCGTGCCGTACAGGGATGCAATAGCGCCAAACTGGTCGGGGAAATCGCCTGCTGCGGCAATCACGAACTGGCCAGACATACAATAACCGATGCACCCGACCTTGCCGGTGACCGTGTCGTTGCCATCGAACCAATCGAGCATACCCTTGGTGTCACGCATCACGCGAGCAACCGTCAGCTCGCCACCGATCTTGAACATGCGCTGCAGTTCTTCTTCGCCTTTGGATAGGTCAAACCGTACTTTGCCGTCGCGGTAATACAGGTCTGGCAACACAGCGTAATAACCTTGTTCGGCGATGCGCCGGGTGAAGTTGCGCAGTTCCTCGCGAATGCCTGGCACATCCATATACAGGATCACGGCAGGCCACGGGCCGTCACCATCAGGATGGGCGACAAAGCAGTCCATTTCGCCATCAGGCGTGGTGACATCAAGATTGAATTCGGTCATGGGGGATATCCTTCAGAAAGTTCGCTATATTTGGCGCGATCATACGGGCCGCAGATAGGACGTGTCACCCGAAATATAACGCGTTATAATAATTCAACTGAATGACGCCTATTGGGGAGAGTTTCCATGACAGAAGTCTGCATTGTTGGCATTGGCATGCACAAATTTGGCCGCACTGCGGAGCGCACGGGCATGCAACAGGGCGCCTATGCGGTGCGCCAGGCACTGGCCGACGCGGGCACCACATGGGAAGACATGCAGTTCGCCTTTGGTGGGTCGGCCCAAGCGGGCTCGGCCGATGCATTGGTTAACGAGCTGGGCTTGACGGGCCTGCAATTCATCAATGTTGCCAATGGCTGTGCGACTGGTGGGTCGGCGTTGTTGTCGTCCTACACCGCCATCAAATCCGGCCAATATGACCTTGGTGTGGCTGTCGGGTTCGACAAACATCCACGAGGCGCCTTCGCCAGCGACCCCAGGTCGCGCGGGCTGGAAACCTGGTACGGCGATATCGGCCTGATGCTGACGGTGCAGTTCTTTGGCATGAAGATCCAAAAATACCTGTTTGAGCATAATCTGCCACAAGACCTGCTGGGTCTGGTGGCGCAAAAGGCCTTTCACAATGGGTCGCTGAACCCGAACGCGTGGCGCCGTGACGAGGTCGACATGGATACGATCATGAATTCTGACATGCTGTCGAACCCGCTGACGAAATATATGTTCTGCTCGCCATCCGAAGGCGGAGTGGCGCTGATCTTGGCCAGCGACAAAGTGGCACGGCAATATACCAACCGGCCCGTCTATCTGAAGTCGGTAACCCTCAAGACGCGCCATTATGGCAGCTTCGAGGTCTACAGCCCCTACCTGGCCATCGAGCGCGCCAAGCCACCCACACAATTTGCCTCGGAAGCCGCGTTTGAGATGGCCGGCCTGGGTCCCAAAGATGTCGACGTGATCCAGATACAGGACACGGAATCCGGTGCCGAGATTATGCACATGGCCGAAAATGGCTTCTGCGAACATGGCGAACAGGAACATTTAATCCGCAGCGGTGCCACCGCTATTGATGGCACCATGCCCACCAACACCGACGGCGGCTGCATCGCCAACGG
>SMXS01000055.1 GCA_004356955.1 Alphaproteobacteria bacterium | reverse complement strand
CGCATGCGGTGGCTCGGGTAATCAAGTGGGGCACCGCAAATCGCACATTTAGGCCAGCTTAGCAAGCAGCCCAAATGTGGGGTGTCATGGCAGGGTCAGGTTGCGTTCCACCAACCGTGAAAGCTCATGGGTAAATGATGGCTCAATTTGATTGTGGCCACGGGTCCATCGGGAATGTGGGCGGCGTCAAAGATAGCAAGGCCGCTTTTGCCCGTGGTGCCGTCCAGTGTCTCGCTGAGGATCCACCCAGATGCTTCATTCATCGAATCGTTGGGGTTTGGTGCAAAGATAGGTTCGCCGGCATAGGTATCCGCGCCAAAATCGAACGCCTCCAGCGCATTGGTCTTGGTATGCAGCCTGCCAATGCCTGACGAGAATAGGGCGCGCTCGGCACTGCCAATGGTGACATATCCAAAGTCATTTTCCTGTCCAGACATGGCAGGGTTGACGATGGGAAACTCAAAATTGCCGTCGAGCATTATCTCTTCGCTTGCGCTCTGATTATCCAGGTTAATGGTATAGCGGCGCATGGTGCCCGGCGCACCGGCATCACCAAGTCGGCCCTGCATAATCTGTCGCAGCATGGCCTGCTTGCCGATAAAATGATTGGGGTCATCATAACCCACAAAGTCAGCAATAATCGTGTTGCCGTGCTCCCAGGCATTGAGCGTGTGCCACATGAATACACCCGGCGCGTCGATGAAGACCGGCGCATTGGTGCCTGATTTGTCTATCACCATCAAAATAGTGCCCTGGTCAGGCTGCCATTTGAAAGAGTCCGTGTAGCTCTTGATCCCAGCCAACATGGCCCAAGGGGGCGTCATCATTGGCTGTAGGTGCAAGATAACGTAATGTTCTGTCGCAAAGAAATCGTGGAAGTATGACGCTCGTGGCAAGGTATGTTCCTGCCAGCTCTTCAACTGATTGTTACGATCACGGACCACCACCTGTACTTTGGAGACCCGGCCGTTGCTGGTGCTGACTAGCACCCAATCGCCGGTCCGGCTGTCTGTCTTTGTGTGTGCCTTGAAAGCGGGACTGACATTGTCATCAGCCGGGGCAAATTCACCCAGCGTCTCCAGACTGTCCGAGTCCAGCTCCCACGGATGACCAACTTCATCAAAAGCAAAAAGGCGACCGTCTTTGACAATTGCTGTCACCCCGGCCTGCGACATAGACGGGATGCCCGTCAAACTGTCGGTCCATTTAGGCTGCAGGGTCGTCCAGGTTGGGAACATAAACCGCCCGGCTTTTTCCTCTGCCTGGAACTTTGGCGTTTGCACAAACCGATTTTGAAAAGCGGCTTTGCCATCGCCGATCTTGAAATGGCGGATCATGCCATCACCGTCAAGAAGGCTCTGTTTGCGGCTGCCGCCTCGATCAAACAAGCCGGGACCATTGCGGTAAAGCGACCCGCGCAGCCCTGCGGGGATTGTGCCCTCAACTTCGGCTTCATAGGCGTGTTCTGTGGGCAGCGACGTTGCCAGATGGGTCAGCCATCCAGCGTCGCCAACCGGTGTTTTGCCTGGCGCAGGGGGTAGGGCATCGAATGATCGTGCCCGTGTTGTGGCCCATAATCCAACAGCCGTAACAGCGGCGGCTGTCATGCCGGCTCCCATCCATTTCAGGGTAGTGCGTCTGGTTGTTTGCGTTGCGCTCATGGCTGTTCTCCCAAATGTTTACAGTGATAACATAGGGGGTATATTGACAGTGTCAACATTAATTCGTAAAACGTTATTTAAGTGGCCAGAAACACTTTGCAGTCAACGGGTGTAATCAAAGGCTTCAATCAACAAAACGGGCGATCTGAATTGGCGTATCATCATGGAAATCTGAGGGCGGAACTTGTGGCAACCGGGCGTTCTTTATTGGAAAAAGACGGCCCTGATTCGCTGAGCCTTCGGGCGGTGGCACGGGCCGCGGGCGTATCGCAGACAGCGCCTTATCGTCATTTTACCAACAAAGAAGCCTTGTTGGCCGACATCGCCAAGGTGGGGTTTGAAGAATTCTCCGATGCCTTGCGGCATGGCGTGGATGGTGTGCCAACGGTAAAAGCCGTTGGACCCTTGCAGGCAATGGCCCTGGGTTACGTAGACTTTGCCTGCAGTAACCCTGAAGTTTTCACGCTGATGTTTGGCAGCCTCATTGCCGATAAAAGCGCCTATCCCGAACTGGCCAAGGCGTCCCTGGACTCGTATGAACAATTGCAAGAGGCGGTTGGGGACCGTCTGTCGTCTGATGATGGCCAGGATTACCCGGTCCAGACGGGCGCCCTGGCGGCCTGGTCGCTGGTGCATGGATTGGCCACGCTGATGATCCACAATGGGGTTGGCCCAGATGCCCCATCCAAGCAGGAACGGGCCGCCTTTGTAGCCACTGTGGCCCGGGTGTTGGAGACCGGTTTGGGACAGTAAATCACTTTAGCCTTGTCATTTGTTCCTGTTTTGTTTACAAGAACAAATACGGAACGACTTAGGGAAGAATGAAAGGCTCAAAAAATGGCAGATATTTTTTTACAATTGGCTGGTTGGATCGCGGTTTTTGCGATTTGGGCATTTCTTCCTGTGGCTGCATGGCGCACCTGGCGCGATTATCAGCATGTTCGCGGCACCAACACCCGCATCATCTATCTCGATAGATTGGCTGTTAGATCAGCGGCTTAGGTTGGAGGCTTTGCGATAAAGTTCGTAATTATCCTGCCAATTCCTGCACATAGAACGGTTTTGTACAAAAGGCAGGCCAGGGGTCGTGCCTGATGATCTAGCCTGCGCAGAACCCAGTATTTTACGGTAGCCAGGTTGGCATAGCGAACCCCGTCCCCATAAACGACTTGTCTCTGTAGGGCCTCATTGGCGCCTGGCTCACAAGTCTTTGCTGCGCAAGAAGATACGTCCATCCAATTCCTGCCCCTAAATGGCGGCGGCTGAACCGGGAATGCACCCCTTCGCAAAGGCGGGCGTTGGTGTTAGGAATTGCGGTTCAATATGACGAATCAGATTCCCTAGGAAAGACCATTCCATGCATCCAGTAGTTTATGCGCAGAAGACGCCAGACAAGCCCGCCATCATTATGGCCGCAACAGGCGAGTCATTGACCTATGGAGAACTGGAAGCCCTGTCGAACCAGACGGCCCATTACTTTCGGTCGATGGGTCTAAAGACCGGTGACCATGTTGGCATGTTTCTCGAAAATCACCTGATGTTCTATGTCTGGTGTTGGGGCGCGCAACGGGCGGGGCTGTATTTCACGGCGATCAGCACGCGCCTGACCGCCCCAGAGGTCGCCTTTATTGTTGATGACTGCGACGCTCAAATTATGCTGACATCAAAATCCTTGGCCGACGTGGCTGCCGAAATAATTGGTGACGTCCCGCAAGTGAGAGAATTTTTGATGGTTGATGGCGCCATCGATGGCTTCAAATCGCTCGAAGACACAATTGCGGCTTTCCCGACAGACCGCATTGCGGACGAAACAGCGGGGATGGATATGCTGTATTCGTCGGGCACAACGGGCCGGCCCAAGGGCGTGAAAATTCCGCTGACGGGCGAGGCCATTGACGCTGAAAACCCCCTGCTGGACATCACCAAGCAGATGTACAGCTTTAGTGAAGACATGATGTATCTGTCGCCTGCGCCGCTGTACCACGCCGCGCCCATGCGCTTTAACATGACCATCCTGCGTTGCGGTGGCACGTCGGTGATCATGGATCACTTCAATGAAGAAGAAAGCCTGCGCCTGATTGAAAAGTACAAGATCACCCATTCGCAATGGGTGCCGACAATGTTTGTGCGCATGCTGAAAATGCCAGCAGACATCCGCACCAAATATGATGTGTCGTCGCTAAAGATCGCCATTCATGCCGCCGCCCCATGCCCCATCGAGGTCAAACGCCAGATGATTGAATGGTGGGGACCGGTGTTGTTCGAATATTACGCCGGGTCCGAAGGCAATGGTGCCACTTACATCACATCGGAGGACTGGTTAGCGCATCCCGGCTCGGTCGGTCGGTCGATGACGGCGACCCTGCATATCCTTGATGACGAGGGCAACGAGTTGCCCGCGGGTGAAATTGGCAACATCTATTTCGAAGGCGGGGGCCAGTTTTCGTATCACAAGGACGCGGCCAGAACCGCCGATTCACATAATCAGCAGGGCTATTCCACCCTGGGTGACGTTGGTTATGTTGATGAAGACGGCTATCTGTTTCTGACAGATCGCAAGGCTTTCATGATTATTTCGGGCGGTGTGAACATCTATCCGCAAGAGGCCGAAAACATACTGATCGGTCATCCCAAAGTATTCGATGTTGCCGTATTCGGCGTGCCTAACGAAGACTTTGGTGAAGAAGTCAAAGCCGTCGTCCAGCCCATGGACTGGGCAGACGTTGGCGATGAGTTTGAGCAGGAATTAATCGCCTATTGCAAAGAAAACCTGTCATCCATCAAGTGCCCGCGTTCGGTGGACTTCACCAAGGAACTACCGCGCCACCCGACAGGCAAATTATACAAGCGCCTGCTGCGGGATCGCTATTGGGGCAAAAAAGATTCCAGGATTGTGTAGCGGTCAATTCAAGCGATCATGGCGCGGACAGTCCAAGGTTCCGGTGTTTCAGGCTAGTCCAGGCAAGACGCTTTTAGGACCGGCGATGGTCATTTCGACGGAAATTGCCAACAAAATCATGCCCATTATCCTGGTCATAATGAACTTCATTTTGTCCGAGAGAATCTTGTCAAAGTAAGAAGCAAAATAGAACACAACAAACAGCAATAGAAGAACGGCAATAATGACAACGCCGATTGTTATAAGCGCTTTGTAGCCAGTAGATTGGCCAGTAAAAATGATAATTGTTGCCATTGTCCCCGGGCCAGCGATCATGGGAAAAGTTATAGGATAAAAGGCAAGATTGCTAAGTTCTGCCAGATGATCCTGTTCTGCGTCAGACCCGTGATGAGGCGTTATGGCTAAGCCGTGAAGCATTGACCATGATATACCTGCCAGTATTAGTCCCCCGGCAATCCGAAAACCGTCGATCGAAACACCAAACAAACTAATAATATTTTGCCCCAAAACTAGCAAAATCATACACATTATGGTGGAATAGATCGTTACCTTCAGTGCCAATTTTCGCTGTTCAGTAACTGAATAGTCTGATGTCAGTGCCATATATAGTGGCAGATTGACGAACGGATTCATAATTGCAAAGAATGCCCCAAAGGCACTAGCCAACAAAGAATAATCCATGCGGTTCTTCCTTTCTGTCTTGCGGTTCCTAACCTTAAGGCACGCCCTGATGCCGCCATCCATTTACTGAACTGTCCTGGGCTGCTTGCCGATTATCATACAGACTTCATCAGACGCAACAATTTGAACGTCAATCCCAAGGTTTCCCGGTTCCGGGGCTAATTTGGCCTCTCATGCGGTCGGGAAAGAGATGCGCCTAGATCAAGCCATCCTCGCGGATGCAATCAAGCGACGCGCAGATGCGGCTGATCGCTTCATCTATAATTTTTTCAGTATGGGCATTCGACACAAACGACCGCCGCGTGCCGGGGACCAGGATGCCTTTGTCCAAGAGGTGCAGGTAAAAGTCTGTCTCGGCCTGTGATTTGCCCGGTGGGATGTCGCGGGCCGTGTGGATGGGCAGGTCAGTGAAATAGATCTGGAACATTGAACCGGCGTTCAGGACCTGCACGGCCATATCGTTCGATCTAGCATAATTGTTGATGCCATCGGCCAGTCTTTGGCCCAAGGCGTTGATTTTGGGGTATATCTCGGCGCGGCCCGTATCGAGATAGTGCAATTGGGCAAAACCCGCCGCCATGCTCAGCGGGTTGCCCGAAAAGGTGCCGCCGGACATGATGCCCCTGGGGTCGCTGCCCAGGGCGCTGAACAGATGCATAATGTCGGCCCGCCCACCGACCGCGCCGATGGGGCAACCACCGCCCAAAATCTTGCCATAGGTGACGATGTCTGGCTGCACACGATAAAATTCCTGCGCGCCGCCATAGGCAAAGCGAAACCCGGTGATGACTTCGTCGAACATCAACAACACATCACACTCGGCACAGACGTCCTTCAGCCCTTGCAAAAAGACGCCAATGTCGTCGCCCATTTGCGGGTTGGAGCTTTGCGCTGGCTCGATGATCACGCCTGCCAGGTCGCCTTTGTTGGCGCGGATCAGGTCAAAAGCCGCTTCCGACCGGTAGGGCAACATCATCTGGTGTGACGCGATACCGTCGGGGACACCGGCACCCATAGCGCGCCATTGCGGGGCATTGGCCGGGCTGTCCGGGTCGGCAATGCCAATGCCGTAATCATGGGCCCCATGGTAAGACCCGTTGAATACCGCAATTTTGGGTTTGTCCGTAAAGGCCCGCATAACACGGATCGCATACATGGTGGCCTCGGTGCCCGTGTTGCAAAAAATCACCCGCTCGGCGCAATTGTCGGCCTTGATGATCTGTTCAGCCAAGGGGATCTGCCCCGGATTGTGCAGCCCGAAGTGCCACCCCTTGTCGTTAACCTGGTCGAGGATTGCCTTCTGAATGTCCGGGTGTTTGTGCCCCAATACCAGCGCCCCAAAACCGATCTGGAAATCGATATAGTCGTTGCCATCGGCGTCTGTCAGGTAGGCACCCTGGGCGCTTTCGATCAAGACGGGATGCGGCATCTCAAGAGAGGCCGCTGATCCCATATTCATCAACTCGCCGGTGGTGGCCGTGAGGTCTCGCGAGCGCACCATCTTGTTGGCGAGGCGCACACGGACGGCATCGCCTTGGGTTGTCATGGTCAACTGCCGTCTGCTGTCTCGATGTCTGTCTCTAGGTAGTTTGGTTTTTTCCAATAGCTGGGCTTGTATGTTCTCATCATGGTTTTGAATATAAAGCCCAATATTGGGTTGCCGCCCCAAACCTTTGGTTTTGGTTGGTCTTGCTCCAGGCACTGGTAGAAGTGTTTGGAAATAAACTCGACAGAAGCGGCGGCCTTCATCCTGGCTTCTGTGTTGTCGTAATGGGTGTCGACGGCCATGGCTTTGGTAAACAGGGAATTATTCAGCTTCAACCAATCCAGTTTTGCCTGTTTCATTTCCCAGAAGAGCGACACATCCATAATGCCCGGAATAATTTTGGTCACTCTCACCGGTATCTGAGAGTTTTTAAGCTCCAGATCAAAGATGGCAAACAGCCCCCTCAATGCGTGGCGTGTGACCCCATAGAAGCCGTTATACGGGGAAATGTAACTTTCCAGCATGGACTGTAGAACAAGAATTTTACCCCTGGATTCGTCGGTTTTACCTTTGATGATTTCTGGCAACAGGTGCTTGATCAGGGTGTAATTGCCGTACACATTATAGGCTAGTGAGTCTTTCACCTGTTGGTCTGTTACGTCCATTACCGGTACAAACCAGATCAAGCCTTGCAATATGATCAGATCACAGCCTTTGTCGCCAACGGTGGTCTTAACAAATTCGACAAACTCTTTGACACTGGCCTCATTGGCCGTGTCCAGGGTGTCGTAGACAATGCCGTGCTGGGCAATCTCACCCTTGCCGCAAGAGATGACGTCGTAGCCCCGATCAACCAAGATTTCGGCCAAGGTGCTGTGGAATTCCCACCCTTCGTTAAACAGGACGACGAACCTACTTTCGCCTGACTTTAGTTTCGGTGGCAGTCCCTGCACGTTGCTCATATCAATCTGATCCTTGTTTTATTGGTCGGGGAGAGAGGATTCGAACCTCCGGCCCCTGCCTCCCGAAGGCAGTGCTCTACCAGGCTGAGCTACCCCCCGACACTTAACTAGGGGAAATTTATACGTCCTGGCGATTGAGGCTGCAAGCAGGCTAATAGGCGCGCTCGATGCAGAAATCGACGATATTGATCAGCGCTTCACGAAGTTCACTCTTCGGGAAAATACCCAATGCGTCTTTGG
>SMXS01000004.1 GCA_004356955.1 Alphaproteobacteria bacterium | reverse complement strand
CCCATGATATCTGGCAGGCGTGATTGATCGTCAGCCTCTATCGCGGTTTCAACTTCGGCGATTGGGTCGGCATAACCGGCCTCGCGCCAGTAATTGCGGTAATTTGGCAGGTTCAGATAACCAGAAATCGTCCGCTTGTGCACAGCACCCGCGGCTTCCCGGTCGTCATCAATGACGGTAGGCAGCATATTGCCAATAAAGAAGTTGTCGCTGGCTTTCACGCCCGTGACTTCCAGCTGGCTGGGGATATAGCTGCGCGCGCCATTGGCCCACACGGCACCATCGCCTGCCTCGCCAGACAGGGTCAGCATTTTGTTGCGCAGGGTGGCCAGCACGATAGGGGGCAATTCACCCACATCTTCTTGGGCCCGCATGCTGGCAACATAGTCCCGCATGTCAGAGATCGGCTTGCCGACGCTCAGCCCCAATCGGTCATAGACGGGCGCGTGGGAGACGCCGATGCCCATATGGAACCGCCCACCCGATATTTCGTGCAACAAGGCGGCATTGGCTGCCAGTTCCCGAGGGTGCTGCAGATAGATCGGCTGGATCGATGTGCCGACAATAATGTTTTTCGTTTCTGCCAGAACGGCCTGGCAAAATGGCATGCAGGCCGACAGGCTGGGCACATGGATGCCGGTAAAGCCGCGTTCGTCGGCCTGTTTGGCAATCTCTATCATCTGGGCACGGCGACCGGGTGTGGCCACCATGCCAAGGGCTGGCATGCGGGTCATATCACGTCTCCCCCTATAGTTACGGGCCCTATAGTTACGGGCCCTATAGTTCCGGGCCTAATGGTAACGGTGACGCCTAAGCGTTCACCGCATCCTCAATTACATCCGCAAAACGCTTGATGGCTTCTTCCCGCAATGCCGGAATGTGGCGGGTTGGGAACATGCCATTGGTGCCGTTATAGTCACGCAGAACCTGACGGGCGACCGTCACTTTGTGCACCTCTGTGGGGCCATCAGCGAGGCCCATATGGAACGATTCAATGACTTGGCGCGAGAACGGCATTTCGTTCGACACACCCAACGACCCATGGATCATCAAGGCATTAGCGGCCACATCATGGAACACGCGTGGCATGGTCGCCTTCACGGCGGCAATGTCTTTGCGCACCATCATGTAGTCCTGGTATTTGTCGATCTTCCAGGCGGTTTGCAGCACCAACAGGCGGAACATCTGAATGTCCATCCAGCTGTCTGCAATTTTTTCCTGCACCATCTGCTTTTTGGCCAGAAGTTCGCCCTGGGTTTCACGGGACAGAACGCGTTCGCACATCATGTCGAAGCTTTTCTGCACTTGGCCAATGGTGCGCATGGCGTGATGAATACGACCACCACCCAGACGGGTCTGAGCCACGGCAAAGGCTTCACCGCGTTCGCCCAGCAAATTGTCGGCGGGGACGCGCACATTGTCATAATGAATATAGGCGTGGGTGCCGTCTTCATCGCCACCAATGCCAACATTGCGCAGGATGTTCACGCCTGGTGTGTCTGTTGGCACGATGATCATCGACATCTTGTTGTACGGCGCGGCATCTGGCTCGGTGACGCACATAACGATCAGGAACGCAGCATAGCGCGCATTGGACGAGAACCATTTGTGGCCATTGATGACCCATTCATCACCTTCCAGCACAGCGGTGGTTTTGAAGACCTTCGGGTCAGCCCCGCCCTGAGGTTCGGTCATCGAGAAACACGAAACGATTTCGTTGTTCAGCAGTGGCTGCAGATATTGGTCCTTATGGCGCTGCGTGCCGTAATGGGCCAGAATTTCAGAATTGCCGGTGTCAGGCGCCTGGCAACCAAAGACGATGGGCGCAAAGCCAGCGCCACCCAGGATTTCATTCAAAAGACCCAGTTTAACCTGGCCATAGCCCGGACCGCCAAGGTCGGGGCCCAGATGACAGGCCCACAGGCCCATATCTTTGACCTTTTGTTGCAACGGCTTGATCAGCTTGTTGCGGATCGGGTCTTCCATATCATTAGGATGTTTGATCACATATTGCAGAGGCTCTACTTCTTCGCGAACGAAGTTGGCGGCCCAATCCAGTTTTTCTTGATATTCAGGATCGGTATCAAAATCCCATGCCATGTCAGTCTCCCAAGGTTTCTCTCAAAGATAGAGAGTTGTGTCGTTATAAAAATTCAGGTGTGACGGAAACTGTATTGAAGCCCGCTGGCTGCGTCGACTCATAATTGCCTCGTCAGGCAGGTTTCCGTCTATTCGCCGGCTGGCAGGCTTTGCGCGCGGAACGGCAGCTGTACTTCGGTCCCGGGCGCTGGGGCATGGGGGATCAGTCGCGACAGTACCAACGACCCACCCGCCATCACGGCACCCAGTAAAAATACCACGGCAGGCGCAACCATCCAGATGATGCCAAACACGGCCGGGATGACAACGGCGGCCACATGGTTGATCGAAAAGCCAACACTGGCCGTGGACGCAATATCGGCGGGGTCTGCAATTTTCTGGAAATAGGTTTTGATGGCAATGGCCATGGCGAAAAAGATGTGGTCGAGAATGAACAAGCCTATTGCTATAGTGGCGTTGGCAACAAAGGCATAACCAATAAACACGCCGATGAGCCCAATATATTCCAGCGTCAGGGCGCGACGTTCACCCCAATGGGCAATCAGGCGCCCAATCTTGGGGGCCAGAAACATCGATAACGCCCCGTTGGCCAAAAACAGCAGGGCCATTTCGTCAACAGCAAAGCCAAACCGTTCGACCATCATAAAACCGGCAAAGACGACGAATATTTGACGCCGGGCACCAGCCATGAAGGTCAGGGCATAATACAGCCAATATCTTTTGCGCAAAACGATATGCTTGTGCTGGGCAGTGTGACTTTCAAACTTTGGGAACATTGAAAAGGCCGCAAAGGCCACCAACATAGTTGCCCCGCCCCCGATCAGATACATCCAGACATAGTCCAAATTCAGCAACTCGAACGCCAGATAAACAAATCCGAACGTGATAAGCCCGCCAAAGGCACCCACACTGATCAGCCGCCCCATGATGATCGGCGCGCGGTCCTTTGGCAGCCATTGCAGTGTCAGCGATGTCTGGATCGCCTCGAAATAGTGAAACCCAACGCTCATCAAGATCGTCGTGAAGTAAAGCCCATATACCGTCGGGAAAAATCCGGTCAGGGCGGTGCCCAGACCCATTGTGGCCAACGCCACCACCGCCACGCGTTGTTCCCGCACCAACAACAGCACAAAGATGACGGTAAATGCCAAAAAGCCGGGCACTTCGCGCAGGCTTTGCAAGATGCCAATCAGGTCCCCCGTAAACGCCACCCGCTCGATCGCAAAATTGTTCAACAGCGTCCGCCAGATATCAAAGCTCAGCGGTACGCCGATGGCCATCAACATCAACATATTCTCGGGCTTTTTGCGAAATTCGCTAATTTTCATGGGCCTGACGTTCGAATATTTGGGCGGTTGTCTGGGGTTTCCTTGCGCGGATAATGCCAGCGGACTATACAGAATTTGCCCATCCAACGCATAATATATGAAGGCGTTACCTTTCTCACCCCACCACCAGAGACCCAAATATGACCAATCACTTCATCGACACAGCCAGTGCAGACACCACGCCCCTGATATTACTGGCAACAGATCAGGTCGACAGCTGGACCGCCAGCCAAGACGACCCTGTTGACGGGTGGCTGGCATCCAACCAGTTCACCGGCGAAACGGGCCAACGGGTCCGCGTACCGGCCCTGGATGGCGGCATGAAATGCGTGGTTGCAGGCATCGGCGACGGGCTGGATGCAGAAGCCGTCATGGATGTCATGGGTGGCCTGGTGGAGACCCTGCCTGCTGGGGCTTACCAACTGGAAACAGCGTTGGAGCCCAACCTGGCCACACTGGCCGCTATTGGCTGGGCCCAAGGCGCCTATCAGTTTGATCAATATGGCAAAAAGGGCACAAAAGGCACCAAAAGCAAAGAACGCCCCACACTGGTTTGGCCTGCAGGTGCCGATCAGGGCTATGCCACAGTCGCCATTGATGCGGCGAAATTAACCCGTGATCTGGTCAATATCCCCGCCAATGACATGGGCCCCGCAGAGCTCGCCACCGCGGCCGCTGATCTGGCCCAGCAATATGGTGCCAGCTGTGAGGTAACCATTGGTGACAATTTATTGACACAAAACTTTCCCGCCATTCATGCGGTTGGCCGAGGCAGCGACCGCGCACCCCGGTTGATCGATATAATTTGGGGCGATGAAAGCGCACCCAAGGTCACGCTGGTGGGCAAGGGCGTTTGCTATGACACCGGTGGGTACAATCTGAAGCCCGGCAATTCCATGGCGTTGATGAAAAAGGACATGGGTGGTGCCGCCCATATGTTGGGGCTGGCGCAGATGATCATGGCCACGGGTGTCTCCGTACGCCTGCGGGTCCTCATCCCGGCGGTTGAAAATTCTATCTCGGGCAATGCCTATCGGCCCGGCGATGTGATCGACACCCGCAAAGGCCTGCATGTCGAGATTGGCAATACCGATGCTGAAGGCCGGGTAGTGCTAGCCGACGCCTTGGCGCTCGCCGGTGAAGAAGAACCAGACTTGTTGATTGATTTTGCCACCCTGACCGGGGCCGCGCGGGCCGCCTTGGGCCCTGACGTGCCGCCCTTCTTTACCGATGATGGCAAACTGGCCCGGGCGCTTGCGGACCAAAGCACCTTGTGGTCAGACCCCTTGTGGCGGTTGCCTTTGTGGGCTGGCTATCAGTCGAGCATCAAAAGCACCATTGGTGATATTCGCAATGATGGCGGCCCGTTTGCCGGGTCCATTACAGCAGCCTTGTTCCTGCAGCATTTTGTGCCAAAGGACACCCGCTGGGTACATTTTGATATCTATGCCTGGAACCCCAACAAACGACCGGGCCGCAGCATCGGGGCTGCCGCCCAATGCCTGCGCGCCGTCTACGGCGTTATCGCTGAAACCTATGGTCAGGACTAAGACATTATGAGTGCCAGTTTCGACCCACGCCTGACGCCGGCCCGCGATGATCTGGCCGCCGACTTTTTGCGCGGCGCGGTCGAGCGCCCAAACTATGCCAAGGGCGTCACCAAATGTGTGACGGCAAGCAGCGCGCCCTTGCACATCGACGCTGACGCCGCCTCGGGCCGCGCGACAGAATTGCTGATGGGCGAAGGCTTCATCGTCTATGAAGAAAAAAATGGCTGGGCCTGGGGCCAGGCCATGTTGGATGACTATGTCGGCTATGTCCCTGCCGATGCCTTGGGCGTCAGCGAAGACCCAGTGACCCACAAGATCGGCGTCTTGCGGACGTTTACCTATGCCGAACCTGACCTGAAGTCGCAGATGCTGGGGGGCCTTAGTCTGGGATCGTTGGTGTCAGCCGGCAATATCCACGACAAGTTCACCCAGATTGAGGGTGGCGCCTGGGTCTTCACAGACCATTTGAAAACCGTCGCTGACCTGGAAGGCGACTATCTGACCACCGCCATACGTTTTATCGGCGTGCCGTATCTGTGGGGTGGTCGCACCAGCCTGGGCATCGATTGTTCGGGCCTGGTCCAGATAGCCCTGCAGGCCGCCGGTATTGGTGCCCCGCGGGATACAGACATGCAGTCATTGGCACTAGGCCGGGACATAGAACCCAACCCCGCGCTGATGGAACGCGGCGATCTGGTATTTTTCCCTGGTCATGTCGGCATCATGGTCGACCAGGGCACACTGATCCACGCCAATGCCTGGGACATGATGGTGTCGCCGCACCCGCTAAGGTTTGTGGTGGCCGAGCTTGCAAAGGAACATGACAGCCCGATTACATGCGTGAAACGGCTGACGTCTAAGTAAGGCGAATAGACCCCTCAGTTTTTGTCATCCCGTGCCCTGACCAAAGGTCAGGTTACGACACGGGAACCAGAAAATAGAGAACGCCCCTGCCTGCGGCAAGGCCATTTTTACCTTCTGGATACCGGATCGCCCACGCTTTTTGCCGCTTCGCTGGGGTGCTTTGCCCTGTCCGGCATGACGAATTGGAAGATTTTCTAAACTAGAACATCCAGTACACAAAGCCCCAATAAAGAGGCCACAGGAGCGCCATCAGGCCTGAGGCTGGAATCTGAGTCATCCAATTGCCGTGGGAATAGACAAAGCCGTCAAAAAATAGCAGATAGGCCCAGGTAATCAGGGCTATGCCAAGGTACGCAATGATGAATTGTCGCTTTGTCATGTCCGCAGCTTAGCGCGCCAGATCAGCTCTGCACAGCCTCTTCATGAACGACCTCGAGATTGAAGGCGGCGGCCATCAGGGCTTTGGTGTAGTCGGTTTTGGGCGCATCAAAAATCTGTTGAGCCGAACCGAATTCCACCACTTTGCCGTCCTTCATCACCGCAACATGATGCGACAGGGCCCGCACAACCCGCAGATCGTGGCTGATGAACAGATAGGCCAATTTGTGTTTGGCCTGTAAGTCCCGCAACAGATCGACGATTTGCGCCTGGACCGACACGTCGAGCGCGGACGTGGGTTCGTCGAGCACAACGAAACGCGGTTTCAGGACCATCGCTCGGGCAATCGAGATACGTTGGCGCTGTCCGCCCGAAAACTCATGCGGGTAACGATGACGAGACAGGGGATCCAGACCAACCTCAGTCAAGGCATCGCAAATTCGCGTGTCGCGGGCATCTGCAGACAGGTCGGGTTCATGGATCAACAGGCCCTCACCGACAATTTGTCCGACCGAGAGGCGCGGGCTCAATGACCCAAACGGGTCCTGAAAGACAATTTGCATCTCGCGACGCAAAGGCCGCATGTCCTTAAATCCAATGGCCGACAGATCATGGTTATCGTAGTTGATGCCGCCCTGGCTGGAGATCAGGCGCAGGATCGCCATCCCCAGTGTCGACTTGCCCGATCCTGATTCTCCAACAATACCAAGGGTTTCCCCCTCACGCACCGTCAGGGTAATGCCATCGACGGCCTTCACGTGGCCGAGCGTGCGGCCAAAGAAACCACCCTTGATGGGGAAGTGAACCTTCAGATCATCCGTCGACAGCAATATGGGACCGGTGCCATCGCTAGCATGCGCGCGCCCCGAAGGGGCAGACCCCAATAAATGCTTGGTGTAGGCGTGCTGAGGATTGGCAAAAATATCGGCCGTTATGCCCGCCTCGACAATTTCTCCCTGGTTCATGACGCACGTCCGGTGCGCGAATTTCTCGACGATGCCTAAATCATGGGTGATCATCAGAATGGCCATGCCCAGCTTGTCCTGCAGATCTTGCAGCAGCTCCAAAATCTGCGCCTGGATGGTCACATCAAGGGCGGTGGTGGGCTCGTCCGCGATCAACAAGTCTGGCTCATTGGCCAGGGCCATAGCGATCATCACGCGTTGCCGCTGGCCGCCGGACAATTCGTGCGGATAGGCCGACAGCCGATCAGATATGTCTCCAAGGCCAACCAGCTCCATCAATTCCAGCACCCGTTCGCGGATCGCGGCACCGCGCAGTCCCTTGTGCAGCTCTAGTGTTTCACCGATCTGGCGTTCGATATTGTGCAGGGGGTTTAGCGATGTAAGGGGTTCCTGGAAAATCATCGAGACCCGGTCACCGCGCACCTCAAACAGGGTTTTCGCGTCGGCACCAATCAGCTCTGTTCCCTCAAATTTGATGGACCCGGACGGGTGCGAAGCCGTGGGATAGGGCAGCAATTGCAACACCGACAAGGCACTGACTGACTTGCCCGAGCCGGACTCGCCAACCAGCGCCACGGTTTCACCCTTATTGATGTCGAACGAGATATGTTTGACCGCCTCGACGTCGCCACCGGGAACGTGGAAACTAACGGACAGGTCTTCAACTTTCAGCAAGCTCATGCGCCACCCCCATTATTGAAGGTTTTGCGGGGATCAAACGCGTCGCGGACGGCCTCGCCAATGAAGGTCAACAAGCTCAACAGAATTGCCAATACAAAAAAGGCTGTCAGGCCCAACCAGGGCGCCTGTAGATTGTTTTTGCCCTGTTTGACCAACTCACCCAAAGACGCCGAGCCAGGCGGCAGACCAAAACCCAAAAAGTCGAGCGCCGTCAACGTGCTGATGGCCCCCGTTACAATAAAGGGCAAAAAGGTGATGGTCGCGACCATGGCATTGGGCAACACATGGCGCCACATAATGGTCAAATCCGAGACGCCCAGCGCCCGTGCAGACCGCACATAATCAAAATTTCGGGCGCGCAGAAATTCTGTTCGCACCACGTCGACCAAGCCCATCCAGTTGAACAGCAACATGATGCCCAACAGCCACCAGAAATTAGGGGTGATGATACTGGCCAGGATGATCAGCACATACAGCACAGGCATGGACGCCCATACCTCGATAAATCGTTGGAAATACAGGTCTGTTCGCCCGCCAAAATAGCCCTGCACCGCCCCGGCGGCGACCCCGATGATAGTGCTGAAGAAGGTCAGCGCCAGCGCAAACAGAATCGAGATGCGAAAGCCATAAATCGCCCGCGCCGCCACGTCGCGTGCCTGATCGTCGGTGCCCAACACATTGTCGCCATCTGGCGGCGACGGGGCGGGTACCGGGATTTCGCGATTGATGGTGTTGTAACTGTAACGCAACAACGGCCAAATCATGTAACCATCGCCCTCGGTGATCAGGTCCTTCACGAAGGGATCACGATATTGCGTTTCAGTCTCGAAAAAACCGCCAAATTCTGTTTCGGGATACATCTGGAAAATGGGGTAATAGAACTGATCTTCGAATTTGACCAATAGCGGTTTGTCATTGGCAATAAATTCCGCAAACAGCGACATGAAAAACAAAATCAAGAACACCCAGAGCGACCAATAGCCGCGCCGATTGGCCTTGAAGTTTTGTAACCGCCGCGCGTTCAACGGCGTCAGATGCCAAAACAAAAACTTTGACCCAGGATTTGAAGGTGATGCGCTCATCCGACTTCCCTGCTTTCAAAGTCGATGCGCGGGTCCACCCAGACCTTCAACATATCTCCCAGTAATTTCACCACCATGCCCATCAGCGTAAAGATATAGAGAGTGCCAAAGATCACCGGATAATCCCGTTGGATCAGCGCCTCGAACCCCAACAGGCCCAGCCCGTCGAGTGAGAAAATAAATTCGATGAACAACACACCGGTCAGCAATATCGCCAGGATCGCGCCAGGCAGGCTCGAGATCACAATCAGCATTGCGTTGCGGAACACATGACCATAGAGCACCCGGCGTTCCGACAGGCCTTTGGCCCGCGCTGTCATGACATATTGCTTGTTGATCTCGTCCAAAAACGAGTTTTTGGTCAGCATGGTCAGACTGGCAAACCCACCAATGGTCAAGGCAATCACCGGCAACGTGATGTGCCACAAATAGTCTGTGATCTGGCCCCACCAGCTCAATTCATCAAAATTATCCGACGCCAGCCCCCGCAGTGGGAACACGTCAAAATATGACCCGCCGGCAAACAACACAATCAGCATCACCGCAAACAAAAAGCTGGGGATGGCATAGCCCACAATGATGACGCCGCTGGTCCAGATATCGAACCGCGACCCATCGCGCACGGCCTTGCGGATGCCCAAGGGGATAGCAATCAGATAGGTCAACAACGCCGACCAAATGCCTAAGGTAATAGAAACAGGCAGTTTTTCGATGATCAGGTCGACCACCGGGCGGTCCTTGAAAAAGCTGTTGCCAAAATCAAACATCGCATAATCGCGGACCATGATCCAAAACCGTTCATAGGCTGGCTTGTCAAATCCGAACTGTTTTTCGATACGGGCAATAAGGGCGGGGTCCAACCCCTGGGAGCCACGATATTTGGATGATGCGCTGCTGGCGGTCAAATCCATATCTGCCTGTGCGCCACCACCGACCATATCGCCACCACCACCGCCCAATCGGGCTGTTGCGCCCACGTCCGTGCCGCTGATCTGGGCGATCATCTGTTCAACCGGGCCGCCCGGCGCCACTTGTACAATGGCAAAGTTCAACAGCATGATCCCCAACAGGGTTGGGACAATCAGCAATAGTCGTCGCAGAATATAGGCAGCCATTATCTTGCCGCCTTTTTGGCATCAACAGCTGCTGATTTGTCGGCGTCAAACCACCAGGTATCGATAATGCCGCGAGAATATTTTGGCTTGGTGTCAGGCCACGAGAACCTGTCCCAATAGGCCAGGGAATAGACCTTCTTGTACCATTGGGGGATCGTGTAGTGGCCATGCATGATGATCCGATCCAGCGCGCGTGCAGCGGCGATAAGCGCGTCGCGATCTTTGGCATTGATGATGTGGTCTATCATGGCGTCGACGACTGTATCGTCAATTCCGGCAATATTGAAACTGCCTTTGGTACGGGCAGCGCGGGACGACCACATATTACGCTGATCAATGCCTGGTGTCTGGCGCATGACAAACCGCCGGGTGGTGATATCAAAGTCAAAATCTTCCATCCGCCGCTGGTACTGCGCAGAATCAACAATACGTGCCGTGGCCCTGATACCCAGGCGTTTCAGGTTTTCGATATAGGGATTAACGACGCGGATAAAGGATTCGCCCAGATCTAAAAACTCAATTTCCAGTGGCTCGCCATCCGGGTTCACCAACACCCCATCGACGACCCGCCAGCCAGCATCCCGCAACAACAAGGCTGCCTGGCGCATTTGTATCCGGTTGTTGCCTGTCCCGTCTGTGACCGGTGGCACAAAGGCCGGGCCAAAGACTTCTGTGGGCAGGTTGGCGCGGAATGGTTCCAACAGCGCCAGTTCTGCCCCCTCGGGAACACCTGTTGCCTTCAGCGTTGAGTTGTCAAAAATCGATCCCCCGCGCTCGTAGGCACCATAAAAGATCGCGCGATTGGTCCATTCATAATCAAAAGCCAGATCAAGCGCCTGGCGCACGCGGATATCCTTGAACTTGTCCCGTCGTACATTGATGTAGAACGCCTGCGCCCCGGCGGGTCGATTATTGGGTGTTTCCATCCGCTGGATCAGGCCAGCGTCGACATTGGGACCTTGATAGGCCCTCGCCCACATTTTGGATGTGTTCTCTTCGCGCAAGGTGTAGCCGCCGGCCAAAAAGGCCTCCAGCCCAATGGTCCGTTCGCGGAAATATTCAAACCGGACATGGTCGAAATTGAACCGACCAACATTGATCGGCAGATCCTTGGCCCAATAATCCGGGACCCGGTCATAGGTAATCGATTGACCGGCAATGACTTTGCCAAATGTATAGGGGCCGCTGGTCAGGGGCGGCTTGATCGTGGGTTTTTCAAACACATGGCTTTCGTAATAGGACTTCGACAGGATCGGCAAGGTTGCCACCGCCAGTGCCAGGTCACGCAACGCGCCATCGGGCTTGAACGTGTATTTGACCTGATGATCCCCCAGCGCTTCGACCTTTAAGACGTCTCGCAACACCAACGCATAGCGCGGATGGCCTTTTTCCATCTTGGTGTAATGGGTCCATACGACATCATGGGCAGTCATCGGCGTGCCGTCATGCCACCGGGCTTCGGGGCGCAGGGTAAAGATCACCCAGGTCTGGTCGGCGGCCAGTTCGGCGCTCTCAGCGACCAGTCCATAAACCGCATCTGGTTCATCATGCGCGCGGGACATCAGCGAGTCATAAACCAGGCTGCGGGGTTCACGCCGGCCAATGCCTTGCGGGGCTTCACCCGCCAGAATGAAAGGGTTCAGCGAGTCAAAGCTGGTTTTGTTCTGGGAGTGTATTAAGGAAAGCGTCCCACCCTCGGGCGCAACTGGATTGACGTAATCCAGATGCTGGAAATCAGGCCCGTATTTCAGGTCGCCAAAGGCCGACAGACCGTGGAGGGGTGCCGCACTCGCCGGTCCCGTTGCCAGTCCTTGGGCCAGGCTGGCAATAAGGCCAACAGCCGCGATGAAGGATCGGGGCGTCACTTGCCTTTGGCGTCCCGCAGTTTGGCGTCTTTCTCTGGATCAATCCACCAAGTGTAGGGGAACCCATGGTGATACGAAGCAGATTTCGCTGGCCGTCCAAAGCGGTCCCAATAGCCAACGCGAAAGGTCCGCGTGTGATGTTGTGGAATGACATAATGCATATGCAACAAGATACGATCCAACCCATGGGTGGCGGTCACCAGTGATGCACGATCAGGCGCATAAATTATCGTGTCGATCAGCGCGTCGATGGCCGGGTGATCAATCCCCGCCTGATTGCGGCTGCCTACCTGGTCCATGGTCACAGACCCCCAGTAATTGCGCTGTTCATTGCCGGGGCTTAGGGATTGCATCCAGGAATAAACGATCATGTCAAAGTCTTTGGCTTCCAGACGCGCCTCATATTGCGCAGAATCAACCACCCGAATACTGGCCTGCACGCCCAAGATCTTCAGATTGGCGACCAAGGGGGCCACGACCCGCTCAAAAGCGGGCTGGACAAGCAGAATTTCGAAGGTCAGCGGGACACCTTGTTTGTTGACCAACACGCCCTCTTTGATAGACCAGCCAGCCTCGCGCAACAAAATGGCTGCACGGCGCAAATTCATACGGTTGTTGCCGCTGCCATCCGTCTTGGGTGCCTCATAGGCCTCGGTAAAGACGGCGTCCGGCAATTGGTCGCGAAAAGGTTCCAGCAATGCCAGTTCTTCAGGGCTTGGCAGGCCAGAACTGGCCAATTCGGAATTGGAAAAGAAACTTTGTGTCCGGGTGTACTGGCCATAAAACAGCGTCTTGTTGGTCCACTCAAAGTCAAAGGCATAGGACAGCGCTTCACGGACAGCGCGGTCTTTGAAAATCGCCTTACGGGTATTGAAGACGAAACCCTGCATGCCTGTTGGGCGGGTGTGCGCAATTTCTTCGGTAATGAAGTCACCTTTTATCTGCGCCGGGAAGGAGTATTCTGTCGCCCAGTCTTTTGAGCTGGTTTCGCTGCGGAAGTCGTATTCTCCTGCTTTTAAGGCTTCGATAGCGATCTTGCTGTCGCGGTAATACTCCCACGAAATTTTGTCGAAATTATACTGACCCCGTCTGGTTGGCAGGTCCTTACCCCAATAGTCCTTTACGCGTTCCAGGGTCAAAGATCGGCCTGGCTTGACGTCACTGATTTTATACGGCCCACTGCCCAACGGCGGATCGAGGGTGGGTTGGCTGAAATCGCGGTCCTGCCAATAGTGCTTTGGCAAGACGGGCAGCTGGCCGGTGATTTGCGGCAATTCACGATTGCCCGCCTGATCAAAGGTAAATTTGACAGATCGGTCGCCCGTCTTCTCAGCCTTCACCACATTCCGATAATAGAATTGATAGCGTGGGGAACCATGTTCCATCAATGTGGTGAACGAAAAAATGATGTCCTCAGGCGTGATCGCCACGCCATCGTGCCAACGGGCGCGCGGGTCGATCGTGAACTCGACCCAGGAATGATCATCCGGCACCGTGACACTGTCGGCAACCAGCGCATATTCCGCCGAAATATCATCGAACGTGCTGTCCATCAGGGTTTCGTACAACAAGCCCATGCCAGACGCCGCCGTCCCCATAACAATATAGGGGTTCAGGCTATCAAACGTCCCTGGTGCAACGCCAAGGCGCACATGGCCACCCTTTGGGGCATCGACATTGGCATAATCCACATGGGTAAAGTCGGGGCCGTATTTGGGCTCGCCTGTCAGAGACAGCGCGTGCACGGTTTTTTGGCCAACTTCCTCTGCCAAAGCAGTGGACACAAGCAGGAGGGACAAGACCAGAGAAAAAGCCGTTTTCATATATTAAACCAAGGATAAAGGAAGGGGATGGCTAAGATATAGCATTGCAATTATGTGACGCAAAAAGGGCGGCCCGTCAATAACGGCCCGCCCTTAAATTCTTTGCCAATACATTAGGCGCCTAGCTTGTCGCTTCAACCTCGGCTTCTGCCTCTACAGGTGCCTCTGTAGGTACTTCTGGGGCCGCTGCTGGCGCGTTCTCTGGTGCCGCTTCATCAATCACTGGGGCAATATCGACAACCGGCAGCGGTGGTGGGTTGTCAGCATTCTGACGCAGGAACAAAATCACGTTGGCCCGGTCTTTGTCTTTCCTCAGCGACAACACCATTTTGGTGCGCTTGATAAAGGCGCTTGGCTTCTTCAACCAGGTATCCATCGCTTCGTAGTCCCAGATGCCGCCTTTAGCAGCGACATTCTTGGAATATTTGAAGTCCTGGCCACCGATGGCTGCGCCAATGATGTTGTACAGGTTGGGACCCTGCAGATTGCGGCCGCCCTGATCGATCGTGTGGCACTGGGTGCACTTCTTGAACACCTTGGCACCGGCCACGGCGTCGGCCGAGGCCAACCGCATAGCCAGAGATTCAACAGGGACAGCCTCTACAACGGCAGCAGCTTCGGCCGTGACGCCGCCTTCAGGCTCGACACCTTCAATTATATAGGCTTGTCGCTCAATCTTATCAGGGATGTTCAACGCATTGTTGACCTCCTTGATGCCCATGATGATCAGGACCGCCAAAATGATCGATCCTGCTAATTTATTCACTTTGTACCCGTCCACAATATTGCCCTTATTGTTAGTTGAACGCCCGGCCACGCCACACATTGGCGCAAACCGGCTGAAGTCGCGCGGACATTAGCCGCTTCCCACTCACATTTTCAAGTCGTATAACCAGCCAACACAAAAGAAATTGACCTCGCGCAATTTCCCCCGCAATTCAATGGAATTTCTGCCAATCGAGCCTCATGTCACAAACATCTGAAAATACAGCGTCAAATAGCCTGATTGCGTTCCAGGGAGAGGCCGGAGCTTACTCTCAGCTTGCCTGCCAGCAAATGACGCCCAACCTGACGCCGCTGCCCTGCGCAACGTTTGAAGACATGTATGCTGCTGTCTCTGGCGGCAAGGCCGACCACGCCATGGTGCCCATCGAAAACTCGTTGGCCGGGCGCGTTGCCGATAACCACCATCTATTGCCTGAATCAGGCCTGCATATCATTGGCGAACACTTCCTGCGGGTGAACCACACTCTATTGGGCGTGCGCGGCGCCGACAAAGACAAACTGGTCGAGGTTTTCAGCCATGTACATGCCTTGGGCCAGTGCCGCAATATCCTGCGCCGGCTGGGCGTGAAGGGGCATATGTATCACGACACTGCGGGGGCCGCGCGCCACATCGCCGAGATGGGTGACAAAAGCTACGGCGCCATTGCCTCAATTTTATCTGCCGAAATCTACGACCTCGATATATTGGAGACAGAAGCCGAAGACGCCGATCACAACACCACGCGTTTTTTGTTGATGTCCCGCGAGCCGCAAACACCGCCGCAGGACACCCCCACAATGATGAGCTTCGTGTTCCAGGTCCGCAACGTGCCCGCGGCCCTGTACAAAGCCATGGGCGGCTTTGCCACCAACGGCGTCAACATGACCAAATTGGAAAGCTATCAACTGGGCGGCAGCTTCCAGGCGACGCAATTCTATGCCGATATCGAAGGCCACCCGGACGACAAATCGGTCCAATTGGCGCTTGAGGAACTGGATTTCTATTCCACCGTCGTGACCATTTTGGGCGTTTACCCCAAAAGTGACTTCAGGGACGGGCTGTAGGCACGAACGGTAATAGTTAATTTCAGCCCAAGGCTTTCTCGACTTCGCCAACCAACTCTTCAACGGTGCGCTCTCCCTCCAACCGCAGCACAGGACCGTCCAGCGTCGCCAGCCAGTCTTCATGGCGTGTGAGGGTACGGCCCTCTCGCGTGCCATCGTCATAATGGGCGGCCCATTCGATGAATTCTTCGGTTTCCTGATGCCGCGACCCACCGGGCCCAACATGTTCAGCGCCATAGCGGGCGGATTCTCGTTCGCGCAATCGCTGCAACCGGATCGACGTCGGCACTTGCAGAAAAACCGTCAGATCAAAATGATGCGCGATAGGGCTGCCCCAGCTTTCAAGCGCACCAGACAGCACCCAACCTTTTTGGCTCGCATCCAACTGCGCAAACTCTTCATCCAACAGACGCAATCGATCGGGGATGGGCCGCTTGTGGTTGTAATCTTCGACCGGCGGCATCCAGTAATAATTG
>SMXS01000054.1 GCA_004356955.1 Alphaproteobacteria bacterium | reverse complement strand
CCAACAGCATCAGATGGATGCGGAATATTTTGTTCGGATTGATGCAATCCAATTCACGCTCAGCCACGATGACGGCCAGAAAACTGATGATTTGCATCATGCTGACATCATTCTGGTCGGTGTTTCCCGGACATCAAAGACGCCGACTTGTATGTATCTGGCCAATCGCGGGCTCAAGGTGGCCAATATTCCGGTGGTATCGGGCGTTCCCCTGCCGCCAGAGCTCGATGGCTTGACCAAAGTACTCATCATCGGCCTGACGACGACGCCCGACCGGTTGGTGCATGTCCGCAAATCGCGCCTGCGCAGCATGGCCGAGCCGGAAGACAGCGGCTATGCCGACCCTGAAGCCGTGCAGGATGAAGTCAAAGAAGCCCGCCGCATGTTCAACCAGCGTGGCTGGCCCATTATTGATGTCACCCGGCGATCTATCGAAGAAACCGCCGCAGCGATCCATAATCTGCACCAAAAGCACCAGACGGCCAGTCTGGATAAAGGTCCATGACCCCCTCGCTTGTTCTGGCCTCTGCCAGCCCGTCACGGGCGCATATGTTGCAACAGGCCGGCGTCGATCTGGCCATCATGCCATCCGACATTGACGAAGACGCCATCAAGCAATCGATGGCTGGCGCGGGTCGTAACACCGAAGATATTGCTACGGCGCTAGCGGTCGAAAAGGCCCGGTTCATCAGCTTGCTGCGCCCAGATGCCTTAGTTATTGGTGCCGACCAGATTTTGGTCTGCGAAGGTAGGCTATTTGATAAACCGGTCGATCTGGCCGAAGCGGCCAGTCACTTACGTGCCTTGTCGGGGTTTGAGCATCATTTGGTCACGGCAGCGTGCGTTTTGTTGGACGGCGACGTGCAATGGCAGCATCTGTCCTTGCCGCGCCTGACCATGCGTCCCTTGAATGAAGATGAAATTATTGATTATCTGGCGCATATTGGCGACCAAGCCCTGACCAGCGTTGGTGCCTACCAGCTGGAAGGGCGTGGCGCCCAATTGTTCGAGGCCGTGGATGGTGATTTTTTTGCCATTCTGGGCTTGCCTTTACTGCCACTCTTGGCATTTTTGCGGGACAGGGGGTTGATGTGACCCTTTTTAGCGTCGGAGGCCGGAATATTGCCAGATCAAATGATTAAAGCAGGCGTTGTTGGTTGGCCCATCGGCCACTCGCGTTCGCCGCTGATCCACAATCATTGGATCGACAGCCTGGGATTGTCTGGTACCTATGAAGCCATCGCCATCGACCCCAAAAATTTTGAGGCCGACATTCACAGTTTGATCGAGGCCGGATATGCCGGGGTCAATTGCACGGTGCCCCATAAGCATGCGGCGCTGGCCATCGCGGATCGAGTAGACGCGTCGGCCCAAAACATCGGTGCCGCCAATACATTGATCTTTGCAGCTGATGGGTCGATCGAGGCCCGCAACACCGACGCGATCGGCTTTATGGAGAATTTGCGCGCGGGCGCACCGTCTTTCGACTTCAACGGCAAGACGGCCCTGGTCCTGGGCGCTGGTGGGGCAGCTCGGGCCATTGTCTATGGGCTGATAGAGGCCGGTATCGGTCAGGTTTTATTGGCCAACCGAACCAAAGACCGGGCAACTGAGCTACAAAACAGCCTCGATGGCCCCATTGACGTTTTGGACGGGGATGATCGTGAAATTGCTTTGGCCGACGCCGATTTGTTGGTCAACACAACCAGTCTGGGCATGGTCGGGTCGCCCTCGTTGGATATGGCGTTGGATAATCTGCGGCCCAAAGCCCTGGTGACCGACATTGTCTATGCACCGTTGGAAACCCCGCTTTTGGCGGCAGCGCGCGCGCGTGGCAATGTTGCTGTGGATGGCCTGGGCATGCTGTTGCATCAGGCCGCCCCGGCCTTTGCGGCCTGGTTTGGCGTGATGCCGACCGTGGATGTGGCCTTGCGCCAATTGATCATTGACGATTTGGAGCAGAATAAATGATTTTACTCGGCCTGACCGGGTCCATTGGCATGGGTAAGTCGGAAACCGCCAATATGTTTCGGCGCGAAGGCGTACCGGTCTATGATTCTGACGCCGAAGTCCACAAATTGCAGGCCCCCGGCGGCCGGGCCTTGCCCCAGATCGAAGCCACCTTCCCTGGTGTTGTCATTGATGGTGTTTTGGATCGGGCGGCCCTTGGCCAGCGCGTCTTTGGCCAATTGCCCGAATTGCGCAAGCTGGAAGCGATCATCTATCCAATGATGGGCAAGGCGCAGCGCGACTTTTTGCGCCAGGCGACCCAGCGTGGCGACCCTGTTGTTGTGCTGGATGTGCCCCTGTTGTTTGAAACTGGGGGTGACAAATATGTTGATGCGTCTGTGGTCGTATCTGCGCCCAAGGACTTACAGCGAAAGCGAGTTTTGGCGCGGCCAGACATGACCATGGAAAAATTCGCCGGCGTGCTGTCCCAACAAATGCCCGACGGGGAAAAGCGGAAGCGGGCAGACTATATTGTCCATTCCGGCCTGGGGAAGGCATTCGCCTTGCAACAGGTCCGTGCTATCCTGCAACAGATGAAAAACTATGACGGGTCCGTCTGGCCAACCAAAGTGTTGCGCCGCCGCGCCCGCAAAAGAGTGGGATAGGCCATTGAACGACCGAGAGATCGTTTTTGATACAGAAACCACCGGACTTGACGCCGAAGGCGATGACCGGGTGGTTGAAATCGGTTGTCTGGAGCTGGTCAATCACTTGCCGACCGGCGAGACATTCCATGCCTATGTGAACCCCGAGCGAAACATGCCCCAGGGCGCGTTCGAGGTGCACGGCCTGTCCGAAGAGTTTTTAAAACAACACGGTGTTTTTGCCTCTGTCGCCGACGACTTTCTGGCCTTTATCGGGGATGCGCCGATGATTGCCCACAACGCCACCTTTGACATGCGGTTCATCAATGCCGAAATGGCGCGACTGGGCAAGCCTGGCCTGACCGATGACCGTATCATCGACACCCTTGCCATGGCGCGGACCAAGTTCCCCGGCGCGCAGAACAGTCTGGACGCTTTGTGTCGGCGCTTTGATGTTGATACATCGACCCGCGAAAAAGACGGCCATGGCGCCCTGCTCGATTCTGAATTGTTGGCCGCGGTCTATCTGGAGTTGATCGGTGGTCGCCAACCTGGCTTGGTGCTTGGCGCGCAGGAAACGGCCAGGACGGAAGCCAAAACCACGACCATCCGACCGCCCAGGCCTCATGCAGCCAGTGCCGATGAGCTGTCTGCCCATAAAGCCTTTATCGAGAATGAGGTCATAGACGCCCTGTGGTTGAAGGACGAACAATCGGGACCCTAGTTTGGACGGATGTTTTCGTCCACGCCCGCCTGTTGCTGTTGATACAGGGCCGCAAAATCGATCGGGTCCAGCATGATGGGCGGGAAACCGCCATCACGGATTGCGTCGGCAAATATCCGCCTTGCGTAAGGGAACATCATGCGCGGGCATTCGATTAACAACAGCGGCTGTAATTGTTCGTCGGGCACATTGCGCACACCAAACAGGGCACCGTAGTTCAGTTCGGCAATATACATGGTCTCTTTTTCGACCTTGGCTGTGGCTGACAGCGACAGGGCCACTTCATAGCCATCTTTACCCATCTTTTTGGCGTTGATATTGACGCTGATTTTGATGTCCGGTTTGGCGCCCTGCATTTTTTGCAGGCTGTCAGGTGCGCGCGGGTTCTCAAATGACAAATCTTTGACATATTGAGTGATCATGCTGAAGGACATGGACTGGCCAGCGGCCTCGCCATTTTCATCGCTGTCAGTAGAAAAATCGTCTGTAGAGCTCATGTTCTTGGCCTATCTGATCCTGAAATTATGGCGCGACTTTACTGAGCCTGCGATTGCGACTCAAGCGCCAAAGTGTCTATTGACGGTCTATTTGACGCGGGTCATCGTCCTGCCCGGTACTGTCCCTTTGTCCTGGAGTGATATCTTCAAAGTCGGCGTCCACAGTTTGGCTGTCACCACCGAATCCGCCGCTACGCCAACCGCCACCATGGGCCCGGGCAACAATGACCTTCGACAACAGGGCCAAAGCCATGACTTCCCGCACCGGCGGGATTAACAACAGTGCACCAATGGCGTCGGTAAAAAAGCCGGGAATGAACAGGAAGATGCCTGCCAGCAGCAAGGCGATTCCGTGTAGGGCTTCTTTAACTGGCGTTTCACCTTGTTTGGCGCTGGCTTGGGCAGCGCGCAAAACCGACAGGCCCTGGGCGCGGACCAGCGCCAAGCCGACGACGGCTGTCAGAATCGTCAGCCCAACGGTAGACAGGGCGCCAATTTGGTCGCCCACTTCGATAAACAGGTAAATTTCTACCAGGGGTAGGCCAATGATGAAGAGCAGGATGAGAAAGCCCATGCTTGTTCTTTCCGCCATTAGGAATTATGTATGAACAGTATCGACGGTTTAAGCACCGCCGCAGACCCGTCGCCGTGTTTCTGTGGGCCCTAGGCCCTTAGGTGGGTGCTTTTAGGCCCGTTGTCAATTCGTGATTATTTAGTGGTCCCCTCGGCGGGGGTCATCCAACAAGAAAATGAGGCGTGCCTTGGACATTATCATCCTCGCAATGGTGGCAGGATTTATTGCACTTCGGCTGTACAGCGTTTTGGGACGCCGTACGGGCAACGAACAACCGTCTGAGAAGCCATTCAACATCAAGGATCTGATTCCTCAGTCGTCCAACCAACCGATTACCCAGCCGGTCGACAATGCGACTGAAGTCGTCGACCTGCATCCTGATCCTGCGCAAACGCGTCTGTTGCAGGCGATCTTTGAAATCGACCGACGGTTTGACCCGCAGGGCTTTGTCGTCGGGGCCAATGGTGCGTATGAAATGATCATCGAGGCCTTTGCCGGTGGTGACCGAGATACTTTGACGCCCTTATTGGGCGATGATGTTCTGGAAGGCTTTCTTGCGGCCATTGACGCACGCGAAGCCGCCGGACAGACGATGGAATCCAAGGTTGTGAATATTTTGGCGACCGAAATCATCGATACGTCGGTTGAAAACAATGTGGCTGAAATTGTTGTGCGCTTTGAGTCCGAGATCACCAGCGCCTTGCGTGACAGTGAAGACCGTATCATTGACGGCAACCCGTCAGATGCTGACGTGATCAACGATGTTTGGACCTTTGCCCGTGACGCCAAAAGCGGCGATCCGAACTGGCTGTTGGTGGCAACCGAACGCGAAGAATAGGCCGCAGGGACTGCGCCGTGGCCTGGCAATCCTTTCTTGACCATCTCGCCCTCAAAGATTTTTGCGTCTTTGGCGCGGGGATCGTTTTGGGTGGGGTGTTGATCTGGTTGGTGACGCCAACTGCCCCGGATATTCCAGCCGAGCCGCCTGTTGTCATTGCAGAGCCCAGTGCAGACCCCCCTGTGGAGGCACCAAAACCACCCCCGAATGGTATGGGCCTGCAAGCAGCTGAATGGTCTGCCTTGACGGGTTGGGACCAGGATGATCTGGCTCTGGCCCTGGCGACGTTCAACAAATCTTGCGCGGCGTTGCTGCGCCTGCCCGCTGATCGGGCCATGGACGGCGGGGCTTTTGCCGGCACTGCAGACGACTGGCAGCCGGTGTGCGAGCTGGCGGCGTTTGTCCCGGATGACACTGACGCTGCCCGCGCTTTTTTTGAAGAAGCCTTTGTCCCCTTTGTGGTCTTAAGCGGCGATGAAGCCGAGGGCCTGTTTACCGGTTATTATGTGCCTGTGGTGCAAGGCCGTCTGACCGCGGACGACACCTACAACGTGCCTCTGCTGGCGCGGCCTGGTGATCTGGTGTCGGTTGACCTGGGGCGGTTTGACCCCAAACATGCGGGGCAACAAATCTATGGCCGTGTCGATGGTGGCAGATTGGCACCCTATTATACGCGTGCCGAAATAGAGACCGGCGCCTGGGCCAGCCAGCCGCAACCGCTGGTCTGGCTGGATGACCCGGTAGAGGCATTCTTCCTGCACATTCAAGGCTCTGGCATGGTGCGGCTGGCAGACGGCACGATGGTGCGTCTGGGCTTTGCAGGTAAAAATGGTCGCCCTTATTCTTCGGTCGGGCGCTATCTGATTAACGAAAACCTGCTGGGCAGGCACGAAGCATCGATGCAGGGCATCAAGTCCTGGGTGGCAGAAGACCCGGCCGAGCGCACTTCTGTGCTGCATCACAACGCGTCATACGTGTTCTTCCATCGACAGGTCGCCGATGGTGCGATTGGGGCCCTGGATATCCCCCTGACAGCACAGCGATCCATGGCCGTTGATCGCCGGCATATTCCCCTCGGTGCGCCGCTATGGCT
>SMXS01000053.1 GCA_004356955.1 Alphaproteobacteria bacterium | reverse complement strand
TGCCCCGCAATCACGCAAAGAAGAATTTATCTATGCCCTGGCGCTGCAGGCAAAAGCTTGCGAGGTGCTGGAATCACCGCTAAACGCGCATCTGTTGCGGACCTGTCTTGAAGACTTTAAGGCAGGTGGCCCGACGGCAGATATTCTCGATAATTGGGACGGCAACCCCGTTGACGGATTGGTTGCCACGCGATTTATCGGTGGCCCGCATCATCTGGTCCTGACCGGCCAGGCCCCCGCGCTGGCCAAGCATTACCCGAGTGTCGGGGGGCAGTTTGATCCCGCATCATTCGACCCAATATTGTTGGCCACTCTAAAATCCAACATCCAGTTCATGCGCGATTTTATCAAAAGCCCCCCACAAACGAATGAAACAAGGCGATCAGCCGTTTTGCTGGGTGGTTTCTTGAAAATTGCCCAATCCACAGGCTATCCCCTTCGATGCTTTGAAGTGGGTGCAAGCGCCGGGCTCAATCTGTTGTGGGACCAATTTTCCTACACGACAGCAGCAGGCAGCTGGGGCAATGCTGACAGCCCTGTCTCTATCAGTTCAGAATGGCGGGGGTCACTGCCTGATCTGTCCACGACAATCGAAGTATCAGAGCGCGCAGGGTGTGACCTGAATCCGGTTGATCTGACGCGCCCAGACGCCCGCCTGCGCATGGAAGCCTATGTATGGGCCGACCATGACGACCGGGTCGATCGATTGCGGGCAGCCATGCAGATGGCGCTGGACCAAAATATTACGGTGGCCAAGGCTGATGCTGCGGAGTGGGCCAGCGAAAAACTTGCGACACTGCCCGTGGGTCAAACCACGGTGCTGTACCATTCGATCGCTGCGCAATATTTTGATGACATTACGGCGCAAAGGTTCACCGCAATCATTGAGGATGCGGGCAACCGCGCCACCAAAGACGCGCCCTTCGCGTGGCTACGCTTCGAGCATATCAGCCTGCGGGAATTCCCTTATCTTACACTGACCCTTTGGCCTGGCGGCGAGGAAGTCACCCTTGCCCTGGCGCATCCGCACGGGCAATCCGTAGATTGGACCTAGCTTTTGTTGCGGCGGAATCTCGGGGCCATGCGCTGAAACACGCCATCCTTTTGGATGAGGCGATGGAACAATGCCGCACCAAAATGCAGTGTGATCACCGCAATTAACGCCCATGTCGCTATTTCATGCACCGACCGAACAGCCAGGAACCCTTCTTCCGTCAGACCTTCACCACCCAGCATGAACGACCCAAACGGCATCACGGCAATTGGAGAATAATCCGCAATATAAAAGCCGGTCAGCGGCACAATCACCATCAACGTATAGAGCGTGTGATGGGACGCCTTGGAGGCGATCCGCTGCCAGTCCGCCAGGTTTGTCGGCAGCGCCGGTGCCGGGTTGCGATAGCGCCAGAACAATCTGAAAAGCACCAACACCAGCAGGATCGACCCGATACTGGAATGGCCCATCAATATCTCGCCTTTTTCACTATCGGGCATATCACTGAAGGTCTGCGCGATTGTCAGGTCAAACAACAGCACAATGGCCATGAACCAATGCACCCATTTGGCGGTTTTGGAATAGTGAACGATCTCTGGCGATGTACTCGACATGGTCTTCCCCCCTGGTTTCCCCATCTATTGTGCGACGAGTGTCTTTTGTGCGACGAATTTCTATTGAGCGACAGCTTTGAAGTCTGGCTTGCGCCCTTCCATAAAGGCAGCCACGGCTTCTTTGTGTTCTGGCAAGGTACGGCATTCCACCAGCGCATCCCCTTCGCGGCCCTGGACCAATGCGATGTCAGTTTCACAGCCATTGGCATCTAATAATTGTTTGACCATCCGCAGCTGGGGTGACGGGTTCTGGGCGATCTGTTCAGCCAGTTCCATGGCCTTGGCCATCAACTCATCGGCTGGCACAACATGGTCCACCAGGCCCATATCGCCGCATTCCTGCGCATCATACAGACGCGCCGTCAGGCACATTTCGTGGGCTTTACCAAACCCGATGCGTTGGATCAGATAATGCGAGCTGCCCAGTTCTGGCACCAGGCCCATTTTGACGAAGAACATGCCAATCTGCGCGTCTTCGGATGCCACCAGAATATCAGCGGGCAATACCATCGTAATACCCACACCCACGGCAATCCCGTTGATCGCCGCGATCACCGGCTTGGCCCGACGCACGGCACCCACCCAGTCAACACCAGCCGCCTGGTTGCGGTCACGTTTGCGGCCTTGGCCACCCTGTTCGGCCGCTTCCAGATCGGCATTGAAGGCCTGTTTGATATCCGCCCCGGCACAAAAGGCCCGCCCTTCGCCGGTGATGATGATGGCACCAACATTGGGGTCAGCATTCGCCATATCCAACGCCTCAATTTTTTCAGCCGACATGATCGGCAACCAGGCATTCAGCTTTTCGGGGCGGTTCAGTGTGATGATAGCGGCAGGGCCTTTAACTTCATATTTGATGGTTTCGAAGGACATTGAGTTACTTTCACTAATTGATGGCCAATTTGTTCAAAGCTTATGGCACGATATGGTCCGTTGCAAACGGCTAGTCGCGCCCCAAAGCGCGTTCAAGGAATAATTGAATGATTTTGGAAACTGCTGTTCTTTCGATCAAACCCGGCCAGGAAACCGAATTCGAGACCGCCATGAAAATGGCCAAGCCTTTGATTGCCGCGTCTGACGGATTTCAGGACATGGAAGTGCGGGCCAATCTGGATGTCCCTGGCCAGTATCTGTTGTTGGTGTGGTGGGACAGTGTTGACGACCACGAACAGGGCTTTCGCGGGTCACAGCGCTATGGCAGATGGAAGGAACTGCTGCATCATTTCTATGACCCCTTCCCCACGGTCGAGCATTTCGGTGGAAGCATCACGCCGGGAAAAACAGCCATCTATGACAAAATCGGCATTGGCTATGACAACACCCGGGCGCCGGACCCCCGCATTGCAGATCGATTGGTTGAATTGATGGCACCCGGCGACAATGCCCGCATTCTTGATATTGCCTGTGGTACGGCGAATTATACGGGGATGCTTGCCCGTCGCGGCATGGATATGACCGGGTTGGACCTGTCAGCGACCATGTTGCAAGCCGCTCGGTCAACAAACCCCGACCTGCCATTAATTCAGGGATCCGTTGATGCCATGCCCCTGCCGGGTAACAGTTTCGACAATGTCATGTGCACGCTGGCGATCCACCACTTCCCGGACCTTGGCAAAGCCTTTACCGAAATTGCGCGCGTGCTGCGGGGCGATCGGTTTGTTTTCTTTACGGCGACTGGCGAACAAACAGCGAGATATTGGCTCGCCAACTATTTCCCCGATGCAGTGAAGCGAGCGTCAGAACTGGACCCCTCAGTCGATGCCATCAAAGAGGCCCTGAAAGTGGCTGGCTTTCACAGATTTGAATTTGTAAATTGGGACGTCCCCGAGAATTTGAAGGATTTGTTTGCCTATGCCGGCAAGGACAACCCCGAGCTATATTTCACAGAGGGGATCATGGATGGTATTTCGCTGTTCAGTAATCTGGCGCACGAAGATGAAATGGCCAGCGGGTTAAAGGCGCTGCGCGCTGATATTGACAGCGGCCATTGGCAATCCGTTCGCCAGCAATATGACCATGATCAGGGCGACTATTGTTTTGTGGTGGCCGAAAAGTAATCCCCGTTCGTCATCCCGCACTTGATGCGGGATCCAATAATTAAAGGGACACAATACTTAATTATTTTGTCTATGAGATAGATTTCACGAGCTCCAGATAATTAAGTATTGTGTCCCTTTAATTATCCCGGCATGACGATAAGTTGTAGTCAGGATGCCATCGCCAAAAAGTAAAAGGCCTGGACAGTTTCCCATCCAGGCCTCAAATTTGTTGATGTAGCTGGGCTAATTACACTTGCATAACCGTACAAGCAGACAGACCTGGCGCGCCATAGACATGGGTGTAACCCGTCTTGGGGTCACCCGGCACCTGAGCGTCGCCGCGTTCGCCACGAAGCTGCGCGACAACTTCATAAACCTGACGCAGGCCAGACGCACCGATGGGTTCGCCATTGGCGAGACAACCACCGTCTGTATTGATCGGCATTTTGCCGTCAATCGCAGTGTGGCCTTCCAGGATCAGTTGTTCCTGTTCGCCATCCTTACAAAAGCCGTTTTCGGCCATATGCATAATCTCGGCACCAGATTCTGTATCCTGAATCTGGATCACCTGCATGTCTTCTGGACCAAGGTCCGCCATTTCATAGGCTGCTTTAGAGGCAAACACGGTCGGTGAATCGGCCCGTTGGATCGCCTGATAGGGGCTGAACACTTCGAACGAGCCATAATGGCGCGTGCGCATGGTGACGGCCTTCAAGTAAACTGGGCGGTTGGTGTATTTGCGCGCAACCTTGTCGCTGGCAAGAATAAGCGAAACACCGCCTTCAGCTGGCGAGCAGAACATAAATTTCGTCAGCGGATTGGACAGCATCATGGAATTCATGATGGTATCCATATCAATTTCGTCACGGCGCCAGGCATTGGGGTTCAGGGAACCATTGTGAAAAGCCTTTTGCGAAATCTTGCCCAAAACTTCAGGCGCAATGCCGTAATCGTGCATATATTTCTGGATCTTCATGCCAAAGAACTGCGTGGTGATCATCAGGCCAATGTCGCCGTACCAGGTTTCCAGACCAGCAGCCCGTGGGTCAGCGTTGAAAGCACCGCGTGGATGCTTGTCAAAACCAACCGCAACACCCAACTCATACTGGTCGGATTTGATGGCCGAATAGGCCGACAACAAGGCCGAACCGCCTGTCGCACAACCGTTGGCGACGTTGATAAACTGCAGACCCGTCAGGCCCAGTTCATTGACAAGCGCATCGGCTGAACCCGCCGCGGCAGATCCACCAAAGGCAAACTGCATGTCTTTCCATTCAACACCCGCATCTTTGAGCGCGTCGCGCACGGCAAAGGCACCTTGCTGCATACCCGTACGTTCTGGTGTGCGGCCAAATTTGTGTATGCCAATGCCTACAATACATACTTCAGTCATTTTCTTTCCCCTTAGTCTTCTGCAGGTTTGAAGGCAAACATCATCACGTCGTCGCCATTTTCATCTGTCATAAATTTCTCGATCACGAGATCCATTTCCATACCGATCTCAAGATCATCCGGATTGGCCGTTGTCAGTCTTGCCTCGACGATCACCTCGCCGGGTAACTCGACATAACCAACACCGAAAGGAACAAAATCCTCTGGTCCTTCCAGACCCTTGTAAGGTGGGTTTTTAGGCAAGAAGCCCTGGATCGTCCATGTCCACAAAGTACCCCGAGTGGCCAATAGAACTTCATCGGAATCTTCGTCACTGACATAATTGTGGATCGCCGGGAAATAGATCCGTCCTGTGGACTTTTCCTTCCTGCCGATCAGTTGTGGATTGTCAGAAGGCCACGTAAACAACCCTTCCTGTACTGCTATTTGTTTTCCCATTCCCCGTCCGTCTCCTTAGTTTCCCGCAGCAGCGCCACAGGCGTACGTTAGTTTTAAAGTCAGCGACGATCTTAGGTGCATCCCCGCAGATCGGCAAGCGCGATTGAACCCTAATCGGCATATCTTCCAACGTCGCGGTGTAATGCAATCATTGATTTCATGGGCGGGGATGGCTACACCATGCCCGAAGTAACATAAACGTGCAGAAAGCCAGATTTGTGAGCGCAGACAGCCCATTAATCCTTGCCCTTCCAAAAGGCCGTATCCTTAAGGAAGTGCGTCCCCTTCTGAGTGCTGCCGGGCTCGAGCCCGAGGCGGCCTTTGATGACGATTCCGCGCGCCAGCTGACCTTCGATACAAATCACGAGATGATCAAGATCATCAGGGTGCGCAGTTTTGACGTGGCCACCTTTGTGGCCTTTGGTGGCGCCCAGATGGGTATTTGTGGCAACGATGTGCTGCTGGAATTCGGCTATGACGAAATCTATGCGCCGCTAGACCTCGATATCGGCCATTGCCGCATGTCAGTGGCTGAACCGATAGAGCTGAGCAAAACCGACGACCCGCGCAAGTGGAGCCACGTTCGTATCGCCACAAAATACCCCAGCATCACTGCCAGATATTTTGCCGATCGCGGCGTGCAGGCTGAATGCATCAAGCTGAATGGCGCCATGGAATTGGCCCCAAAACTGGGCCTGTGCCGCCGTATTGTCGACCTGGTCAGCACCGGCGATACACTCAAGGCCAATGGGCTGGTGGAAGTTGAACGGATCATGGACATCACGTCCCGCCTGATCGTCAACCGCTCTGCCTTCAAGACCCGGCCAACAGAGATTTCAGACTGGATCCAGAAATTCGAAGACGTCCTTAAAGCGAAGGCCGCCTGACATGCCCTCCGGCAATAGCCAAGCTGCCGCGCGGCTGGACGCATCTGATCCGGGCTTTGAGCAGGCCTTTGAGCACCTGTTGTCGCTCAAGCGGGAAAACGATGCCGACGTGACCGCTGATGTTATTACCATCATCGATGATGTGCGCACCAATGGCGATGAGGCACTGTTTCGCCTGACGGCCCAATTTGATCAATGTATCCTGGACGAAACCACGGTCCGCGTTCGGCCCGAAGAAATTCTGATGGCGCGCGAACAATGTGATGGTGATGCGTTGGACGCGCTCAGCCACGCCGCCAAACGCATCCGCAGTTTCCACGAAAAACAGATGCCGGATGATCTGTTGTACACCGACGACACCGGCATGACCCTTGGCTATCGCTGGGGGCCTCTTGAATCTGTAGGGCTCTATGTCCCTGGTGGGTTGGCAGCCTATCCCAGCTCTGTATTGATGAACGCGATGCCAGCCATTGTCGCTGGCGTTGACCGTATTGCCATGGTTGTCCCCGCCCCGGGCGGGCACCTGAATCCAATAATATTGGCCGCGGCCAGCACGGCTGGTGTCGGCGAAATATACAAAATTGGTGGCGCACAGGCCATTGCCGCCCTGGCCTATGGCACCGAAAGCATTGCGCCGGTCGACAAAATTGTCGGCCCTGGCAATGCCTGGGTCGCTGCGGCCAAACGCCAGGTCTTTGGCACAGTTGGCATTGATATGATCGCCGGGCCTTCCGAAATTCTGGTCATCGCAGACGGGGACAATGACCCCAGCTGGATAGCCGCTGACCTGTTGTCACAAGCAGAACACGACACGGCAGCCCAAGCGATCCTGATCACGGATGATGCCGATTTCGCAGATGCCGTCGCAGCAGCCGTCGACGCGCACCTGACCACGCTTCCTCGTGCCGAGATCGCAGCGCAGTCCTGGGCAAATAACGGCGCGATCATCATCGTGAATTCATTGGACGATGCCGCCCAGCTGGCCGACCGCATCGCTGCTGAGCATGTGGAACTGGCCGTTGAAGACCCCGAGGGAATGGCTGCCAATATTCGCCATGCCGGGGCCATCTTCCTGGGTCGCTATACGCCCGAGGCCATCGGCGACTATATCGCCGGGCCCAACCATGTATTGCCCACCGCACGCAGCGCGCGCTATGCGTCTGGCCTGTCGGTGTTTGATTTCATCAAGCGCACATCGCTGATCAAGGGCACGGCAGAAAGCCTGGCTGCCCTGGCACCAGACGCCGAACGTCTGGCAACGCTGGAAGGCCTTGACGCACACGCGCTGTCGATGTCGATCCGTCGGAATCGTTAGCTATTGTTCTCGCTGTCGCCTCATAGGCTCCAGTAATCGCGGCTCCCATGCCGGACATGCAGCACGTGAACTGTCGCCTCATCAATAGTAAAGAAAATGCGCCAGGGTGTGCCTCGCCCATAGAGCAGTTGCCTGATCTCCTCATCAAAAGCGTCGTTTTCCGGCGCGACGGCATGGGATTCAGGAAAGGTACGGAGGCCGAGAATTTTTTCCTCAATATCGTCCAGCCACTTCGCCGCATAGATGGGGTTCTCTATAGTTAGCCGGTCATAGGCTTCACGAATATTATCTTTCGCAAAGGGAGCGATAATGACCGTAAATTGATTCAACGTCCCTTGGGGCTTCTGAGGTCATCAAACAAGACCGAAGCCTCGATACCCCGCCCCTCACGGACCTGATCAAGCCCTTTTCGTATGCCGGCAACAGCTCGGGCATATTCCATTTGATCTTGGTTGTCTTGCCATGTCTGGGCATCCATAATCACCAGTTCGGGTTCGCCATTGACGGTCAGGATCGCAGGTCGACCTGTTTCCTTAAGGCGGGAAACGAAATTCTTACTGTCACGTTTGAACTCAGTCAGCGACCGGATATCTTTAGTTATGTCCACGGTGACCTCACTAATTGTCATCTTATAAGATGCTAATTTAATGCTTTTTGAAACTTTATTCAACCCGTCTTGATCAATGTTCGAATTGAAAATACGGTTGCAACATTGAGATGACGTTTTGATTTAATCCGTCAGTTCGGGCGATTGAGTGACAACAAATGGCGTGGGCAGGGCGTAAAACACTGAAATTCGCGCTTATAAGCCCGAAGATGAAATTGGCGGCTGGTTAGGCAACACCACTTAAAGATGGCTTGATCAGTCCGACCTGATAACATCAGCCCCAACATGCAGTGATAGTCAGGGTGCCGCCCGTCCATGTCCCACACAGACATCGTCAATATCAGTCTCGATGAACGCACCATCGTGCGGCGCAATGCAGATATCGAGCATGAGCGTAAAGTCGCCATTTTTGACCTGTTGGAAGAGAACCACTTCTCACTCAAAAACGGCTTAAGCGCTCCCTATGACCTGTTGTTGGCTGTGCAGGAAAACCGCCTGATTATTCATGTGCGCAATGGCAGCGAGCTGCCTCTCGAGGATATCAAGCTGGACCTGCGGCCCTTTCGGCGGCTTGTGAAGGACTATTTCATGGTCTGTGAAAGCTATTTCAACGCCATCAAGACCTCCAGCCCCTCGCAGATTGAAGCCATCGATATGGGCCGTCGCAGCCTGCACAACGAGGGCTCCGACTTGTTGCGCGACCGTCTCGCCCGCAAGATAGAGATGGATGACAATACGGCGCGCCGTCTGTTCACCCTCGTTTGCGTTCTGCACATTCGGGGCTAGGCATGACTGACCCGCGCCCGCGCCGAGTTCTGTTCGCCTGTGCGCACAATTCTATCCGCTCCCCCATGGCCGCCGCCATCGGCAATTCGTTGTTTGCCCCGGACATCGAGTTTTCGTCCGTCGGCGTTTGGCCCGGTGATGTGAACCCCTTCGTCATGGCGACCCTGTGGGAAGATGGCATCGATATTGGGGACCACCAACCCCGCAGCTTTGCTGATCTGGAAGACAACCCGTGTGATCTGATTATCTCGCTGACACCTGAAGCCCAGCACCACGCCATCGAATTAACCCGCCAGGAAAACTGCCAGGCCGAATATTGGCCAACGCAGGACCCATCCCTGGTCCATGGCAGTCGCGAGACCATTTTGGCGTCGTTCCGTGAAGTGAAAGAATTCCTGAGGGGAAAAATTAGTGATCGATTGGGTACGCAAGAGTGAACAAAACTCTGGTCTGGAACCGTTTCTGATTCTACCTTGAACCCATGGGCGTAAAGATGAACAAATCTTTCAGGAAACTTATGTTGGCGGCCGTCGTTGTATTGCCGCTAAGCGGGTGCAGTAATGATGTCGCTTTGGTGACCGATCTATGCATGTCGCAGGACAATTCCTATGCTTATTGCACCTGTTACGTTGATATTGTCGAAGCATCGCTGAGCGAAAAGCACCTGTCCATGTTGGCCAAGATGTCTAAATACCAGCTGACCGATGGCATGGATGAAGAGACTGCCCGGGCCAAATTGCTCGATAAACATGGCCGCTTTAACGTCACACAGTTCCTGAACGCTTTCGTCAGCCCCAAAACCGAGGCTGAACTTTCATGCCAACAGTAAAGTCTGCCGCGCTTATTATGGCCACCACCTGTTTGCTGCTGATGGCGTGCGAAGAGAGGTTTACCGACACCATTGTTGAGGCGTGCATCAACGACGGCCAACCCATGAAATATTGCGAATGCACGGCCAAGGGCATGAAGGCAGAGCTTGGCGAAGATGGCTATGTCATCTTTACTGACATGATCGTCCTGAGCGGAAACGCGGCCCCAAGCTCAACAGAAATAATCGCCATTATGGAAAAGCACGGCCTTGCGCCAGAGTTGCTGTCGAGCATCCGCCAGTCCATTGAAAGTGCTGCCAAAAAAGTCTTTGCCTTCTGCCGCCGATAAATAGCTGATAATTATCGGAATAAACCTTGAAAAATGGGGCGTTTTCGATCATTGATGTGCCACCTATTTACAAAGGGAATAACGGCCGATCTATGGCAAAAGAAGAACTACTAGAATTTCCGGGCACCGTGGTGGAATTGTTGCCTAACGCAATGTTTCGGGTGAAGCTTGAAAATGACCACGAAGTGCTGGCCCATGCCGCAGGGAAAATGCGCAAGCATCGCATCCGCGTTTTGCAGGGCGACAACGTATTGGTCGAAATGACCCCGTACGATCTGTCCAAGGGTCGTATTACTTACCGGTACAAATAGTCGGACCCGTTGTGCCAAAGCACGACGCTTCCTCTGGCGACCCATCGTTTATCCTGGCGAGTGCATCGCCGCGTCGACTTGACCTGTTAACCCAGGTTGGGATTACGCCCGATTTGTGCACACCCGCCGATATCGATGAAACACCCCTGAAGGCTGAACAACCCCGCCAATTGGCCGCACGTCTGGCGCGGGAAAAAGCGATGGCCATCGCCATTCTGCATCCAGCAGATTTTGTCCTGGCTGCCGACACTGTGGTTGGCGTCGGGCGCCGCATCTTGCCAAAGGCAGGTAATTTGGCAGAAGCCGAGGCCTGCCTGAAGATGCTGTCCGGGCGCCGCCACCAGGTCCAGACCGGCGTCGCACTGATCAGGCCCGACGGCTCAATACGCGAAAAACTCGTTCGAACGAATGTCACGTTCAAGGCTTTGTCGAACCGCGAGATCACGACCTATATGGATAGTGGCGAATGGCAGGGCAAAGCGGGCGGCTATGCCATCCAGGGACTGGCCGCTGCCTACATTCGGGCTTTGCAGGGATCATACACGAATGTTGTCGGCCTACCCATTTTTGAGGTTGTCAGCATGCTGGCGAGTGCTAATTATGAGCCTGCACAAATGTTGCGTTAGGGGGCTACTTAAAATGAAGCAAGAATTGTATATCGACGACATCCCGGGGGAATGCAGAATTGCGCTTCTGGAAGACGATGTCGTGGTCGAAATTGATATCGACCGATCTACGAACCAAAGCCAGATTGGCAATATCTATTGGGGCCGGGCCGATTCCGTTGTGCCGTCGCTCCAAGCTGCGTTTCTGACGTTGGACACAGGCCCACAAGGGTTTCTGTCTATCCGCGAGGCCAACACCCTATATCCAAAGGATGGGTCGGGCAGACCACGCATTGAAAGCATCATTCACGAGGGCCAATGGGTCCTGGTGCAGGTTTCAAAAGATTCGGCGGGCGACAAAGGCCCGCGTTTGACGGCCAACCCGTCCATGGCGGGACGCTTTTTGGTGTATCAACCCCTGAAAGACGGCATCGCCATATCGTCGCGTATTCGTGACGAAGCCGAACGCGCGCGCCTGACAGAGGCCATGCAGCAAGTTATCAACAAGGTCGATTGCGAAGGTGGTTTCATCATTCGCACAGTTGCAGAGGGCGCCGATATTGACGTGCTGGTGCATGAGGCAGAAACTCTGGCCAGCCAATGGGCGGCCGTGGATTTGAACCCACCCACCGGTGGCAATCCAACCTGCATGTACCGCGATCTGGAGCCGCGAGAACGCGCGCTGCGTGACTGGGCCATGCCCGAAATTGCCAAAATCATCACCGAGGGCCGCGAGCTGTTTGCGGCCACTAAAAAATATACCGATGCCCATATGCCAGATCTTTCGGATCGCCTTGAAGTCCATACGGGCTCTGAGCTGTTGTTTGAAGAAGCGGGCATTGAAGCCGCCATCGACGAGGCGCTGGAAACGCGCATGGATCTGCCCACTGGTGGCTGGTTATCGATTGAATCAACCGAGGCCCTGACGGCCATTGATGTAAATTCAGGCGGCTTCAAGCAAGAAGGCGACCGGGAACAGATAGCTCTCAAGACCAATCTGGCAGCCGTGCCTGTCATCGCGCGGCAATTGCGCCTGCGTGATATGGGCGGTCAGATCGTGGTCGACTTTATCAATATGCGCGACCAGGCCCATCGGTCTGAAGTCGGCGACGCCATGGACGCCGCGTTAAAGCGTGACAGGGCCCCAACACAGATATTGGGCTGGACCAGAATGGGTCTGATGGAGCTGACACGCCGCCGCACCCGGAAGACCCTGCCCGATTTCCTGACAGGGGAACGTCGTTTGCAAAGCACCCGCGTGCGGTCAGTTGAATCGACCGGGTACGATATCTTGCGACTGGCCCATCTAGAGGCTGACTGCAGCCCGTCGGGAACAATTAAAATCGGCGCACATAAATCGGTCGTTGGTTGGCTCAATGGCGGACCGCTTTCGCGTCTGTCGTCCCATCTCAGTCGCACCATGGAGGCCGCCACTGAAGATGATATGGCCATCGACGAGTTCGACCTCTATTCTGAATGACACTTAATCGCCGCAAAGGTGCGTTGATATGAATGCCGAGCCAAAACCGCCCGTCCCCGACAAGCCTGTTCGCAAATGCGCAATTTGCGGCAAGCCGGCTGCCGGGAAATTCCTGCCATTCTGTTCAAAAAGATGTGCGGATATTGACTTGGGACGTTGGCTGAAGGGCGTCTACGTCATTGAAGGGTCTGACAGTCCTTCAGCTGAAGACGACCCCGACAACTCTGTTTGGATGGACCCACCAGAGGAATAAGGGCACCGCCTCAAAAAGCCCCTTTTCCGCATGGACACCGCGGGATATTTCTCTTATAAACCGGCTTCCTTCCCGACAAATGTCGCGATATGCCCGGGTAGCTCAGTTGGTAGAGCAGCGGATTGAAAATCCGCGTGTCGGTGGTTCGAATCCGCCCCCGGGCACCACTTTTCCCAATATATTCAAAGACTTACAAGTCACAAAATTTCAATCGTTTAGACACTTGTCTAACGGATTTGTCTAACGGATTTTTGCGACCCTGAAACGGGCTACGCCCCTGCCCCGCTCATCCGCTTTGAAGCGCGGCGACAATGTCAGCTAAATTCGCTAAGGCCCTGCCCACAGGTGGACCAGGACGAGCCCGAAGAAGAGTGCCTTATCCCGTACACTACATTTCAGGGTATGGCTGGCGGAGGGCAATTGCGCTCGAGCCTCTAAGCGACGACATCAGAAGCCTTGTCCAAACGTCGTGTAAAACGACGCTTAGCCGACGGCTTATCTTCACAATCCTAATGTCTGCTTTTGACCCAACGCGGACCTAAGGAAATTGGCTGACCAGAGTGCTTTTGAAGACCGATTGCGATCAGCGCGATGTTACCGGGGTTTTTCCAGGAGCCAATACAATACGTTGTCGCGGAACGTTTCGCTCTGGGTCAGGCCCAGATGATCATTCGGCAGGAACAGTACCTGTGCAAAGGTAATCGGGCTCTGCAGACGGGGTTGCCAGGTTCCGCCAACTCTCTCGTCTAGCAAGCTGCTTTGGCGCGCTACTGTGCCGTCGCCGGGCGCGGTGGCAAAAACCCGGAGCTTTCCCGTCTTGGAATTAATGGAGAGGATGGATGGCGTCGGTTCAGCATCACCGCTGATCAGGAATATTTCCAGATGGGCGGGCGGGACTGCGGGTAAGTCTATCGCCCGGTGAAACAAACGGGCACGCTCCAGCAATCTTGCTTGGTGAACTGTTGCAATGGCCAGTCTTTGCTCTGTCTCGGCAATGTCCGGCATCAAAATTGACAGGACCTTGTCCTGGCTTGGCGAACTAAGGCCCCAGCCCATTTTCTGCCACAATTCCGGATCATAGAGATCAACGACTGGGTCTGAACTGTCTCCGTCCCAAATCACTCTTTGATGGCGACTACGAGGCAACAACTGATAGAGGGATGGATAAGTGCCAAGTAAAGCCGGTGGGTAATAAGGGAGGAAGGGCCGACCGAAATCCCGCCCCGATACCAATTGCTCGAGGGCCTGTACGACCCCGGCATTGGGTGGCCCGATGATGACCACGCGTTCAACATATTTGGCGCCCGCCCAAGTTAATTCAGGCGCTTCTTCCTCAGTTTCACCCAAATCCTGTGGTCCGTAACGCAAATAATATCGTGTCAGGAGCGCGCCCATGGAATGAGCCGCAATATCAAATTTCACATCGGAGTTCTC
>SMXS01000052.1 GCA_004356955.1 Alphaproteobacteria bacterium | reverse complement strand
CGATATCCCCCGCAATATCAGCCGCAAGGAAATGAAAGCCATCGCCAAAAGGGGCGGTGTGGTGCAAGTCGTAGCCTTTGACGCCTATCTGAAGGAACCACCTACCGAAAAAAGCGCCGCCATCACTGAAATTCGTGAAGACATGAGCCTCGACACCCGCGAGGCCATGCGCGCAGCGACCCCCGACCAATGGGCGGCGTTACGCAAGCGCGTGCGCACCCTCGATGAAACCTGGCCCCGCGCCAACGTGGCCGACTTTGTTGATCAGATCGACTATGCCGTAAAAGTGATGGGCATCGACCACGTCGGCATTGCGTCAGACTTTGGCGGTGGCGGTGGTATCGATGGCTGGGACAACGCCAGCGAGACCTTCGCCATCACGCTAGAGCTGGTTTGCCGCGGGTATGACGAGCCGGATATTGCCAAAATCTGGAGTGGCAATTTGCTGCGAGTCTGGCGTGAAGTCGAAACGGTCGCCGCCAAGATGCAGGCGCAAGAAAGCAATTGACCTATTCGGTCGGCGGCACAAATGCCTCGGGCTGATCGCCAGTGTAGCCGTCGATATACAAGGTTTGGCTGGGAAACGCGAAGTTTGACCCAGCGTCCAGCACGATCTCTTTGATCGCATAGGCCAGGCGTTCTTTGATCTCCAGCCACTCGCCCCAATCTGTTGTTTTCGTGAAGCAATAGACCATGTAGTCGATGCTGGAATCATTAAAGCTGTCGACCCGCACGAAGGTCGATACTTCCGGCGGCTGAGCGAACTCGTCATTCCCCAGAATATAGGCCTCTATCTGGTCACGGATCTGGCGCAGCTGGTCGACAGTCGTCCGGTATTCGACCCCGATTTTCCAGTAAATACGGCGATGGGTCATTTCGGAAAAATTGGTGACCGCATTGTCGGACATTTGCCTGTTCGGGACAAACACGGGCGCTTTGTCAAAGCGCCGCACCAATGTAGACCGAAAGGCGATGTTTTCTACGGTCCCTTCGACCACGCCATCGACCTTAATCCAGTCACCCTTTTTGAAACGCTTTTCGACCAGGATCAGCACACCGGCGATCAGATTCTTGAATAGATCCTGCGCACCAAGAGCAACAGCGACACCAAACAGACCAAGGCCGGCCAATAAGGGCCCTACCTGAATTCCCCACAATTCCAGAATGGTCGCACCGCCAATAAAGATCGTCAGGCCGCGGATCGCCTTGATCAGCCAATCAACTATTTCTTCGCCCAACATCTTGTGAAGCTTGTGCATCATGAAGCTGACAGGTCCGATGACCCGGTACAGCGCCCAGAAAATGTTAAAGGACACAAGTGAACGCATCAGATTGGCCGAAAATTCGCTATAGGCGGGCTCGAGGCTCAGGTAATCCAGAGCAAAGAAGACCCCGGCAACCAGGAATACAAAGCGCAGCGGGTCTTTGAGTGCCGCAACAATGTGATCATCCAGCATGGTTTTTGATTTTCGCGTTAGTCGCTCGATATTGGCCAAGACAATGCGTGCAAACAACTCTCGGAAAATCATGAACAGCGCAAATATACCCAGGGCAATGATACCCCGACCAATATCGATCCCCAGAAAGCCTGTTTGCCAGACTTCTACAACGAGTTTCCAAAATTCTTCAAATGTTGCCACAGCCACGGGCTCCTGATTACACAAAATCCTTCGGCCCGCAGCCTACGTTGCTGCGTGTTGCTTTCGCAATTAGTATTTGTCTATTACAGCTGTATTAGGGTCCTGACCCTAGCTTTCGTTGTCATCCAACGGCGGCGGCGATGCCATGCGCTGAGATATCCGGGATATATTCAGATTATAGGCAATATCTTCATTATCTGGCTTCAGCATCAATGCCCGCATGAAATCAGAGATAGCCGCGGCATAGTTGCCCAGTCCATGATTGGCACCGCCACGATTGTTCAGCGCCTGCCATTGTCGCGGCCGCAGTTTGAGGCCACGCTGGCATTCTCGCATCGCTTCTTGATATTGACCAAGATGCAGATAACCGGCACACAAATTTGTATATGCCATGGCCATACCGTTCATGCCCAGACTTTCGCCCAACATTTTGCGCGTGAGGTCCATTCCCTCTTCAACTCGGCCATCGTTGATCATGCGGCCACCTTGGGCCAATTCCTGCGGTACATCGAACCAAAGGATTGTTTTTGCCATTCCACCGGATGCCCAAGACGATGGCATCGCCATGAGGAACGCAACAGACAACAACGTTGTTATACGTATCATCGTTCACTACTCCTTCCAGAATAGTGTACCACAATCCGCGAATTCGGCCAAAACCGGCTAATTCGCGCTTTTGATAGCCTTTGACGTCATATTCACAATCTGGGCCATCGCTTCGTGGTTGGCCTTGTCAAATGCATCAATGACAGAGGGCATGTCACCGCCATAAGACTGCTGGGTCACATCGATGACCGATGTCATCAGCACTTTCAAGGGTGACAATTGCACCAGTTTGATGGCGATTCTCACATGCACGTCAGGGCGCGTCTTGCTGCCATAGAATTCCGCCTGAAAATCCCTGATCTCAAGCTGCAGCTCGAATTGGGGGGGGACAACAGCCCCGCCTCGACCCGATGTCACGGCCTGACCGGCGTTTTCAAACGTTTCTGCCAAGGCAGCCTGTATCATATTGCTCGTACGCGTACTCCACCGGGCCCCTGCAAAATACTGTAGTTCGTTACGCGATGGCCGCCGTGCAATATTGCGGACGTCCAACCCACCTGTGGTTACCGGATCTTCGATCATCAGCATCTGATCAGTCCCCACAGGGGCAGGGGATGACAAGGCCGTCAAATTGTATAGCGCAGGCGCGTCGCCTGAATTGGGTAACTCAACAATCGAACCACAAGCACTCGTGAGCAGTGCGATGGCCGCAATGAACAGCTTTTTTGACATGGAGCAGGTCATTTAGCAGCCTCGATTTCTGGCACCTTGGGTGGGAAGATGAAGTTAGCGGGGTTTTCATCCAGTTTTTCGGCGATGCGCGACAAGGCCGCAACCAGGCGACGGGCGTCGGTGGCCAGTTGCGACAATTCGGGCAAAGCCGTTGATGTAAAGGTCGTGATGGCCGTGCGGTTTTCGTTAACCATGTCGTCCAGGCTTTCGGTCAGCTGCTTCACATTCTGTGCAATTTGGGCAAAGTCGGTCATCAATTGGGCCAGTTTGGTATCGGTCATTTCTTCGATCGAGCCCGCGATCCTGTCGACGCGCTCCATGGTCGATCGCAGGGACGAAATGGCGATTTGAATGTCTTCAGTCTTGCCTGCGATGCCGTTGGTGAGAGTTTCGACATCGGCGAGAATATTATCAATCTTCTGTATGTTCTCGTCACTAAGCACGCGATTGCCTCTGGCCAATAACTCAATGCCCTGTGCCAACAATTCAGGTGCTGACAACATAATGCCTGACAGCCCGGTCACTTTCGATGGAATAATCGGATAGTCATCGTCCCCGGTAATCTGCAATGGCCCCCGGGGCATACTAACCTCAAGCTCGCTTAGCTCTGATAACTGAATGAAGGTACCGCCTGTCAGTCCCATTGAGTCCAGACTGGCGATGGAGTGGGTTGTCACTGGCGTGCCGCGAAAGACGCGAATATCCACGCGCACACGGCCTGGATCGTCTGGGTCCAGCTCGATATCATAGACAGATCCCACATAAATCCCGTTGAATCTGACCGAGCCAGAGGTCGACAGGCCGGTAACCGCTGTCTCGAAGTTGATGGTGTAATAGTCATATTCCCGATCGGGGCCAACTTTCGCAGCCCAAAACAAAAACCCAACAACTCCGGCTGCCATCAACAACACGAAAGCCCCAACAATGACGTAATGCGCCCGCGTTTCCATTACTTGTATTGCATCCTTATTTCTGCGCCATCATACACACCTATCTGAAATGTGAAGAACCTTGCCTGTGATCGAACCAAGATCATACACCGATACCCGCTGCCCGCGATCTGGGGCCATGAAAATATTCATGCGTCCATTCGTGGTCACTTTTCAACATATCGTCCATCGTGCCGATCAGCTTGACCTTCTTGTCTGCCAACACGGCGATGCGGTCGCATACCGTATGCAGGCTGTCCAGATCATGGGTCACCATCACCACCGTCAGACCCAACACCCGATGCAGCTGACTAATCAACTGGTCAAACGCCGCAGCGCCAATTGGGTCCAGTCCCGCAGTGGGTTCGTCAAGAAACAGAATTTCGGGATCCAGCGCCAAGGCCCGCGCAATCCCTGCACGCTTGCGCATACCACCCGACAGCTCCGATGGGTATTTGGACCCTGCGTCAGGTGCAAGCCCCACCAACGATAATTTAAATGAAGCAATTTCGTCCATCAGCACCTGGGGCATGCCCTTGATCTGTTCGCGAAGCGGGACCTGAACATTCTGCGCTGTCGTCAGCGAGGTAAACAAGGCCCCATCCTGAAACAACACACCCCAACGACGTTCGATCCGGTGGCGTTCATGAAAATCCAACTTTCCCAAGTCCTGGCCCAGCACCTTGATGGACCCGGCCCAAGGCCTGTTCAGGCCAATGATTGTTCGCATCAACACCGACTTGCCGGTGCCCGAGCCGCCGACTATGCCCAATAGTTCGCCCTTGCGGACATCAATATCCAGGGCATCCAGAACAGTTTGGTCGCCAAAACCCATGGTCAGGCCCCGTACGCTGATAGCAATTTCGGCGTCGTCTCCACCGGGGGCCGTCTGGGGCATATCTTTATGCTGGTTCATATCACGCCTTTCTATATGCCAATGGTCGTGAAGAACACGGCAAAAAAGGCATCCAGCAACAGAATCATAAAGATCGATTCAACGACGGATTTTGTCGTCTGTCGGCCAACAGATTCGGCGCTGCCAGAGACGCGCAACCCTTCATAGCAACCAATCAGAGCGATAATCATGCCAAAGACAGGGGCTTTGATGATACCCACGCTGACATCCCAGCCAGTCAGAATTTCGTGGGCCCGTTCAATAAACGCCTCGGGCGAGATCCCCAGATTGGCCCAGGTGACCATCATGGCGCCAATCATGGCCATTATATCGGCATAGAAAGTTATGATGGGCATCAAGATGACCAGTGCAATGAAGCGCGGCACCACCAATATCTCTATCGGGTCGAGCGCGAGTGACCGCATGGCATCGACCTCTTCATGCATTACCATAGCGCCGATTTGCGCTGTGAAAGAACTGCCCGACCGTCCAACAATCATGATAGCCGCCAGCAGAATGCCCAGCTCTCGCAAGATGACGAAGGAGACCATGTCGACCGTCAAAAACTCGGCATTCATGTCCCCCAGAACAGTTGCCGCCTGATAGGCAATGACGACGCCGATTAAAAACGATATCAACCCAACAAGGGGGAGGGCCTGTATACCAATTTGCTCGATCTGGTGGATAGTCGCTGGCAGGCGCAATCGTTTGGGATTCACGATCGCTCGGCCAACAGCCAGCAAGATCATTCCAAAAAAGTTTAGCACCCTCACGGCACCCTGGGCCGCCCCGATAACACCGGCCCCAACATCACCAATAACGCCCCGAAGACTATAGTTGGGGATCGGCTCGATTTCGGTCGGGACATCATGGTCCGCTGCCTGTTGCAGCATCATAGCCTGATCATCATTGGCACCGATAATCTGCACCTCGATACCGTTTCCACGAAACTGTTTGGCGGTCCGATAAATCAGCCACGCCCCAGCGGTATCGAGGACTTCAACCTCAGACATATCGAAGGTCACGGGCCTGTCGACCTCGCTACTGATCTCTTGTAGGTGCGCAAACAACCCTGCAATTCGAGCAACAACCCATTGGCCACCAACGCTGATGGTCAAAGAGTCAGATGTCGGTGTCTGCTTGATCCAGACGTCATCTGCAACGGGGATAGCTTTGGCCATGGATGTATTTCGGATCCGTTTTTCACTGTGAAAGCACTACAAACACCATATCGCCACAGGTCCCCGTCATTGGCAATAGGGCATTGAATTCAGGCCCAAATCATGGCCCAAATCATGGACGAGACTCTGCCATTGTTTCTGCGACGAAAGCCCTGTATACAGCCTTCGTTATTTTAGAACTGGAGTAAGTAACAATGAACGAAGGCCAACTGCCTCTATTGATCTCTTTCATGACATTCACTATCGCCTTTATGGGCGGTATTAGTGTGCTGTTCTCTAAATATATCAAGCAGCGCGCTGAGATCGATCGGGACTAACTGTCCCCCTATACAAGAATTGCCGGGGCTTGCGAGCTCCGGCTTTTTTTTGCCTAGACCTGATCATTCCGCGGTCGACCTGCCTGGATCAATGACCGTTCTTCGCCCACTAAAGCGAGACAGGTCAGCACGCCATTTTTATAGGCGCCCGTATCAATCCCGATACGCCTGGGGTGAATGTCATCAGGATAAAATTCGGGTTCGTAATTGATCGAATGCCCATGTACGACCACTTTGCCGTGGTCACGTTTAGACATCAAAAACGGTTCGCGAATCCACAGCATATCTTCGGTGTCTTGTTGGTCCAATGGGCGGCCAGGGCGCACGCCAGCATGGACAAAGAAATAGTCCCCGACAGAGTGACATAGGTCCAATCCCCGCAAAAACATGCGCTGATGACGGGGAAGAGCTGCCACAAATTCTTGTTGAATCGCGGCAATGTCTTCGGTTTCCAAAAACACGCCATAACTCTGCATTGTTTCCCGACCGCCATTGCGCATCCAGGCCTGCCCGACGGATATATCCTCGAGAAAGGTCAGCATCATTTCTTCATGATTGCCCCTGATGAAAGTCAGGTCAAAATCAGGAAGGACAAGTGTCCTTAATCGCTCAACAACCCCTTTGCTATCCGGTCCGCGATCGACGTAATCGCCTAGAAACACAATGGTTTTGTGAAAGCCGGGATAGGCCTTGGCGTCTTCCTCAATCTTGACCAACAAATCATCAAGCAGGCCTAGATAGCCATGAATGTCACCAATAGCGTAGATAATCTGCCGCGCAGGCACGCTGGGCTTGGATGCGCCAGACATGACCAGGGCCTTTAATTTGGACCACATTATCAGGCGTTGCCTTCCATGGAACTATTGACCGGCCATAGCCTTTTTCATCATCGATTTGATACGGCTGTCACGATTGCGCTGGGCGTGATCATTGGCTGTATAGCCTGAATAATCAGAAATATAGATATCAGCACCCGCGTCTATCAGATAACCCACGATTTCGCGCTTGCCTTCCTGCACAGCCTTGATCAACGCTGTTTGGCCCAAATCATCCTGGGCATCCATATCGGCATTATTGGTCATTAGCACTGCAATGACCATAACATAGCCCCTCGCAGACCCCTGCATCAACGCAGTCACACGACCCTTTTTGGTGGCCATATTGACGTTGCCACCATATTTCAGGATCTCCTTGACCATGCCAGCTTCGCCAATTTTGGCCGCAGCAACGATGGCAGGAATACCGTTATAGTCGCGCACATTAGGCGGCCCGCCATTGACCAGGTAGGTCATGCTGTCGCCGTATTTTTTGTCTCTGATATCTTCAACAAATTGCGTGTCGGGCGGCATTTGGGCATGGGCAACCCCCCCTTCCAAGGTCACGACCATCATCATGGCCATCGACACGAATGCAATGGCGGTCAATCTGCGAAAGAAATTCATAATGTGGTCGATTCCCAGGTCGCGTTTGCGCCAGATAAAGTACTATTTCTGCATCCCAATATATATCCTGATTGGAACAACATATATATAGGGACTTAAATTTGCCCTGCAGACAACAGTCCCTCCCAAAGTGGAACCCACGACCATGAATGTCCCGACCGCCACAAATAATCATCGCTTTCGCAACAGCCTGATCACCACTTTCGGGCTGGCTATGGTGTTGGCCGCAGCAACCCTGTTGGGTGGGTGCGACCGCCAATGCGCCGTAAGTGGCGACCCTAACGCCCTTATTGGCGGGGCGTTTGAGGCCGTCGACCAGAATGGGGACGTCTTTCATCACACCGCATTGGAAGGCCGGTATCAACTGGTGTTCTTCGGGTTTACGTCGTGTCCCGACGTGTGCCCCACGGAATTGTCGGTCATCAGCACGGCGCTGGACCAGTTGGATGCCAAGGCGGAGTATTTTCAGCCGGTGTTCGTCACCGTCGATCCTGACCGCGATACGCCAGACCGCATGAAGACCTATCTGGATAATTTTCACGAATCTTTCATTGGCCTGACGGGCACTGCCGATCAGATCAAAGACCTGGCCCATGTCTATCGTGCCTATTTTGCCCGCAGTCCCGAACCTGTCGAAGAGGGCTATAATATGGACCATAGCTCCATCACCTATTTGATGGACTGCGAAGGGCGGTACATCCAGCACTTTACACACGGCACTGGCCCTGACGAAATGGCCGCCGTATTGGCCGGGATGATTTAGGCCATGCCGCTGCCACCAAAGCCATTTTGGGAGACCAAAAGCCTCGACCAAATGACCCAGACCGAGTGGGAATCCCTGTGTGATGGCTGTGCCAAATGCTGCCTTCACAAATTGGAAGATGCCGACACAGGCCAGATCAGCCAAACCAATGTCGCGTGCCGCCTGTTGGATTTGGATACCTGTCAGTGCACACGATATCCGGATCGCAAACGCCTGGTGCCCGATTGTGTGGTGCTGGACAAGGACAATGTCACCCAATTGGACTGGATGCCCAACACCTGCGCCTATCGACTGTTGGCCAATGGCCAACCCCTGGCCGATTGGCACCCGTTGGTGTCGGGTGATCCCGATACGGTGCACAAAGCGGGGATATCAGTCACCGGCCGGGCCATCAGCGAACGGGATGCGGGCGAATTGTCCCATTATCTGGTCGATTGGGAGGTCTAGGGTCAGGGCCCTAGAGGTCTTCCATCACCGCACGCCAGACCCGGGCCGGGATAAAGCCCCCAGTAACACGCTTCATGGGTGTCGCATCATCATTGCCAACCCATACGCCTGTCACTAAATCACCGGAAAAACCAACGAACCAGGCATCACGAAAATCCTGACTGGTCCCTGTTTTACCCGCCGCCACACGTCCTTTCAATTGGGCCGCCTTGCCCGTGCCAGTCTTGACGGCCTCTGCCAATATTTGCTGCATGTACCGGACAGGCTTGGCTTCGACAATGCGCAAAGGCGCGCTGCGGCGTTCATAAATAACGGCCCCATCCCTGGTGGTCACGCGTTGGATAGCATAGGGGCGGACTTCCATGCCGCCATTGGCGATAACGCCATAGGCGCTGGTCAACTCTAACAGACGCACTTCACTGGTGCCCAGTGCCAGGCTGGGTTGACGGATGATCCTGGTGGTGATGCCCAGACGCTGCGCCGTCAATATGACGTCTGATCTGTTGGCCTGTTCGGCCAATTTAACCGCAATCGTATTGATCGACCGTGCAAACGCCTGCTCCAGATCCATGGGCCCGGCGAATTGGCCATTGTAGTTCTGGGGTTGCCAGTTCTCGAGAATAAACGGCGAATCCCGCATTCTGGTCTTCGGGTTCATGCCTGCCTCAAACGCCGTCAGATAGACAAAAATCTTGAACGCAGACCCTGGTTGGCGCAGCGCCGTGGTCGCCCGGTTATATTCGCTTTCAGCATAGGATTTGCCGCCGACCATGGCTTTGACTGCCCCCAGGTTCGACATCACCAGCACGGCGCCCTGCGATACATTACGGGCCTCTCCCCATTGGGTTAGCGCTGCTGCCAGCGCATCCGTCGCCGCGCGCTGGGCCTTTGCGTCGTAGGTCGTTTGCACCACCAGATCGCCACTGGTCTGGTCAACCAGGTCGGGCAGGGCTGCCATTACCCAATCGGTAAAGTATTTCTCTCCCCCCACGCCAGACCGCCCTTTTATTACCGGATTTGGCTCATCATCACGTGCCTGTTGCGAAATAAACCCACCATCCAGCATCGCCCCAAGGACCACCTGCATCCGCTGAAACGAAGAGGCCCGGTTGGACAGGGGCGAATAGCGGGACGGCGCCTTCAGCAAGCCGGCCACCAGGGCGGCCTCCCCCAATGACAGGGTACGGGCTGAATGGCTGAAATAACGCTTTGAGGCAGCCTCGACGCCATAGGTGCCAGACCCCAGATAAACGCGGTTCATATATTCGACCAGAATTTCATCCTTGGACAGATGGCGCTCCAGCCAAAACGCCAACATGGCTTCCTGCAATTTTCGTCGCAGGGTCCGGTCGGGCGTCAGAAACATGTTCTTGGCTAGTTGTTGGGTCAGGGTGCTGCCGCCCTGCACCAGATCACCTGCCATAACATTGGCCACCATCGCCCGCAAAACCCCCAGATAATCGAGGCCGCCATGCTCGTAGAAACGGCGATCCTCTATCGCCAGCACGGCATTGATCAGCACATCGGGGATATCTTGTCGTTGCAACCATTCATCATGGCCGCCCCCTATGGTCGCAAGGGTGCTGCCATCTGCAGCCAACAATGTGGTGATCGGCGGTTGTTTTTCGGCCAGAACTGCATCGACATCAGGCAGGGTGAAGGCGTAATAACCCAACAGCCCACCCAGCGCCAACAGACCCCACAAGAACACCGCCAGGACCCACTGCCAAACACGGTTTAGGGGCCAAACACGCTTTTTGGGGCTGGTTGCTTTCTTGACCGGCTTCTTTTTTGTGGGTTTTTTCGGCGTGGGCTTTTTGCCTTTGGCAACCAAGGGCTTAGACGTCCAGATTAACCACGTTCAGCGCATTCGTCTG
>SMXS01000051.1 GCA_004356955.1 Alphaproteobacteria bacterium | reverse complement strand
GACTGCGCCCCGGCGTGTCGAGCCAACGGCTTGGCGTGCGGGTCCTACGAGAAGAAGGCATCTTCGAGTTGTTGGACCGTGAAATAGGGGATGAATAATATTGGCTTAGTGGTCCTCGGGGGCGGATTCGAACCACCGACGGGCGGGATTTCAATACCTCTCATTAAACGCTCACATTAAGACCATTTCACGATATTCAGATCTGCCAATCGTGCAAACCTGACGAGTTCAGCTTCCAGTCTCGCATTCCGCCCCAAGCCCCATTTAATGTCGCCCTCCGGCCAGAAGTTAAGCACATTGAGGCATTTGGCCTTGCGGTCCGCCTTGGCTTCTATCCGGCCGACAAAGCGGTCTCCTTCAAGGAGGGGGTAGACATAATATCCCCATCGGCGTTTGGCCGCAGGCACAAAGACTTCAAGCCTATAATCAAACCCAAACATCGATTTCAGGCGGTTCCGGTCCCGTATAGCTGGATCAAAAGGATTGATAATTTTCATCCGTGAAGAGGCAGATGGTAGCTTCTGTATACGGTCTTCAATATCCGCTAGCGCATAAGAGCTGACCCATTCCCCCCTGTCTGTTTCCCACTTTACAGGGATGACAGATTTTTGGTTTTCCTCGATCCAGGATTTTACTTCACGCACGTCTTTGGCGTCCCAGAATTCCTTGATCTCTTTCATGCTGCCAACAGCCAAACGCGCAAGGGCCGCACGACACAGCCAGTCAACCTGTTCGGCTTCAGAAATCCCTGCATCTCGAAACTGTTCTGGAATAACACGTTCAGCCAAATCATAGAATTTGGTAAACTTCTCGCGGTGTGAGGTGGCTAAAGTGCCTGAATACCATAGGTAATCCAGCACCTGTTTATGAGGGGGCCTGGACCAGACCTTTTTCTTGCCATTAATCTTGCTGTCCCCAGTGATCTTTCGGTCCCCATTGATCTTGCGGTCCCCGGTGCTGCCGCTGGCAAAGTCTTTGGTAGAAAGAGGCCCCTCGGCTGTAATGCGCTCGATCAGAATATCCTTCCAGTCTGCGATCTGTTCAGGCCTATGATAGGAAGCGCCATCGAGCTTGGCTTTCATCCGTCTAAATCGCCGCTCCCACATGGGATACATCTCCATGGGAAGCACAGAAGCATCATGGGTAAAATGCTCGAATAGATGCTCTCTGGCGCCCAGCAGTTCATCCAGCATAGGCTCGCGGTATGTCTGATGACGGCTCCAAAGTATATGATGATGGGCGCGGGAGACGTTCTGAATGGTATCGAGCTGAACAAAACCCAGCTTTTGGATGATGGCGACAATATCAAGGGACCCTGATGACGATGACAGCAGGTCATTCGTATCGAGCCACAGACGCCGCATCGTGCGGTTATCAAGAGTGAGAGCCACTTTGTCGGGTCCTTAAATTTTGCAAATTAGCGGACGTTAGGGAAGCCCCAACCTCAATCAGACATGCCAGCCTGCAGCGCCTCAACGATGAAGGGCGAGACCTCTGCGTTGGTTTCCTCGGTGCCGACATCGCCAAGCCAGTGATGACGATTGGAGACAAAGTTTTCCATCGTTGGCTGTGGATAATCCCTGTCGGCGAAATTACCAACAGCGACACCATAGAGGCGCGATCCGTAAAGGGCGGTCAGCCCCGGTATTTCCCAGTACACTGTTGATCCACATTCAGGGCAAAACATATAGTCCACACCCGGGTTGTTCGGTCCCTGATAGTGCTTAACCTCGCCGGTCTGAGAGACAATCTGATCGGCTGTGTACCAGGCCGAGAATTGAATGATGCTGCCGGTGCGGCGCTGGCAATAATCACAGCTGCAGGCCAGGACCTTTTTTGGGCCGCCTGTAAATTTCAGGCTCACCTGACCACAGCAACATTGTGCTTCATCAATTTTGGTGTCTTCCGACATCGCTGATCTCCCTGAGTTCAATCCCTCCAATAGCCCGGAATATATCATCAGAGACCACCAAGTCCTAACGTGTGCGTTTGAACTTGGGCATGGATATCTCGTCGGTCCAATCCTCGAACACGACGGTGAGCGCGTCACCGATGGCCAGATCGGCAAGGCCGCAGTCGACGATGTTGGTCATCATCTGCGGTCCCTCAACCAGTCGGACCAGCGCCAAAATTGCCGAGTCGTCATCTGCATAGGCCTTTGAGACGGGGCGATTGATCACTGAATAGCTGACGAGCGTGGCGCTGCCGTTTGCCTCGACCCAGTCCATGTTCATGCCGCCACATTGGGTGCAGTGGGGCCGCGGGTAAAACTGATGTGTGTCGCAGTCGCTGCATTGTTGGATCAACAGCCGATGGTCTTTGGCGGCATCCCAATAGGCCTGGGTTTCTGGCGTTGGTCGTGGCAGGTTCTTGCCTTCATGTGTGCTCATCAATCCGGCTCCCTATGTATTTTCTCGGCCCAAAATCACCGTGCAGTGACTGGATAGAATACCACCCTGAGCATGCACCAGGGCCGTCTGTGCGTCGGCGACTTGGCGATCCCCAGCGCTGTGGCGCAGTTGCGCGACGCATTCCGTCAGGGCGAACATTGACCCTGGGTTGCCCGTATGACTGTGGGACAACAAGCCACCATGGGTGTTGGTGGGCAAGGCACCGTCGAGTGCGAGCCCGCCCTGGGTAACGAAGTCACCTGCCTCGCCTTTGCCGCAAAAGCCCAGGTCTTCCAGCTCGATCAACACAACAGGGGTGAAACAATCATAAATCCCGGCAACATCAATATCGCCGGGGCCCACGCCCGCCATTTCATACGCCCGACGACCAGAGTCTGCCGCCGCTGACGTCACCAGATTGTGCGTCGCGCTGATATGTTCATGGCTGTGTCCTTCGCCGGCACCCAATAAATATACCGGCGACTGGCGCAGATCGCGGGCGCGCTCGGCCGATGTCAGCACCACCGCACAGCCGCCGTCCGAGACCAACGAGCAATCGAGAAGGTGCAGCGGGTCGGCGATCATCCGCGATGCCAACACGTCTTCAATGGTGATCGGCTCGCGCATCTGGGCAAAGGGGTGCCGGCAGGCATGGTCGCGGGCGCTGACAGCAACGGCGGCAAAATGTTCGGACGTCGCGCCATAGGCATCCATATAGGCGCGGGCGACCAGGCCGTAAAAGGCGGGCACGGTGGGGCCATAGGGTCGTTCGAACTGGGGGTGGCCGCTGGATGATTGCATGGCCATGGCCTGATCGCGGGTCAGGCCCGTGCGCAGGCACTCCGCCATCGCCACCACCACTGTGTCGGCCATGCCAGTGGCGATGGCTGACGCCGCGTGATGCAGGGCGGCAAAGGTCGCGCCGCCGCCTGCGCCCAGGCTAAGCGTATAGCCCGGGAAGATCTGCAGATATTCCGCCATCATTTCAGCATGATACATATAGGGATCGGCCATCGAATTGCAGGTGATCAACCCATCAACGTCCGCCAGGGTCAGCCCCGCGTCATCCAGCGCCCCGCGGATGGCCTGGGAACATAATTCGGTTGGCCCCTTGTCGGGCACAATCCCAACTTCGGTATCGCATGTGCCGACAATGGCCGCCACGCCGCGTAGTGGATGCACGGTATTATCCTCCCCCAGTTAATAGGGGAAGCCTAGCGCAGGTTAGGCCACAATGCCTAGTGCCAGTCTTTTCTCTACTGGTTGGCTATTCCTCTGCCTCGGGGCTGGCGGTGAAATGGTCTTCGAGGAAGGCTGCCAGCCGCTCGGCCCAGATGCTGAACATGCGCCGGGCTTCTTGTTGGTTGGTGATTTTAGAGCTCCAGGTCATGCGATGGCTGGAGTTCCGTGCTGTCCGACGGTCGGCGGCGCGACCAATGATGGCACCACTGACTGAATCATACAATTCGATGTATAACGTTGCCGCGCCTGCCGACGTGGTGTAGGTGCGAGAGCGCCCCGGCGTCATGATGTCAGGGGCGGTGACGTCCAGGTCGATGATGGCCGGGCGAATGAACAGCACATCTTCACCGGCTTCATCAGTAATGGTCAATTTGCCATCTTCCACCAATTTTTCTGTGAAGACTTCTTTGAACAGGGTCGCGACATCGGCCTTAATCTTTTCCATGTCTCTGTCGCTGACCCGGTTGCCCGCACCGTACCGCGAACTGTTTTGTGTGCGTTTCCAGTTCTTGACAAAGGCGACCCATGGCTCGGCGATATAGACGCGTTTATACACGCTGAAATCTGCATCGGGATCAATCGACGCTAAATCTACTTTGGCGCCCTCGACCTTTACCAGGCCGTCAAAAGCACCTATCTCGGCGTCTTGGGCGAACGATGGCCCCGCGAATAACAAGCCGAAAAAAGCAACGGCACCGAAGGTAAATCTGCATCCATTCATCATCTTAGTCATACTGAACTCCTTAAGAAACCCCGTAGAGCAATACACTACGGACGACCAAGTAACAATAATTGGTCGCAGGGCTGGTCAAAAGGGGGTGCAAGCCACTAACCTTTCGCCCTCAAAGGGATGGAGGGGAATTTGCGCAATACGCATCGATTGGTGATCATTGGTCTGTTGGCTTTGACCATAGCGAGTGTTGGCCTGGCTGGCTGCTCACGAGATGATGCAGACCATGACGATGAAATCGCCGTTGACCGCCTGCAAGATTGGGGCGGGGGTGACGATTGGGCGGCCTTCGGTCGGACCTATGGGGAACAGCATTTCAGCCCCTTAACCCAGATCAACGCCGATAACATCGACCGACTGGGGCTGGCCTGGTTCTATGACCTTGGGCCCGAAAATAGCGTCACCGGGCCGCTGGAAGTCGATGGCATGCTGTATTTTGCCACCGGCTACAGTCTGGTCCATGCCATGGACGCCGCAACCGGCGAGTTAAAATGGATATTTGACCCCGAAGCCGCGCAGGCCGCCGGGCGCAAACTGCGTCAGGGCTGGGGCAGTCGTGGCCTGGGTTGGTGGAATGGTAAAATCTATACAGGGACCCAGGACGGGCGGCTGATCGCCATCGACGCCAAAACAGGCCAACAGGTCTGGAGCGTGATGACCCTGGACGCTGATGATTACCGATTTATCTCGGGCCCGCCACGGGCTTTTGACGGCAAAGTCATTATCGGCCATGGCGGCGCCGATGCGGCCAGTACGCGAGGCTATGTCACGGCCTATGATGCGCAAACCGGCGAACAGCTTTGGCGCTTTTTCACAGTTCCCGGCAACCCGGCAGACGGGTTTGAAAACGACGCCATGGCCATGGCCGCGCAAACATGGGCGGGCGAGTGGTGGGAATATGGCGGCGGTGGCACGGTGTGGAATGCCATGACCTACGATCAGGAGTTAAACCAGATATATCTGGGCACGGGCAATGGCGCGCCGTGGAACCACCGGGTGCGCAGCCTGGGCCAGGGCGATAATCTGTTCCTGTCGTCGATTGTCGCGCTCGATGCCGATACCGGCGATTATATTTGGCACTACCAGACAAATCCGGGCGAAAGCTGGGATTATAACGCGGCCATGGACATGCAAATCGCCGAGCTGGAAATTGACGGGGCGGCCCGCAAGGTCCTGATGACCGCGCCGAAAAATGGCTTTTTCTATGTCCTCGACCGGCTGGATGGGTCTTTGATATCGGCCAAGCCTTATGTGCCTATATCTTGGGCCACCGAGATCGATCTGGAAACCGGTCGACCGGTGGAAGTGCCTGGCGTGCGCTATGGCGATGGTGGCAGCTTTAGGGTCGTGCCGGGGACTTATGGCGCCCATAATTGGCTGCCCATGTCTTACAGCCCGCGCACCAAGCTGGTGTATATTCCGGCCATCGAGCTGTCGAATACCTTTAGCGAACGCGGTGTCGATATCGATAATTGGGTGCGACCGCCCGACAATGTGCTGGACGCCGGTGCGAATGCTGAATTTCCCTTGGACGAAAAAGGTGCCAGCGCCCTGGTCGCCTGGGACCCGGTGAGCCAAACCCAGCGCTGGCGCATTCCAACACCCGCATTTTGGAACGGGGGCACTTTTGTAACCGCCAGTGATCTGGTGGTGCAGGGGCATATCGACGGCAGCTTCAACGTCTTTTCTGCCCATGATGGCACCAAATTGTGGTCGTTTGATGCCGGGTCACCCGCCGTGGCACCGCCGATTACCTATCTGGTTGATGGCACGCAATATATGACTGTGCTGACCGGCATGGGCACG
>SMXS01000050.1 GCA_004356955.1 Alphaproteobacteria bacterium | reverse complement strand
CTGCCATTGTGCAGGGACTGATGGCCTTTGTTGGCGCAGTAATGGCGCCCGGTGCGATCTCGCCAGACCTCAAAAACATGGTGTCACAGATCGTGTCAAAAGCTGCCGGCTGCGGTTATTGCATGGCCCATACGGGACACGCTGCTGAGGGCGCTGGCATACCTGCCGACAAAGAAGCTGCCCTGTGGGAATACGAGACATCTGACCTGTTTACCGACGCCGAACGCGCGGCCCTGCGGGTTGCCCAAGGCGCGGGCCAGGCCCCCAATGCGGTGACTGACGAAGATTTTGACGCCTTGAAGCAACATTTTAGCGAAGACGAAATTATCGAGATTGTTGCCGTCATTGGCATGTTTGGTTTCTTCAATCGCTTTAACGACACCATGGCCACCGAGCTGGAAAATTCACCCCTGCGTTTTGCCACAGAGACCCTGCAGCCTAAAGGCTGGGCCCTAGGTAAACATGGCGGCAAACACGGCTAAACCCTTTCACTGTAACCAAGAGTACTCAATATGAACTTTACCCCTTCAACAGACCACGCTGGTCTGGACAACGCCAAATTGGATGAACTGCGCGCGGCCATGCAGACCTATATTGATGACGAAAAACTGGCGAGCATTGTTACCGTTGTCTGGAAGGACGGCGAATTGGCCATGATGGATGCCTATGGCGTACTGGACTTTGAAAGCAAAGTACCAACCGAAATCGACAGCATCTTCCGCATTTATTCCATGACCAAGCCGATCACTGGCGTGGCGCTGATGACTTTGTGGGAGCAAGGCAAGTTCCAGCTGGATGACCCGGTCGCCAATTATCTGCCAGATTTGGCCGATCTGCAGGTCTTTGTCAAAGAAGGTGAAGATGGCACCATCGTTACCGAACCGTGCAAGACGCCGATGACCATTCGTCATCTGATGACCCATACATCGGGGCTGTCCTATGGCTGGCGCGACCATCCAATCGACAAGATGTACGGCAAGGCCAAGATCAACGACTATTACGGCACGATCGCAGGCAATGTGGAAAAATTGGGGGAAATCCCGCTCGGTTATCAGCCTGGCGAAGGGTGGCAATACAGCGTCGCCGTCGACGTGCAAGCGCGGCTGATCGAAGTATTGTCCGGCATGGAATACCGCGACTATCTGAAACTGGCAGTCCTGAACCCACTGGGTATGGTCGACACAGATTTCTTTGTGCCAGAAGATAAGCGACACCGCTTTACCAGCAATTTTGGTCCCGGCGAAAATAGTAGCGGCATGGCCCCATCAGCTCTCGCAGTCCGCGGTGAACCCTTTGGCAAGGCCGGGATTGAGCGGGTCGACCATCCCGGTCACGGTTCAATATACGACAGTTTGCCATCCTTCTGTATGGGTGGCGGTGGTCTGGTGTCGACGGCACTGGATTATCTGACCTTCACGACCATGTTGGCCCAGAAAGGCGAAGTGAATGGCACCCGCATCCTGAAGACAGAGACTGTCGAATTGATGACACAAAACCACATCCCGGATAATCTGATCCCGATTAATCTGGAAGGTATGTCCATGCCCGAAACAGGGTTCGGACTTGATCTGAGTGTTCGCATGACCGACGAGGTGGAATACTGGCCCGGTGTGGTGGGTGAATATGGCTGGTCGGGGGCTGCCAGCACGCACTTCTTTGTCGCGCCAGAACAAAATCTGGTGGGCATCCTGTTGACCCAAATGTTGCCCGCCTATACCTATCTGATCGAAATTGAGTTCAAAAAGAACATCTACGCAGCGCTGACCTGAACACGCATCTCTTGAGAAGAAGAAACGGAAATCAATGAGCGATATCGGCATTACTTCCTACGGCGCATACATCCCCAGAAAGCGCCTGAACCGCAAAGCCATTGCAGACGCTAATGCCTGGATGAATGGGGCCCTGCGCGGCCTGGGCAAAGGCACCAAAGCCATCTGCAATTGGGATGAAGACGCCCTGACGATGGCGGTCGAGGCCGTTCGCAATTGCATTGCTGGCGGTGACACAGATGGTATCTCGGCTTTGTATTTTGCCTCGACCACGCATCCGTTTGTTGACCGTCACAATGCGGGCATCATCACTGCGGCGTTGAACATGCCCGACGACATTCGCTCGCTCGATATTGGCGGCACCCAACGTGCAGGCACGTCTGCCCTCGCCGAGGGTCTCGCCAGCGTCGGCAGTGGGACAACAATCGTTGTGGCATCCGACGCACGCCCGGCCAAGCCGGGTTCTGTGCAGGAAATGCAGTTCGGTGATGCGGCCGCGGCCGTGGCGCTTGGTTCCCTGAATGTTATCGCGAAATACCTTGGTGGTCATTCCATCGCGCTTGACCTGATCGATCATTACCGCACCGCCGGTGAAGATTTCGACTACGCCCTGGAGGATCGTTGGATACGCGAGATGGGCTATAACGAAATCGTCCCAGAGGCTGGCAAAAAGGCGTTGGAAAAAACCGGCCTGACCGGTGCTGACATCGACCATTTCGTCATGCCAACCCGCCAGCGGCGCCTGGATAGCGCCATGGCAAAAGCAATGGGCATTGATGCGGGTGCCGTGCGTGGCAACCTCAACCCGGAAATTGGTGAAGCGGGCACCGCCCATGCACTGGTGATGCTGGTAGATGCGCTGGAAGCTGCGGAGCCTGGCCAAAAGATCATGCTCGTTGGCTTTGGCCAGGGCACCGATGTGTTGATCTTTGAGACCACTGACGCGCTGAAGACACTCGGCGCACGCCGCGGCGTTGCCGCCCATCTAGAAAACGGCGCTATCGAGGACATCTATACCCGCTATCTGTCGTTCCGCCAGATCCTGCCCTATGAATGGGGCATCAGGGCCGAGCGCGACAATCGCACGGCGCAGAGCACGTTTTTTCGCAAGCGCGATTCCATCACGTCCTTCATTGGCGGCAATTGCAGCCAGTGCGGTACGCTGCAATTCCCCAAGACCCGTGTCTGTGTGAACCCGAATTGCCAGGCCATCGACACACAAGTGGACCATCCGTTTGCCGATATGCCGGCAAGCGTGAAGACTTTCACGGAAGATAATCTGGCCTACAGCCCCTCACCGCCTTATCTGTATGGTAACGTGGCCTTCAAGGGAGGCGGCAATATCTTTATGGAAATGACCGACTTTGAGGCCGGTGATCTGAGCATCGGCACAGAGTTGAAGATGGTCTTCCGGATCAAGGATTTTGACCATAAACGCAGCTTCCGGCGCTATTTCTGGAAAGCAGCCCCCGCAGATAATTCGTAAGACCCTGACGATACCTAGCGAAAGAGAGATTTAAGATGGCTACAGGCATTAAAGACAAAGTCGCAATCATCGGCATGGGTTGCTCTAAATTCGGTGAACGCTGGGATGCCAGCGCCGATGATCTGATGATGGAAAGCTATACAGAAGCCATGGCCGACGCGGGCATCACCAAGGACGACCTTGGCATGGCCTGGCTGGGCGTGTTCTTTGACGAACAGAGTATCGGCAAGTCTGCCCTGCCCCTGTCACAGGCGCTGCGTCTGCCCAACATCCCTGTCACGCGCGTTGAAAACCTGTGTGCCACCGGCACCGAGGCGCTTCGTGGCGCCGTTTATGCCGTGGCCGCCGGTGCCACCGACATTGCGCTCGCTGTGGGTGTTGAGAAACTGAAAGACACAGGCTATGGCGGCCTGCCAGAGCGCACCAAAGGGACGTTTGAAGATCTGTGGCAGCCCAATTCAACAGCCCCTGGGTCCTTTGCCCAACTGGCCTCGGCCTATGCCAACAAACACGGCATTCCCATGGAAGACCTCAAGCGCGGCATGGCCCACGTATCGTGGAAAAGCCACCAGAACGGCATCAAAAGCCCCAAGGCCCATTTGCAACGTATCATCGAAATGGATGCCATCCTCGACGCGCCCATGATTTCGTACCCGCTGGGCCTGTATGATTGTTGCGGCGTGTCCGACGGATCGGCAGCCGCCATTGTCACCACGCCAGAGATTGCCCGCGAAATGGGCCACGACAACCCCATCACGGTCAAAGCCATGCAATTGGCCCCATCAAACGGCGTCGAGATGTCCCACAATTCGTGGGATGGCAGCTATACGCTGACCACCCGCATCGCCGCCCAGCGCGCCTATGAAGAAGCGGGCATCAAAGACCCGGTCAAGGAAATCAGCATGACCGAAGTGCATGATTGTTTCTCGATCACCGAATTGGTGGTGATGGAAGATTTGGGCCTGTCTGAAGAAGGCCGGGCAGTCACCGACATCCTTGACGGCAAATTCGACGCCACCGGCGAGGTGCCCTGCCAGATCGATGGCGGCCTGAAATGCTTTGGCCACCCCATCGGCGCGTCGGGCCTACGCATGGCCTACGAAGTCTACACCCAGCTGCGCGGCCGCGCCGGTGATCGCCAGCTGAAGAACGTCAATATGGGCCTGACGCATAATCTCGGTGGTATTCCCAACCGGAATATCTCAAGCGTGTCAATTTTGGGGCGGTATAGCGATTAGGCACGCTGCCAACGCAAACAGTGCCGACACTAAGACAACACTCCAGCCTTTTAGCTGAAACGAATTCGAGGCCATTCTGTTGACGACCCCTTGAATCATCTCAAGATGTTTTAGCTTTGCTTCCATTTCATTGCCTCCAGTTGAGGTTACAACTCGACGGCACGCCGAGGCGACAGCGACCAAATCTAATTCGACAAGGCTCCTATTCCCTCTATTGCCATTCAGCCAGTTGAGGGAATCAAAAGTATAGCTGACCGCTTAACCTCCTGGTCGCTCTCGCCTTGACAGGAATAGCATTCACAATCTAGCCGACGCTCCGCCATCCACAGCCAGTGACGCCCCGTTGATAAACTCTGATGCATCCTGCGCCAGGAACAGCGCCACGTTGGCGATGTCGATGGGTTCTCCCAGTCGTCCGACCGGGGCCTTGCCCGCCCAGTAGGCCTCGAATTCGTCGCGTTCTTTTTCGCTCATCAGATCTGTATAGGCTTTGGAGATGCCGGTGCTTACAAAGCCGGGTTCCAGTGCGTTGCAGGTGATGCCTGTGCCCGCGAGTTCCAGTGCCTGTTGTTTGGTCAGGCCTGCGATGCCGTGTTTGGAGACGGTGTAGGCTGTCAGGGAAT
>SMXS01000049.1 GCA_004356955.1 Alphaproteobacteria bacterium | reverse complement strand
TATAGATACCGCGTGGCGACACTTCGAGCTCGTGAATAATCTCCATCGCCCTGATCTTGGGCGCGCCGGTCACGGAGCCACACGGAAACAATGCCGATATAATGTCAACAATACCGGTTTCAGGCACTACCTTCCCCGTCACGGTCGATGTCATCTGGATGACAGAGCGATAAGTCTCAGCCTCGAACAGGGTTGGTACCGTCACACTGCCCGGAACGGCAAGTTTTGACAGATCATTGCGCTCCAGATCCACAATCATCAAATTTTCTGCTTGTGACTTGGCGTCGTCGACCAGTTGCTGGTGCTGCGCGTCATCTTCTGCCGGCCATCGACCTCGTGCGGCGGTGCCTTTCATGGGCCGAAGACAGAAGTCATCATGTCTTTTCTCAAAAAACAACTCGGGCGAATGGCTGGAAATGGTCATGTCCGGTGTCTGGATATAGGCACCCCACGCCACAGGCTGAGCTTGCCGCAGCTGCACATGAATAGCTGACGGGTGACCTTCCGCCTGGGCTGACATCGGGAACGTATAATTGACCTGGTACACGTCCCCGGCGGCCAGATAATTCTGAATAGTCCGAATGTTGTCCAAATAGTCAGATTGAGCAACCAAGGCCGAAAATTGCCCCAACGACCCTTCCCTGCCGCGACATTGATCTTGCCAGAAATTATCGAGTTGGCTGCGGCTTAACCGGTCGCGTCGGTCAAACAGCCCGAACCACATCAATGGATGGGCCATTGTTCGGGGCAGTTTCCCGCGCAGGCGCGGCTCCAAAACATACCCTGCTTCATAAGAAAATAGACCCGCCGCATAGGCCCCATTGGACACCGCATCCTGCAGCGCAGCAAGGCTTGCAGCCAGTTGATCCGGGTCCCTACACTCTATTATGCGCGTTGGGTTGCGATACAGCCACGAAACCCCCTCGGGTTCCAGGCTGTTTTCCAACACGACATAGGTTTCGTCTGGCGGCAGATAGGCCATGGGTCCGCTCCGCACGCTGGGTGCCTGATCAACAAAAAAGCCGGGCCTTCACAGACCCGGCTTCTTCCTAACCGATATTGAAGGTTAGGATAAGACTCTTATCAATGCCCATACGGCTGAACCGCCCAATATCAGCATCGTCCCCAACGCGCCAATAGCCCGGCCAATGATAAAGCTTGGGCCGATGATCAGACCAGCGGCATGAAACAGGCGGGCAACGACCAAACTGCCGCCAAGGATGCGAAGCCAAGTAGTATCGGCCCCGGTCATTTCCAATCCTGCCAACAAGATCAATGCAAGCGGTACGTATTCGGCAAAATTTTCCTGGGCCCGCATGGCCCCCATCAACTCATTATTGTCGCCAGGCCCATGGGACGGGCCACCGGCCCCTCTTCTGAGTGCTACATTCAAACTAAGCGCCACAAATATCAGCGCCAGAATACTGCCATAAGTCAGCGTGATAGATGGTCCCATCATCTGTGCAACTTGATCAAACATGTCTTGGTTCCCCTTTTATTTGCACCCCCTGATGCCCTTGCGGGCGCTCTGATGGTATGGTCTCATCGAATCGCAGGTCAAGGTGCAACTGCCTGCTATCTGTCCGTTTGACAGCCAGCCCCCACACCAAGTCAGAGACCATCTTTATGAGCCCAATCCCCGGCCCTCTTAATGGCATCCGAATTCTTGATTGCGCGACCTTTTTGGCAGCCCCGCTGGCGGCGTCGACTCTGTCGGAATTCGGGGCCGAGGTCATTAAAGTTGAACAACCAGGATCTGGTGACTCTTTGCGAACATTCGGCACACCCACCGAGATAGGCGATTCTCTGGTGTGGTTAAGCGAGGCCCGGAACAAATCGTCCATCACCCTGAACCTACGAGAGCCCGAAGGCGCGGCATTGTTCCGGCAATTGGTGGCTAAGTCCGATGTGGTCTGTGAAAATTTCCGGCCCGGCACCCTGGAAAAGTGGGGCCTTGGATATGACGCCCTTAAAGCAGTGAACCCGCAGATCATCTTGTTGCAGGTTTCGGGCTATGGGCAAACAGGCCCATATAAAGACCGGCCGGGATTTGCCCGTATCGCCCACGCCTTTGGTGGGCTAAGCCATCTAGCGGGCATGCCGGGCGAGGCCCCGGTGACCCCGGGTTCGACCTCGTTGGCTGACTATATGTCAGGAATTTACGGGGCGTTTGCCATTATGGTTGCCCTACGGCATCGCGATCAGACCGGTGAAGGCCAGTCCATCGACATCGCCCTTTATGAACCTATCTTTCGGGCGCTCGATGATCTGGCGCCCGCCTATTTGCGCCATGGCACCATCCGCCAGGCCCAGGGCGTGATGACGACCGTGGCCTGCCCACATGGTCACTTTCAGGCCAAAGACGGACGATGGATCGCCATTGCCTGCACCAATGACAAAATGTTTGCCAGACTGACCGCCGTCATGGGCCAACAAGAGCTGTCGTCCGACGATCGTTTTGGACGCACCCAACAACGATTGGCACAGTCAGATTACATTGAAGGACTGGTCGCCACGTGGGTCGGGCAATTTGAACGCGATGATGCCCTGGCGCAATTGCAGGGCGGCGAAGTCCCTTCGTCCCCGATCAATTCCATCGCCGATATTGCCGAAGACCCACATATCGCCGAACGCAAATCCCTGACAACACTTGTGGATCATGTGTTGGGTGACATCACTATCCCCGGCGTGGTGCCCAAGATGTCTGCCAGTCCCGGCAAGGTGGCGTCGCTTGGCCCTCGACTGGGTGAATCAAATGATCGTATCCTGGGCGACATGTTGGGGCTAAGCGACCAGGAAATGACAATCCTGCGGGATAAAGGAGTTATATAGAGATGCGTGCTGCGTTAACAGCCATGGCACTAGCCCTGTTGAGCGCCTGCATGAGCCCGACCATGGGCATCCTTGAGACAACAATGCCCGATTCATCCCGTGAATATTTTACCTACTGCACCGGTTATGGATGTTCCCAACGCTGGAATATGGTGATCAATGACCAAGAATGGGAATCCATCAGCACTATTTTCTCGGTCACGCCGGTGTCAGCAGAGGCTGAACGGCATATGATTGCCGAGGCAATTGGTAGAATCGAAGACATTGTTGGGCCCAAAGCGCATACCTCTGACGACGAAGCCGGCGCCATCATCATTCCGTTTGGATCTACTCGGGGGCAACTGGACTGCATCGACGAATCGCACAATACCCACATGTTCCTGACCTTCATGCAGGAAGATGAGTTGTTCCAATTGCACACCGTTGGCCCCGTTGCCCAGCGGGGTATGATCATTGATCGTTGGTTTTATAACACCGCTGTTGTCGTAGAGAACGACACGGGCGATTCTTATGTTATAGATTCATGGTTCGGGCTGAATGGCGCACCCGCCGACGTTGTGGCACTGGACGTCTGGATGGATGGATGGCACCCAGACGGCTTTGTATACGGTGCGACACGACAAGAAATCGATGGCCGACAAGCCACCCAATAAAGGCCTGACCCCCAGGCCACCCAATAAGGGCCTGCATTCAGGCCAGTGGAGAACAGTTTATGGCGATTGATCGCCTGATTATCAGAATAGCTATCGGCGCAGTGGTCCTTTTGTTTGCCCTGGCCTTTGCCCTGCGCGCAGACACGGTAGAGAGCACCGGCTCGATCGAAATCAGCGCACCGCCGGATGTTGTCTGGGCAACGCTGGTTGACCCCGGTCAACGCCATTTTTGGATGGAATCGGTCACAGCTGCTGTGCCAACGGTTGGCGCCTATGGCTCGGCTGCATCCAGCATGATGTTGAGTGTCAGCCAGGAAGGCGTGATGCGACACATCTATGAAGATGTTGATACCTCTGCCCCACCGCTGTTGTTGCAGACATCTATTGATGACCCGCAGGGTGTGTTGCAATTGTCGACTACCTATGAATTGCGCCCGGTCGGCGCAGGGGGCGTGCGGACTCGGTTGAAAATATCGGTGACCAGGGGCCTGGACGGGTTTTTAGCCCCCTATTTTGCCTTTGTGGTCAAGAACCGGGGCGACGAGAATGTGACCTATAATCTGAATGCCATGAAAAGGCTGGTGGAATCGAATCTCTAGGGCGCTAGATGACATCAACATCGTAGTCGGCAAATATCCATTCTTCAGAGGCCTCGGTCTGGGCATCGAACAGATGCTGAGCCACCACCAGGGCTTCGTCTTCCGAATTGGCGTTCACGTCGCACACCCAATAGAATGTACCCCGCGATACTTCGCTTTTTAAAGTGACCCGGCATTTCATGATTCAGCCTCCTATATTTTCTGTAAGGGTTGATAGCGATCCACAGAGCCAATAACAATAGGTCTATGCCACAAAACCAACCGAGAAAAAGCCTGACCCAGCGTGTCGCCGACCGAAAGGCTGGCGTCAAGGACACCCCGTCACGGTCCCCCAAACAACGAGCCGTCAAAAACCGGTTCGAAATGTTTGGCACCGGCCTGGCGATGTTCGGCCTGTTTATGCTGGCCTACACTGTCTACAAAAGCGCCGGGGCCGGCAGCTGGGCCAACGAAAACCTGATCATGTATACCGTGTTCTTCGTCGCTGGCCGCGCGTTCAAGGCTGCTGCAGACGCACTGTCGCGCCTTTTTTAGCCTGATTTATCAGTTGGCATGCTGGCTTATTGGTTGGAGTATTGGCGCAGTTCCAGCTTGGCGATTGTTTCCACATGCACTTCATCGGGCCCATCCGCCATGCGGGTTGTGCGGGCATATGCCCACGCGCGCGCCAAATAGGTATCGTTTGTAAAGCCCATGCCGCCATGGGCCTGGATCGCCCGATCGATGACATTCTGTGCCATCTGCGGCACCAGCACCTTGATCATGGCAATCTCCTTGCGGGCACCCCGGGCGCCAACTTCATCCATCATGGCCGCCGTCTTCAGCACCAGTAGCCGGGCCTGTTCGACCTGAATGCGGGCTTGGGCAATGTCATGACGAATGGTGCCAAACTCTGATAGCTTCTTGCCAAAAGCCTCGCGACTATTGGCACGACGGCACATCAATTCGATAGAGCGGTCGGCAGCACCGATCAGGCGCATACAATGATGAATACGGCCAGGGCCAAGACGCCCCTGCGCAATTTCAAAGCCCCGGCCTTCGCCCAACAGCATATTGCTGGCAGGCACCCGCACGTTGTCAAAAACGATTTCGGCTTCGCCAAAGGGGGCGTGGTCGTCATTGTAAACAGGAATGGCCCGTACGATATTGACGCCTGGCGTGTCTCGCGGCACCAAGATTTGCGATTGCTGTTGGTGGCGCTCTGCATTGGGGTCGTTCTTGCCCATGACGATAAAGATATTGCAGGTCTCGCGCATGGCCCCTGTGGAATACCATTTGCGACCATTGATGACGTATTCGTCCCCATCGCGTTCGATGCGTGTGGCGATATTGGTGGCGTCAGACGAGGCCACGTCAGGTTCCGTCATACAAAAGGCCGACCGCGTCTTGCCTTCAAGCAACGGGATCAGCCATTGATCTTGCTGTTCTTTGGTGCCGTAATTAACAAACACTTCCATATTGCCAGTATCGGGTGCCTGGCAGTTGAAGACCTCTGCGCCCCAATCGACCCGGCCCATAATTTCGGCCAGCGGCGCATATTCCAGATTGGATAGGCCGATGCCATATTTATCCCGAAATGTGTGCGGCAGGAACAAATTCCAAAGGCCTGCAGCCTTTGCCTTTTCCTTCAATTCATCCAGAATGGGCGGCGTCCGGAAGCGATTGTCGGCAGCATCGATCTGCTCGTAAAAAAGATCTTCAACCGGCATGACATGGTCATCCATAAACGTCGTGACCTGCTGCTGCAGGTCTTGGACGCGGTCGCTAAATTTGAAATCCATGGTGCCGTCCCCATTTCGTGTTTCGGGTGTTGTTGTGGGTGTTGATTAAGGGGCACAGCTTTATAGGCTGGGCACAGCTTTGCCAAGACTCTTGGGCGGCTCTATCTGTTAAAAAGCAATCGGCTAAATGTCAAAAAGGAAATCGGTTAGTACTGGCGTAATGCTTCGGCCTCGCGGCGCATCCGGTCATCAATTTCCGGCATATGAATGCTAACCGGGTCAGGCACCCGTCGGTTCAACGCCAGCAGGGCTTGGTTTACCTCTGGTTCACATGGCTCGGCCAAGATCGGCAGCAAGAGTTTGCGATTGAACCGCGCCACGGCGATCACATCATCAGCCCCATCTAAAATCGACTGGCCCAGGGCCGACATGCCCTCACAAAAATTTGGCTGGCTGAAACTGATCACTGAATAACGATTCGCCATACCCGTGATGTATTTGTGCAGGTGGCGACGATGCTCAGGCCCCTGGGTACGCCGGAAATACAGCTGAACCTTGGTTGAATGTTTGGCTAGGTCCTGACCATAGCGTTGCATGATTTCATTATAATTTTCCTGCAAGCCCAGATGCGGCTTGTGCACGCATTTCAAGGCCGCGAACATCAGGCCTGACTGCAAAGCCCGAACGCGTTCTGCACGAAATTCGGCCTTGGACATGCACTGATCAGCCGCCACCGCCACATGGGACGCCACGACAAAACACAGAAAAACAGAGATGGCCACAGCCATACGACGTCGGTTCATCCGATTAGCCCCTTTCTGCTGATCATATGGCCCATTTCCCGATATAGGGTTGGATCGCATCAAATCTCGAAGTCAGAGCTGTTAAACGGGACCGCGTCATCGCCATAACGAACGCTGGGTCCCGCAGCTCTGATCCGTTCGCGCGCGGTCAGGGGTACTTTAGACCCTGCAATTTCAACTGCATAGGTGCCAACGACGACATTAGAGTCTTCATAGGTTTTGGCTGTCGCCAACAACGCTTCAATCTCGTCTTCGCCCGCAATGTGGGCATAGCTGATAGTTTCGGTCCATCCAGTGACACTGTCGTCCTTGGTCAAATAGACGATCAAACCGTCGCGAAGCCGATTTGCGGTGATCACTTGATAAATTTCTTCACTGTCTGACATGTTGGCGTCCTGTTTGGTCTGGCGACTGAAGTCGTTGTTGGTCTTGGCTGCGGATCTTGTCGGTGATGCCGCCCTTGCTTATACCGCCGGGTTTATACCGCCGGGGATTTTGATGGTGTCGCTTATTATTCCCTTAGCCTGGGCTTTGACCAGTTCTTTTTGAACCCATGGCATCACCTTTTGAAAAATTTACACCCACATTCAAAGATAACAGAATATTTCAGAAACTCACCTTCCCCGCCCCACTGGGATGTATTCGTAAAGCCTCTATGACAGTGAAAATAGGTTCGCACAGAACAAACACAACCCTTGCAGCAATTGTGCTTGTGTGGCACTGCCTGCGTGTGTGGTTGTATATTGCCGACCAGAGTGGACGTCCTTCACATGAAGATTTTCCGACATACTGATGACTTGCCTGCCGACACCAAAGGCGCTGTTGTAGCATGGGGCAACTTCGATGGTTTCCATCGGGGACATCAGGCTGTCTTTGACCAGACCGCACGAATCGCCGCCAAAGAAGGCGCGCCCCTGGCTGCGCTGACCACCGAGCCCCATCCCCGCGAATACTTTGCCCCCGACGCACCAAATTTTCGCCTGATGTCGCTGCGAAACAAAGCCCACACGCTGGAGGCCTATGGCGTGGACGCCATGTTCGTCCTGGCCTTTGACGATGCCTTGGCCAATATGGCTGCGGAAGCTTTCGTGCAAGACCTGTTGGTCGGCAAACTTGGGGTTAAACACGTTGTAACCGGCTATGACCAACGTTATGGCAAGGGCCGCACCGGCGACACCGACCTGTTGATCCGCATGGGCAAAGAATTGGGCTTTGACGTCACAGTGGTCCAGCCGGTTCAACATGATGATGTGGCCTATTCATCCACCCAGATCCGCGCCTTATTGCGCGGCGGCAAGCCGGTCGATGCTGCTAGGTTAATGGGCCATTGGTGGCGTGTGGAAGGCCGTGTTGAAATGGGCGACCAGCGCGGCCGCACCATCGGCTTCCCCACAGCCAATGTCGCCTGGGACGGTTATCTGGAACCAAAACTGGGCGTCTATGCTGTGCGGGCCTATGTCGAAGAAGGTCCCCACCAGGGCACTTATGACGGCGTGGCGAATTTGGGCATACGGCCCACCTTCGACAAAACGACCTTGACCTTTGAAGTGCATATATTCGACTTTGATGGCGACCTATATGGCCTGCATCTGGGGGTCGATCTGGTGTCGTTCATTCGGCCGGAACAGAAATTTAACGGCTTGGAAGCCCTCAAGGCGCAAAT